>NZ_JBEXFP010000009.1:0-167103 GCF_040606825.1 Micromonospora sp. NPDC005367 | reverse complement strand
CCGCCCCGCGTGCCCGGTTCCTTCCCCGGGGCTTTGTAAAACTTGCAGGGCGCTAAAACCATTTTACCCCCGCCGGGGGGGGGGGCCCCCCCCCCCCCCCCCGGCCCCGACGGACCACGGCCGCCACCGGGAGGCAGGCACCCCAGCGCCACCTGCTGGGCTGCGCCGCACAGGTCGGCACCGCCCGCGGCGACACCCACCCCGCGGGCCCGACCGCCACGATCCGGCGCCGCAGGTCTGGTCCGCTGCTGTCGGGTACGCCGCTGCGCGACGTACCCTCGCTTCGTGGGAGGAGGCTCGATGAGCGCCAGCAGGATCGCGATCGCCACCTTGGACGACCGGCATGCCGACGCCGTGCTCGACATCTACCGGCTCGGCATCGCCACCGGCAACGCCACCTTCGAGACCGAGCCGCCCACATGGGACCGTTTCACCGCCACCCGGCTACCCGGGCACCGCTGGGTCGCCGTCGATCCGGCCGGCCGGGTCCTGGGCTGGGTCGCCTGCTCTTCCGTGTCCGACCGGTGCGTCTACGCCGGGGTCGTCGAGCACTCCGTGTACGTACACCCGGACGCGCGAGGTCGAGGGGTCGGGCGCACGCTGCTGGAGGCGCTGATCGCGTCCACTGAGCAGGCCGGAATCTGGACCATCCAGTCCGGGGTCTTTCCGGAGAACACCGCCAGCCTCGCCCTGCACGCGGCCTGTGGCTTCCGTACCGTCGGCACCCGCCGTCGCATCGGCCGCCACCACGGCGCCTGGCGCGACGTGACGCTCATCGAGCGCCGCAGCGCGGTCGTCGGGTGATCGGGGCCGGGGCGGCCGCCACCCGGTAGCCGGTCAGCGACGCCGGGCGTCGTCGAGGATCACCGTCAGCCGGGACAGGCACTCGCGTGCGAACGACGGGTACGTGTCCCAGTAGTACGGGACTCCGCTGATCCCGACGCAGATGGCCCAGGCCCGGGCACGCAACCACGTCACGTCGTCGAGGCCCACGCTGTCCCAGTACGCCTGCCGCGCCTCGGCGGGAAGGTCCCACACCGGGGCGTGTTCGGCGTCGGGGTGGCCGACCGAGAGACCACCGAAGTCGATGATCGCGTGGAGCCTGCCCCCGTGGGCCAGGAGGTTGGCGGGCCGCAGATCCCCGTGCAGCCAGACGTGCCGGCCGGTCGGCTCGGGCAGGGCGAGCGCGCTCCGCCACAGCTGTCGCAGCGTAGCGACGTCGAGGCCGCCGATGTCCCGGCACTCCGCGAAACTCCGGCTGACCGACTCGTCGCAGGGTTCCAGGGTGCCGCCGCGGTACCAGCTGAGTTCGCCCTCGCGGGCCGCGCCCATGAGGTCGACGGAGTGCAGGCTATGCACGGCCGTCGCCAGGTCCCGGCCGAACATCGCCCAGTCGGTGACGGTCGTCGGGCTGGCGATCCCGCCGTCGATCCAGCGGTAGACGGACCAGGCGGCGGGAAACCTGGACGTCGGCTCCCCGGCGTGGACGGGCTCCGGGATGCGGCAGGGCAGGTGCGGCGCCAGCCGAGGAAGCCACGTCCGTTCCTTACGCAACGCCTTCGCGTTGCCGGCGGTACGCGGCAGCCGTACGAGCAGCTCGTCGCCCAGCCGGTACATGGTGTTGTCCGTGCCCGACCCGGCGAACACGACGGGCAGGTCGGCCCACTCCGGCCGCTGGTCCTTCAGCAGGGACCGGGCGACGTCCTCGTCGACCCGGATCTCGTTCTCGTGCAGCATAAAACGAGATACTTTCCCGCCTCGCCCGAGGATGCCAGCGATTATCCGATCGAGCACCCGCTCAAGCGGCGGAACTATACGGGCACCCAGCGGTTTGTGACCACTCCCTGGTCTTCGGCAGGCCTGGCTCGGGCCGTTTTGGGAGTCATGAGCTGACCTCAATAGCAGCGCCCACCCGGGATCTGCACTTCAGCTCGCATTAAATGAGGGAATCGCCGATGCAGGCGCCGGAGTTGTCATGTCACTCATGACATCGACCCGGCCAGAAGCAACCCACATAACGACCGTTTCACCAAATTCGCGGCCATTCCAACCCGGCTGGCTCGCGATCAGCCTGTGGGGGCTGCACGGCCTTTCTCGCCAGCCGCTACGGCTATGAGGAACACGCCTGACCCACACAGCTTCCGTGGCAGTTCAGAAGAAGAAGAAGAAGAAGGCCTTGACCCCACACCTACGGCCACGAGCTCAATGAGTGCACTGCCTGCTACCCAGATGCACGGGACCGCCCCCTCATTGCCCTGATGACGAGAGAGAGCCAGACCGCCAGAATGAGGATGACGGAGATTGACGCTACCATTGCATAGTGCGGCACATGAACTGCCAGGATCGAGATTGCGATTGCTGAGCAGATCAGACCAAGGACTATGTTGATACGGGGGCTCACGATTTTCCTTTGCGGTTTGATCGTTGTTTACTCGAATTACACGCGCACGGCTCGCGGCACCGTCGCCGCCCCCCTCTCCGTCCTGCCTTTTCAGGCTGCCACCAGGGTCCGCCGAGCAGCACAGACCGACAACCGACAATGTCGGATTCGGTGGAAGTCATGATCCCCGCCAGAGACATTACTGTCCGAGACGACGCACATCAATCCCGTAGCGGAACTTTTTGATCTCAAGAGTGGT
The DNA here is from genome assembly GCF_040606825.1 of Micromonospora sp. NPDC005367. Lineage (NCBI taxonomy): Bacteria > Bacillati > Actinomycetota > Actinomycetes > Micromonosporales > Micromonosporaceae > Micromonospora > Micromonospora sp. NPDC005367. Next base: position 164,464 of record NZ_JBEXFP010000009.1, on the reverse strand, counting down.
AGCCGACATTTAGCTGGAGCGTAAGGCCGCAGTAGCATCCCGGCCCTTCGGCAGCAACCCCGAGTTTCCATAGGGCCGCAAATCGGAATACGCTCCCGACTTCGCTCGGTTCGGCCCACCCCACGCTGGCCGCAACCGTCGACGTCGCCGACGGCCGCCACTTATGTCGACGCCACCACCGATTCGGGCCACTGCCGTCGCCATTGGACTAGATCATCCACATTGGTCTCATTGACGGTCGAGCCTAGCCGACCGTCCGCGGCCACCGGCCATCCGGGTACGACGAGCGACGATCCGAACTCGGTGAGCTCGGTCCCCCGCGCCACCGCGCGGGTGCGGTTCCCTGCGCATGCAGTGCGGCCGGCTGCTCCTCGCCTTTCTCCTCCGGCGCGACACACCACCGTCACCGGGACACCTCGGTCCGTCCGGCGGCCGGCACGGTGGGCGCGGAGGGCTCCCAGGCCACCCGGCGCTTATCGGAGGATCACGTGATCGTCCCTATCTCCGTCGCGGCGCTGCTCCTACGTCATTGTCCGCGGGCCGTTGCGGAACGGAATAATTCCGCGGCATGCGGGGACGAATCGTCGCGGCCGGCCGGTGGTGCGGGAAGAATCGGCGGCTCGTCCGCCGTGCGCTCCTCGCGGCGGTCGTCGCCGCGGTGCTGGTGGGCGGCGGGACGGTGGCGAGTGTGGTGTGGATCCGCGGCGGCGCGGAGGGCCACATCTACGACGAGGCCGTCGTGCCGGACGCGCCGGTCGCCCTGGTCCTGGGCACCAAGGTGGACGCACACGGCAGGCCGTCACCGTTCCTCACCGCCCGGCTGGAGATCGCCCAGCGGCTCTTCGAGGCCGGCAGGGTACAGGCGATCCTGGTGTCCGGCGACAACATGAACGCCGACTACAACGAGCCCGGCGCGATGCGGCGGTGGCTCGTCGACCGGGGCGTGCCGGCGCGGAAGGTGGTGCTGGACCGGGCCGGCTTCGACACGTACGACTCGTGTGCGCGAGCGAAGCGGATCTTCGGGGTGCAGCGCGCGACGGTGGTGACCCAGTCCTTCCACCTGCCCCGGGCCGTGGCGCTCTGCCGCCGCCTCGGTATCGACGCCAACGGCGTGGGCGACGAGACGGCCAAGCGGAACGCCAGGCGGTGGCGGGTCAGCTCCGCCCGCGAGTACGGCGCCTGCGTGAAGGCGGCGCTGGACCTGCTCTCCGGCCGGGACCCGGTCCGCCTCGGCCCACGGGAGATCGGCGTCGACGACGCGCTCCGGGACGAATGAGACCCTGCGGGACGGCCGACGGCCGGGCTCGGAGCGCGGCCGGTCAGCCGGTGCCGAGCTCGTACGGGTAGGTGTCGGCCGGGTCGTACGGCTCGTCGGCCAACTCGACGGCCTGGGAGTGCTCGTACGCGTAGTAGACGTGGGCGCAGCGCGGATGGGCGGTCACGAGGTCGCCGGGGATTGGATCCGCACCCTTCCAGTCGTCGCGTTCGGTAACTACGCTGTTGCTCAATCCAGCAACACCGACGTGCCGCCCGGCCTGAAGCACTGCCTGCCGCCTCTCAAGTTCGGGCCGTCTTACGCCATACGTCCACCGGGCCGGTGGAGGTTAGTCCCCCATCCCACACGGATCCAGCACCGTTGGCACCGCCAGAGGTCGGTTCAGCCTGCATCTGCGGAGGAAACATGGGACATCAGGAGTCGTTGAGCCGGATCATCGAGGAGATCGTCGTACCCCAGGCCGGGGACGTCGACCGGTCCGCCACCTTTCCGCGCAAGGCCGTTGACGCGCTGGCCGACGCGGGCCTGCTCGCACTCACGGTGCCGGCCGAGTACGGCGGCGGCGGGCAGGACCTCCGCGCCGCCACCGACGTGATCCGGCAACTCTCGACGGCCTGCGGGTCCACCGCGATGGTCGTGATGATGCACTACAGCGCGGTGGCCGCGTTGACTGCCACGGAATCCGGCGACGTGTTGCGTGAGATCGCCGCCGGACGTCACCTGAGCACGCTGGCCTTCTCCGAGGCCGGTTCACGCAGCCACTTCTGGGCACCGGTGAGTACGGCCACCGACGAGGGTGACCAGGTACGCCTGGACGCCCGCAAGAGCTGGGTCACCTCAGCCGGCCAGGCGGACAGCTACGTCTGGTCGAGCCGTCCCCTCGTCGCCCCAGGACCGATGACGCTGTGGCTGGTCACGACCGGCGAGGCGGAGCTGTCCATCGGCCCGGAGTTCGACGGCCTCGGCCTGCGCGGCAACGACTCCCGCCCGGTCACCGCCGCCGGCCTGGTGGTGCCGCACAGTGCCCGGCTCGGCGCCGACGGCGCCGGCCTGGACCTCGCGCTCAGCGCCGTGTTGCCCTGTTTCCTCCTGCTCAACGCCGCCGCGAGCGTCGGACTGATGCAGGCCGTGACCCGGGAGACGGCGGACCACCTGACCCGCACCCGGCTCCAGCACCTGGACCGGTCGCTGGCGCAGCGGCCGGAGTCCCGGGCGATGCTGGCCCGGATGCGGATCGAGACCGATCGCACGGCGGCGCTCCTCGACGGCACGCTGACCGCGATCGAGCAGGGACGCACCGACGCCCAACTGCTCGTCCTGGAGGTGAAGGCGGCGGCCGACGGCAGTGCCGCCGAGGTCGCCGACCTGGCGATGACGGCGTGCGGCGGGGCCGCGTTCCGCAAGGAACTGGGTATCGAACGTCGGTTCCGGGACTCCCGGGCCGCCCGGGTGATGGCCCCCACCACGTCGGCGTTGCTGGACTTCGTCGGGCGGGCGCTGAGCGGTCTACCGCTGCTGGACGGACCCGAGGCATGAGCGACACCCTGCTGCTCGGCGCCGTCGCCTACGACCCGAAGGTCGTGACCATCTGGGCCGGCTTCCGCTCCTGGTTCCGGGACCGCGGACTGGACCTCGACTTCGTCCTGTACTCGCAGTACGAACGGCAGGTGGAGGACCTGTTGGCCGGCCGGATCGATGTGGCCTGGAACTCTCCGCTGGCCTGGCTGCGCGCCCAGCGGCTGGCCCACGCGCAGGGCACGACCGTACGCGCGGTCGCGATGCGTGACACCGATCGTGACCTCACCTCTGTCATCGTGGTTCGGGCCGATTCGCAGCACCGCACGCTGACGGATCTGCGGGGCCGGACCGTGGCCGTCGGTGCGATCGACTCACCCCAGGCGACGCTGCTGCCACTGGCGCTGCTGCGCGCCGCCGGCCTCGACCCGGACGTCGACATCGATCTGCTCCGGTTCGACGTCGGCGTCGGTCTGCACGGCGATCACGTCGGTGGGGAGCGCGACGCGGCGCAGGCGCTGCGGGTCGGACGTGCCGACGCCGCCTGTCTGATCGACGCGAGCCTGCTGCTGTTCGGGCGGGAAGGCACGCTACCTGCGGGTTCGGTGCGCGTCCTCGCCAAGACCGAGCCGTACGACCACTGCAATCTGACCGCCGGGCCGGCCGCAGACCCGGCGCTCGTCGACCACTTCGGCAAGCTGCTGCTCAGCATGTCCCACGCGGACGACACGGCCCGGCCGTTGCTGGACCTGGAAGGACTGAAGAAGTGGCTGCCGGGCCGGACCGACCGCTACGCCGCGCTGGACCGGGCGGTCACCGAGACCAACTTCTACGATCCACAGGGAGCACTCGGTGCTGCCGGCTATCGACCTTGAGGATCTCAGCCTGGACGCCGGCGGTCACCTGCTGATCGACCGGGCGTTGGCCGGTCTGACGCCCGGTGACCGGCTGGTGGTGCGCGGTCGTCATCCGGCACTCACGGTGCACCTGGCCGCCTGGTGCCGCGCCGAGGGGCACCGGCTCGATCCGGCGGCCGACACGCCGACCGTCATCCGGGGCCGGGCCGACCTGGACCGCTGGCAAGGCGCGCAACGGGCCGGCCGGACGGCCGACGACGTCGTCGCACACGCCAGCCGCCGGTGGGGGCTGGCCGCCCGGGGCGCGCTGGTGGAGCCCGGCGGCCCTGCCCTGGCGGTCGACTGGGTCGACCGCGACCTGGTCTGGGCCGACCTCGCTCCACGCCTGTACGCCCAGGCCACGGCCAACCAGTGGGATCCGGCGACCGCGGTGGACTGGGCGGCGGCCGTGTCGTTGCCGGACAGCGTCGAAGACGCGGTCGTCCAGGTGATGACCTACCTGGTGGAGAACGAGCAGGCGGCGTTGATGATCCCGGCCCGGCTGCTGTCCCGGCTGCATCCGCATTTCCGCGAGGTCATGCAACTGCTCGCCGCGCAGGCCGCGGACGAGGCCCGGCACGTGGAAATCTTCACCCGCCGTGCCCTGCTCCACCGGGACACGCTCGGGCTCTCCGGAGCCGGTGGCCGGGCGTCCCTGCAGACCCTGCTGGAGGAGCCCGACTTCACCCTCGCCTCGTTCCTGCTCTCCGTTCTGGGCGAAGGCAGCTTCCTGGATCTGCTGCACTTCCTGCACCGGCACGCACCGGACCGGGTCACCGCGGACGTCACCCGGCTCGCCGCCCGCGACGAGGCTCGTCACGTCGCCTTCGGGGTCGCCCACACCGCGCACGTCGTCCGCACGGATCGCGCCTTCCTGCACCGGCTGCGTACGGCCGTCGAACGGCGTCGCGCGGCGCTGGCCGACACCGCGGGGCTGAACAAGCAGGTCTTCGACGCGCTGGTGATCCTCGCCGCCGGGTCCTGGACACCGACGGCGATCCGCCACGGCTGGCAGGAGGTGCTCCGTCTGCAACAGGCGATGGACGAGGGCCGCCGCAGGCGGCTCGAATACATCGGCTTCCCGGCCGACGAGGCCGCCGCGATCTCCGCGTTGCACACCCGCAACTTCATGTGAGAGTCGCCAACGCCCGCACAGGGTCGGTTCGGTTCCTCAGGCGTACGAGGGGCGGTCCGGGTCCAGCAACTCGGTGATACGACCACGATCGAGCACCTCGATGAGGGCAGAAGTCCCGCGTTCGATCTTGACACCCAGCTCATCGAGGTGCAGCGGGATCAGCGCGAGCAACGTGATCCGGCTGCCGTCGGGGACCTCGATCGTCCGAGCCTCGGGGGCCACGCGCAGCATCGGCGTGACGACGACACCGGCGAACGGGGTACCGGCGGCGTACGGCAGGGCGGGGTCGCCGTTCGGCACCGAATGCCACTCGCCGATCCAGGTCCCGTACTCGTGCGGCAGTCGAGCGATCTCCTTGAGGACTCGAACCGGCCAGCCGCTCGGTTCCTCGCCCAGCCCGGTCACCTCGGTCAGCGGCCAGTCGGGCGGCAGGCTGAGCATCAGTTCGGCGTACGGGCTGAGGTCGTGGCCGTCCGGGACCGTCATCGGCAGTTCACTCATCCCCGACGTGATCAGCGTCCGGTACGGGCGTCCCTCGGTCGGTCCCACGACGTGGACGTGCACACCGACCAGGTGCGAGGCGATCTCGTGATAGACGAACTCGACGGGCCCGAAGTACTCCTCGATGTGTCGATCGATCGCCTTTGCGAAGGCCTGCCGCGGCCCCCGCGCCGGCACGAACCCTCCGTGCAGCGGCTGGTGACGAAGGACCCCCGACCCGCGCGGCTCATCCATGGCGACGCAGCCTAGACCACGAAACTCGCGTTGCCGTCGACAGCTATGCGGCGCCGGGCACGAACCAGGAGGCAACAACCCCCACGATCAACACCAGGCCGCCACCCCAGCCCGCGAAAAGCCCCACCTTCAAGCGTTGGCCACCGTACGCGGACAGGAGGAGCACGCCGGCCAACAGGAACGTCTGCATGACCGCGTACGTGCACAGCATTGCGTAGACGACGCCGAAGCGACCGCCTGCGTCGAGGTCCACATCGCTTCCGCGAGCGCCACCGGCCAACCGCGCAGCGACGCCCATCGCGGCGATGGCCAGCAGGTGACCGAGCCCAGCCAGACCAATGCCAGCCAGGACCGGTTGCCAGCCGGGGCGGGGCTCGCCAGGTCTCACGGCACCAATCGGCTCTGACGTGCGCGCCCCGTTCGTGCGGCGGGATTCCTGCGTATTCATAAATGGTCGAAGAACCGAGTGAACCAAGTCGCATCGGCTCCCGGGCCGAAGACCCAGCCGTTGGGCCCGTCGTATGGCGCGGCGAGGATGTGCCCGGGCACGACGAGATAACCGAGTCCGGCAAGAGCCTGTTCGATCCGCCGCCGGTCGTCGGGGTGCAGGTAAGGTTTCTGGTCGCTCGGACTGGACGCTGCGTACGTGGCGAGGCCACCCACCGCGCTCACACTCACGACCAAGGGCAGCGGAATCCGTGTGCGCTTCGTGTGGCTGCGGCTGGCCTCGGCGGGGATCTGGATGCTGCCGAAACAGGCGGAGTCCTGGGCCAGCGCTGAGTCGCACGGGCAACCGTAGGTTTCGCTCAACCGCGCTGTGAGTCGCTCAAACCGGCCCTGGGTCCCAGCGTGGTCGAAGTCGCGTCGCACCTCCAGGCCATCGCCTTCACCTCGTGCCACCCGCTGGTTCAACGCCCCAAACATCGGCTCCGGCATGGTCCCCGTTACCAGGGCCCGCAGGATCGACTCCCGTCCAATGCTCTCCGGTGGCGCAACTGGCTCGTCCAGCGCCCGGAGCATTGACCACCAATCCGCGTCAACCATTGACACGCGTGCACCGTACCACCGGGCTACGGAGCGACCAACTGACCGCCGCACGCATCCGAACGAGTCCGCCGACAGCCGGCTTCGTTGATGTCAGTCGCAGATGTCAGCGGTCCGTCTTGCCGGGCAGGGCGTCTCCGTCCCCGATCGTCCGCTCATGCTCGCCGATTCGGCTGCTCACTCGGCTGCTCTCCTGTGTACGGCGAGCGAGCCCCTCGTTGGAACTATGATCGGTGGAGGAGGTGCCTCATGCCTTTTGTCGCCGGTGCCGCACTCCTACTCGCCGGGGTGGCCATCCTGCTGCTGCCCGGCCGGTTCGTCCGAGCCGAACAGAAGCTGTACGCCCCCATCGTCGGGGCACGTTCCGGCCGGATCCTGACCCGCTTGGTCCTGGTGATGGTCGCGGCCACCCTCATCGCGTCCGGCACGGCGTTGATCGCACAGACCGCCACATCCGCTTGACTCTGAACACCCGCCCCGGGCAGGCAGGGCGAGACCGGCACCAACCTGCCTACACCGAGGACGGAGTAGCGTCCGAGAGCGTTATGGGCGAGAGCAGCACGGATTGGCAGGCGGAATGCTGAGGGTCGAAGAGCTGGAGGCCGCGCTTCCGTCGATGACACAGTGGCGTGCGCCGGCGCGGCGTAGCGTGGACTGGGCCGCGCTCGGGGCGGACCTCGGGACGGCTCTGCCCTCCGACTACCGCTCCCTGGCAGAGGCGTACCCGACGTTGATCATCGACGATTTCCTCACGGTGTCCATTCCTCGGCCCGGCGCAGAGGCGGCGTGGGCGTCCGGGGTCCGGTACTCGTCCGAGATCCTTCAGGACCTGTACGAGATGGATGACACCGAGAACTATGTTCCCTACCCGGAGCCGGGCGGCCTGGTCTGCTGGGCGAATTCCGATTCGGGGGACGCCTTCTACTGGAGGACGAGCTATCCCGACCCGGACGCCTGGCCGGTGGTCGTCCGCGGAGCCAACGGCGACTGGTCGGAGTTCCCGGTCGGTGCCGTCGAGTTCCTGGCCGGCGTCTACGGGCGCACCATCGATGTGCCGGGCATGCCCAGCAGCTTCCCGAGTGACGACCCGAAGGTGCTGGGCCTGAGCGACCGCATCGACTGAGTCGGCAACTGATCCGCAGGCACCTGGAGTCACCGCCTCTACGCGCGCTACGTCGTGCTCGCGACCATGGGTCCCGGCGTGGCGAGCTTCGCGGGTTGCGCTGATCGGATCTGGATCTCGACAACGCGACCCGTCACGGTCGCTCAAACCGCCCCCGTGCCGTCCGGAGTTGGTCGCCGCCTCGCGCTGACTGAGCTGGGTGAGATTCCTAGACCAGCCCCTCAATCGGGGCAGCTGTCAACCGCTCTGATCCACTGCGATGCTCGCTCCCGCGCGGCCTTGTTCGCGGCCAACTCCTCCAGCAACGATCTGGCTTTGCCGATAGCCATTTCCCATTCATCGCAGCTTCCGGTTGTGCGCTCCCGGTCCGCCCAATAGGTGTACGAATGCAGTTCGCCATATGCCCTGATGAGCCCCGATTGAGAGTCCCTGGCGCCAATCGCCGCCCTCATCGCGTCTCTGGCGACCTCGTAGTTGCCCAAATTGAAATTGCTGCACGCTTTCACGTGGAGCAGGCCTATGCGCAACGTCAAATGTGGCGGATCTTTCCTCAGACCTTTTTCCGCGAACTCTGCCGTCCGCCCATCTTCACTCACGAATTTGAAGGCGAGCGCCACCGCATAGCACTCCGACGCCGTTCCGCCGTCGTCGAGATGATCGATTATGTCGGCTGCCTGCCCAGCCAGCGCCAAGGTCTCGGTTACCGCATCCCCACGTTCCGTCACACCGATTCGCTGGCCGTCCGCGTCGGTAATATCTTCGGAACCATCGCGCTGCAGAGCGGTCATTCGCTGGATGAGCTGCGACAGCTCCGACCGCGCTGCCAACTCTTGCTGATCGCCGTTCTGCTTCCAACCGAAGTACGAAGCAGTCAATGATATGAGCAGCGCCAGAATTGCTACCACCACAGACGCGTCCCGATACCATAGGCGCCGCGGCGCGCTCTGAGCCTTCTCGAGAACGTCCAGTCTCGCCGAAATAGTGACGACGGCACTGCTCAGATCCGGGTCTGTCGAGCCGGTTCGCAGCGTTTCGGGTCGACCCTGCCTCGGCCTGCCAGGATGACGCCTAGTCAAGTCCTGTCTCCATCGGGTCGGTCGGGTATCGATCCCAGGCTAGGAAGCCACCGCAACCCGCTCGTGGACCGCCCCCGACGGACACCGGCACAGTGGCGCAGTTGACCCAACCTCGCCCGGTCACGTCCGTCCCGGAACGGACCCGGCTCCCCGGTGCGGAGCCGGCCGCCGGCGGCGTTTGAACCATGTCGCCGGCAGCCGGCCGGCTGGGACGGTCGCTACTGTCTCCGGGGTGAGTGCCCCCTTCGCCGCGATCCTCCAAGGGCTGATGGCCATCGCCGCCTTGGCCGGCAAGCGCTGAGCCGAGCCTCCGGGCTTCCCGCTGTCCGCGCCAGCCGCCGGGCATCCGGCGTGACGGTCGCAGAGCGACAGCGGCCGGCGCGCGCCCCGGCGGCGGCGCCTGCGGCCGGTCACGGGCCGCCTTTAAGACGTACAGAAACCCTGAACGGGGATTCTGGTGACGGTGTGTCCGGTCTCGGGACCTGCGTGACAGATCGGTATCAGGACCTGGCTGACGCTTCCCTGCCGGTAGCACGCCGTCACTTGACCCCAGACCATGGCCGCACATCCGCATCCACCACAGCCGCTGGATGGTACGACTAGTTCAAGAGCGACAATAACGGCAGAAGCGGGCGAGCCTATGGCGACGAGTCGAGCGGGCGGACTGCTGCGGAGCCCCGGGCAGGCGCAGCAGGCAACGTTCCTGGAGTTGCTCTTCGACGTGGTGTTCGTCTTCGGGCTGTTCCGGCACAACCAGTGGCTGTTTGAGAATATGACGTGGAGTGGCATCTTCCGGACGCTGGTGTTGCTGCTGGCCCTGTGGTGGGTCTGGTCCCGCGTCGCGGGGGCAACCGACAGGTTCGATCCGCAGCGACCGTCGATACAGCTGCTGGTCATCGCGTCCATGTTTGGCGTCCTGGTGATGGCCGCTGCGGTGCCGGAGGCGTTCGGCAAGTGGGGCTGGGCCTTCGCGGGCGCGTACGTCGCCATTCAGCTTGGCGTCAGCGCCGTTCTCGCGCTGCTGGTGCGGGGCCACGAGGCGCAGCGCGTCTTTCTGAGGTTGCTGTTCTGGTCCGGCTTGTCCGCGGTGCCGTGGATCGCAGGAGCCGTGGCGCACGGTACGGCGCGTCTGGCCCTGTGGACGTTGGCGGTGGTCGTGGACTACATGGCGGCCGGACTCCGTTTGCCGACACCGGGGTTGGGTCGCCTTGATCGATCGGAGCTCGCGATCACGGGCGAGCACTTGGCCGAGCGCTTCCGGCAGTTCTTCATCATTGCGCTCGGTGAGTTGTTCCTGATCACTGGTATGGCGTATGGCAACAATGGCTTCGCGGTCGAGCACAGCGCCGCAATATTGGTGTATTTCGCTACCATCGTACTATTTTGGCGGATCTACATCTACCGCGCTGGGGAGCTGTTGGCGGAAGCCATCGCAGCCGCGGGCGATCCGCTGCGCCTCACCATCACGACGACCTACGCTCAGCCGATCATGGTGGCAGGCCTCATCGCCACCGCCAACTGCGTCCGTCACGTCGTCGGCCAACCATTCGGACACGTGCAGCTGATCTGGCTCGCCATGATCCTCGGAGGACCCGCGCTGTTCCTGGCCGGGCGCGGAATCTTCGAGTACGCGGTCTTCGCCCGCGTGTCCCGCAACCGGCTGATCGGTGTCCTGGTGCTCGCCGCCATCTCACCGGCAATGATCCGAGCGCCGCGGCTGGTGAGCTCCATCGCCGCTGCTCTCGTCCTGGCCGGGATCGCAATATCTGATACAGCCCGCGCCCGAGGACGCCCACCCGAACCCCCGTCACCGCCCGGCTAACCGGAAAAGTGTCACGCAGGTGCCGAGACTGATCTGTCACGGGACGTGGGTGACACGTCCGGCTAGACGATCTCGTGTGAAGGTAGCCAGCTACGCGTCGAGCGGCTACGTCTTGGCTGCGTTGCCCAGCGCGTCTAATACCAAAAGGCTTTGATCACGGCGTGTTCGGCTTGCGCGGCCCGCGCGTAGAAGGTGCGTAGGTCGTTGTGGTAGCCGAGGAAGACGTTCCTGGCCGCGTTCTTGTCCTCCCAGCCGATGTATGGCTTGGAGAGTTCCGCCCCTGCGATCTGCCAGCGTTCGTCGAAGGAGACGATGCGGAGGAACTCGGCCGTTCCTCGTGTCTCGACGGGGCTGAGGATGACGAACGGCGGTTGGTCCTTCGTCGGGCTGAAGACCTGGCGGCCGCCGAAGATCGGCAGAGCGCTGGCGGTGTTCGTGGCGTCACCCTTGTCCGTGCCCATGGTGTAGAGCTCGTCGACGTGGCCGAAGTCCTTCTCGATGGAGCCGGCGATGCCAGCTGCGTACTCTTCCGGGTGCGCCTCCCAGGCGGACCACATGAAGTCGAGCAGCGACGTGAAATCCTGTGGGATCTCGTTGGAGGCCGTGGCCCGCAGGTGCATGTGAAAGCTCACCGGGCTGTTACTCCTTGCGCTGGACGGGGGCGAGCGGGGCGGCTGCTCGTCGTGGGGGCTTTGGTTTACGGGCTTTGAATCTAGCGATGGCCTCGGTGGTGGATCGGGCGACCTCGGTGATCAGCTGGTCGGCGTCATAGACGCGGAAGGCGATGTCGGCGGCTTCGACGGTGAGGGTTGTTCCGGCGCGGGCGATGCCGACGCGGACGCGTTGACCAGCGATGACCAGCGATGACCAGCTCTCTGGAGGCACTCGCCGCAATGGCCGACGTGACTCCTGCCACAGATCCGCACTGCACCACCGCGTTTGTCGAACGCCTGCACTGCGTCGCCTGGCAGGAGTCCGACGACGAGATTTGGTACCTGCACCTGGCGATGGAAGACCCTGATCAGGGCAGCGCTTGGGTCCTCACCGGCAACGACTTCGACTGACCAGACAACGCACCGTCCGTCAACGCCTCACACCAGTGCACGCCCGAAGACTGAGGGCTTCCGTAGCAATGTCTTCGGCTATGAGCGGGCCTGGACCCCGACGCGATCGTGCCGCCGCCGGCCGGGTTCACCATCGATGACCTCGTCGACGGGCTGCGGCACGCCGCCCGACAGGTCGCCTTCCACAGCCCCCACCACCCCGACCGGCCCGAGGGCTGGTCGATCGCGTGGGTGACCCCGACAAGGGCGTCGACATCCGCCCCATCACCACCGGAACCGGCGGAGACGTCACCGATGGCATGGTCGCCGGTTACCTTGCCAAGTACGCCACCAAGAGCACCGAGGCCACCGGGCACACCTCCACCCGCCTGACCGCCGACACGATCGGGGACTACGCCGACCCCGACGGCAACCACACCGCCCGCCTCATCGACGCCTGCTGGCGTATCGGCCGACCCACCGGCACACCCCAGCCCCTGCTCGACCGGCCCCGGGAACACCGACCCACACCCGGCTTCGTCCAGCGATGGGAGTGCGCCGACTGCGGCACCCCAACCCGCTACGCCGCCTGCCCCGTCTGCGTCGCCCAGCGTCAAGCCAGCCTTGACACCGAATCGACGAAACCAGCACCCGCCAGCCCGTACGCCCGCCTGCGGCGGTGGGCGCACATGCTCGGCTACGGCGGCCACTTCCTCACCAAAGGCCGCCGCTACTCCGTGACCTTCCGGCTCCTGCGGGACACCCGCGTTGCCTACCGACGACACGAACACCACCACCAGGCCGACGAGCAGACCGGCACCCTCCGCGCCGTCGACCACCTCGACGACGACACGACGCTCATCGTCGGCACCCTCACCTTCGCCGGAGTCGGCTGGCGCACCACCGGAGACGCCCTCTTCGCCAACACCGCCGCCGCCATGGCCCGCGAACGACGAACCACCGGCCGCGAAGAACTCGCCCACGAACACGCCACCACCCCGACCGGCGTTCTGGGCGTCCCGCCACACGTCGTCCAGGCCATCGCCCGGCACGCCGACGTGAAGATCACGCTCAAGGTCTACTCGCACGCCAACCTTGATGCCATGCGACAGGCGCTCGGGAAGCTCGACGGACGGCTCACGTGACCGCTATTGCTGTCACCGTTGCTGGTGGGCGCGGCAGGTTTCGAACCTGCGACCCCTCGCTTGTAAGGCGAGTGCTCTCCCACTGAGCTACGCGCCCGGAACGCCCGTGCGGCGGGCCGGTGGCTGGCAAGCTTACCTGCTCGCTGCCGGCCCGGTCGCACGGCGTGGCCGGATCGGGTCAGCCGGTGGCCTCGGCCAGCGCCTTTCGCCAGGCCTGCTGGTCGCGGGCCTCCCCCGGCATGTTCATCTCGGCGTACCGGACGGTGCCGGCCTTGTCGATCACGAAGGTGCCCCGGTTGGCGACGCCGGCGATCTCGTTGAAGACGCCGTACGCCTGGGCGACCGCACCGTGCGGCCAGAAGTCGGCGAGCAGCGGGAACTGGTAGCCCTCGCGGTCGGCCCAGATCTTGTGGCTGTAGACCGAGTCGACGCTGACGGTGAGCACCTGGGCATCGTCGTTGACGTACTCGTCGAGGTTGTCCCGGACCTCCGCCAGCTCGCTCTGGCAGACACCGGTGAAGGCGAGCGGGTAGAAGACCAGCAGCACCGTGCGCCGGCCGCGGAAGCCGGAGAGCCGCACCTCCTGGTTGTTCTGGTCTTTCAGCACGAAGTCCGGCGCCTCCGCGCCGACCGCCAACGGCATAGGTGAACTCCTTGAATCGGGACGACATGAGCCACCCCGGCGGCGGAGCCGCCGGGGTACCGGGCTGCCACCTGTCGTCACCGGGGCGGCCGGGGGGCTACTTCTTGCTCTTGGCTCCGCGGCGCAGGACGAGGCGCGCGCCGCTCCAGTCCCGGCCGGCGTTGACCGTCGAGGTCTGCTGGAGGCCGGCGGTTGGAGCGGACTCGGCGATCTCGCTCGGCTCGACGTGTCCCTCGCGCCCTGCCTTGGGCGTGAGTAGCCACACGACCCCGTTGTCGGCCAGCGGGCCGAGGGCGTCGACGAGAAGTTCGAAGAGATCACCGTCGCCGTCGCGGTACCAGACCAGTACCGCGTCGACCACCTCGTCGGTGTCCTCGTCGACCAGATCTCCACAGCGGTCAGTCAGTGCGTCGCGGAGATCGTGGTCGACGTCTTCGTCGTACCCCATCTCCATGACGACCATGCCCGGCTCGATTCCGAACCGGTCCGCCAGGCTGCGTACCCCGTCGGCGGCCTGACCAGCGGTCGCGCTCACTGTCGCGTGCCTCCTCATCTCGTCCCTGCTCGACGCCGGTTCGACGCCGTCAGGCAAAGTCCACACAGTTGTGCGTCCCCGCGCAAGTGGCGCACCGGGTGGAACGGAATTTACCGTGCCAGGAGTGTGCGGGCACCCTGGGTAATGGCCTCTTCAGAGACCAGAACCTGACGCGCGGCCGGACCTAATGGTACAAATGAGTCAACTCCGGCTACTCGCCGCGCCGCCCCGACATATCCGGCATCGACCAGCGCGGCGATCACTCCCTCGCCGACACCTCCGGAACGGCGGGTCTCGTCCACCACCAGCACCCGGCCGGTCACCGACGACTCCCGGATGATGTCCGCCACAGGCAGGGGCGCGAGCCACCGCAGATCCACCACTCGCGTACCGACGCCCTCGTCGGCGAGCGCCGCCGCCGCGCGCAGCGACAGACGTACGCCGTTACCGAACGTGATGATCGTCAGGTCCTCGGCAGACCCCACCCCGTACACGCGGGCTCGGCCGATCGGCACGTGCCCACCAGCCCAGGCCCCCGGCTCCGTGTAGCCGGCGAGCCACTCGCCGTCACCATCGACGTAGAGATCCCGGGTGTGGTAGAGCGCGATCGGCTCCAGGAAGACGCAGACGCTCCCGTCCACCGCCGCGCTGGCCAGGCAGGTCCGCAACATGGGCGCGGCGTCGTCCGGCCGCGCCGGCACCGCGATCACCAGCCCGGGCACGTCCCGGAGTACGGCCACCGAGTTGTCGTTGTGGAAATGCCCGCCGAAGCCCTCCTGGTACGCCAGGCCGGCGATGCGCACCACCATCGGATTGCGGTACGCCCCCTGGGAGAAGAACTGCATGGTGGCCGCCTCGCCGCGGAGCTGGTCCTCGGCGTTGTGCAGGTACGCCAGGTACTGGATCTCGGGCACCGGCAGCATCCCGGACAGCCCGGCACCCAGCCCGAGCCCGAGCACCGACGTCTCGTCGAGCAGGGTGTCGAACACCCGGGCCGGCCCGAACCGGTCGCGCAGGCCCTTGGTGACCCCGTACACGCCGCCCTTCGCGGCCACGTCCTCGCCGAAGACCGCCATCTCCGGGTGGTCGAGCATCCCGTCGGTCAGCGCCGCGTTGATGCTCTGCGCCAGCGTCAACGGGCCGGCCAACTCCGGCGGCTTGCCGCCGAACGTCTCGTTCCGTGCCGCCGCACCCGGTCCGCTGGCCCGGGCCGCCGCCTCGGCCACCGCGCGAGCCACCCGCGCCGGCCGCCGGGGCGCCAGCGGGGCGACCACGTCGGCTGCGGCGGTGAGCTTCGGCTCACCGATCACCTCCTCGGCGATGCGGCGCACCTGCCAGCCGATGTGGTCGTACCGGCCCAGCAGCTCCTCGCCACTGGCCACGCCCGCCTCGACCAACAGGCGGGCCATCGCGGCCACCGGGTCCAGCTCGAGGTCCACGGCGATCTCCGCCGGGCTGCGGTACGCCGCCTCGGCGTCCGCGCCCGCGTGCCCCATCAGCCGGACCGTACGCAGGTGCAGCAGCGCCGGCCGCCGGTGCCGGCGCACCCAGCCGGCCGCCTCCGCCGCCACCGCGTACGCCTGCACCGGGTCACCGCCGTCGGCGGCGAAGTAGCGGATGCCCGGCTTGGAGCGCAGGGTGGTTTCCACCCAACCCTCCGGGGTCCGGACGCTGATGCCGAGGCCGTTGTCCTCGCAGACGAAGAGCACCGGGATGCGCAGGCCGGTGTGGTCGTACCAGCCCGCGGTGTTGAACGCGGCGCCGGCGCTGGCGTGGTTGATCGAGGCGTCGCCGAACGAGCAGACGACGATCGAGTCGGGCGGCCAGGGCGGGGCGACGGTCGAGTCGTCGCCGAGGCGCACCCCGCCGGCCCGCCGGGTCTCCAGCCGGCGCAGCCGCTCGACGGCGAGCCCCATGCCGACGGCACGGGGCAGATGCGAGGCGATGGTGGACGTGGTCGGCACGACCGCCAGATCGGGGTGGCCGAAGACCTTGTGCCGGCCACCGGCGATCGGCTCGCGGGCGGAGGCGACCATGCCGCGCAGCACGTCCCCGGCCGCCTCGCCGTACGCCCAGGGGCGCTCCGGCCACGCCGCCCCGCCGGCGACTTCCCGCCCGGCGTCGAGCGCCGGGGTGCCGCCCGGGGCCTCGTCCGCCGCGTCGGGCGGATCGGTGGCGGCCGGGGCCGGGTCGTCGCGCGTCGACGCGGCAGTCGGCTCGTCCGGGGCGTGGAAGAGACCCACTCCCACGTCGTACGCGGCCGAGGCCGGGTCGTGCCGCACGCCGGACGGCCCGGACGCCGGGTCGACGGCGCCGAGCGCGCCGGCCGGCTGCGCCGGATCGACCTCGTCCAGCTCCGACGCGACCGCCTGGGCGGACGCGGCCTGAGCTGCCCGGACGCAGTAGAACGCTCCGGAGCGGTAGTGCAGCAGGGCCGGATCGGTCGGCTGCAGCACGGCGGCGACCAGAGCGTTGGCCTCGTGGCCGGCCGAACCGATGGTGTAGAAGCCCTCGCCGAAGCTGCGCAGCCAGCGCCCGGCCAGGTCCAACTGCCGGCTGGTGACCTGCGCGTCGAAGAGGTCGAGGGCCTGCGCGCCGGTCAGCGTCGCACCGTCGGTGACCGCTTCGGCCGGGTCACGCCGGTGCGGCGGCGTGCCCAGCGCGGCCAGGGTCTCCCGGAACCGGTCGTCGAGATCTTGCGGGGTGGTCACGTCGGACAGCATTACCGACGCACGCCCGTCGCGCCCAGTCGGACACACAACACCCGGTCGGGGACGCTACGTCCCGCGGTGCTGGGCGCAGCCCCCGTCGGAGACCTTCCACACCAGCTCATGCAGGGCGGCGAGTTCCCCGGTGGTGAGCCCGTCGAGCAGTCGGGAGTCCGACATCAGCTCGTGCACCCGTTGCCGGACCAGCCGACCGGCTTCGGTGACCACCAGCGTCTTCTGCCGGCGGTCGGTGGGGTCGACCCGGCGCTGCACCAGGCCGGCCTGCTCCAGCTTGTCGACGAGGGCGGTCACGTTGGACCGGTCGCACTGCAACTGCTCGGCGAGGTCGCGGGCCGGCAGCGGATGGTCCGGGTCGAGTTCGTAGAGGGCGCGGGCGACCGCCGGGGTGAGGCCCAACTCGGCGATCTCGACGTCCTGCTGGTGCCGGATGGCCGCGGCGACGTGCATGATCCGGCGCATCGTGTCGCCCGCCAGCCCCGAACGGTCAGCCGGATCGGGGCCGGCGGTGGGGACGGCTGCCAACGTCATGCCACCCAGTCTACGGAGCGTGAGGGAGATTGATCATCCCCGGCACCCTCCCCCTCCTCATCCCCTCCCGCCAGGCCGCGAATTCACCGAAGGAGTGGCCATTCCGCGCGCAATGGCCACTCCTTCCGTGAACGAAGCCCCTCGAGGGGCGGGGGTCAGGCGGGCAGGAAGGAGAAGCGGACTTGGCGGGTGGGGTTGTCGCCGTTGGTGTCGACCAGGCAGATCGACTGCCAGGTGCCGAGCGCGAGGCGGCCGCCGAGCACCGGCACCGAGGCGTACGGCGGGACGAAGGCGGGCAGGACGTGATCCCGGCCGTGGCCGCGCGACCCGTGCCGGTGCCGCCAGCGGTCGTCCGACGGCAGCAGTGCGTCCAGCGCGGTGAGCAGGTCGTCGTCGGAGCCCGACCCGGTCTCGATGAGCGCCAGCCCGGCGGTGGCGTGCGGGACGAACACGTGCAGGAGACCGTCCCCCGCGCCGGAGACGAAGCTCTGCGCCTCGGCGGTGATGTCCCGGACGGTGGGGCGGGAGCCGGTCTGGACGGTGATCACGTCACTACGCATACGTCGCATTCTGCCGCAGCTCGTGG
Organism: Micromonospora sp. NPDC005367; assembly: GCF_040606825.1. Lineage (NCBI taxonomy): Bacteria > Bacillati > Actinomycetota > Actinomycetes > Micromonosporales > Micromonosporaceae > Micromonospora > Micromonospora sp. NPDC005367. The sequence continues at coordinate 146,633 of NZ_JBEXFP010000009.1, read as the reverse complement.
GTCAGGTTCCTCCGCCACCGCCGGAGTCACCGCCCCCACCGCCGGACCAGTCACCACCCGAATCGCCACCACCGGACCAGCCACCGCCACCGGAGTCGCCGCCCCCGGACCGGCCGCCACCGGAATCGCCGCCGCTGTCGTGCAGGTGGCCGGTCGACTCCCACCACGAGTACGCGTCGGGAGGCCCCTGGTGCGGAATGTGGGTGCCGGCGTACCGCCGAGCGGGCCCGGACGTGCCGTGGCCCCGTCGTGTTGCCGTCGCCCGCTTCCCGTTAGCGATCAGGAAGACGCCGAGGACCACGGCCAGCGCGGCGACGAGCGCGACGGGCAACACCGCGAGGTCGCCCGCCAGCAGCACGGAGGTCACCGGGAACGCCAGCAGCACTCCGGCCGCGACGAGGAGCCCCCCAACACCGCCTGTCGAGCGTTCATCCCGGCATGGTATTGAGACCGGACAAGCAGTCTGAGACAGATCGATCGACACCCAAAGTTACCGGCGGGTACCTGTGTCGAGCGTCGCGTCCCGGGGGTCTAGACGTGACGCCGGGTGGCAGCAGGGGGCAGGATGGCGCTAGAGACCTATCCCACACACAACCGAGGGACCGCCTGTGGCTACGGAACGCAAGCGCCCGGTGATCACCGCCGGCCTGCCGAGCCAGCTCCCGGACATCGACCCAGACGAAACCAGCGAATGGGTCGAGTCGCTCGACGGGGTCATCGACGAGCGCGGAACCAAACGCGCCCGTTACGTGATGCTGCGCCTGTTGGAGCGCGCTCGGGAACGGCAGGTCGGGGTTCCGTCCCTGACCACCACGGACTACATCAACACGATCCCGCCGGAGCGTGAGCCGTGGTTCCCGGGTGATGAGCACATCGAACGGCGGATCCGGGCCTACATCCGGTGGAACGCGGCGATGCTCGTGCACCGGGCGCAGCGTCCCGAGATCGGCGTCGGTGGTCACATCTCCACCTTCGCCAGCTCGGCGTCGCTCTACGAGGTGGGCTTCAACCACTTCTTCCGCGGCAAGAACCACCCGGGCGGTGGCGATCAGATCTACTACCAGGGTCACGCCTCCCCCGGCATGTACGCGCGCGCGTTCCTCGAGGGACGGCTGAGCGAGCACCAGCTGGACGGGTTCCGGCAGGAGCTGTCGCACCGGGGCGGCGCGCTGCCGTCGTACCCGCACCCGCGGCTGATGCCCGAGTTCTGGGAGTTCCCCACCGTCTCGATGGGGCTCGGCGGCCTGAACGCGATCTACCAGGCACGGTTCAACCGCTACCTGCACCACCGCGGCATCAAGGACACCTCCGACCAGCGCGTCTGGGCGTTCCTGGGTGACGGCGAGATGGACGAGCCGGAGACGCTCGGCGCGATCGGCGCGGCCGCACGCGAGGAGCTGGACAACCTCACCTTCGTGATCAACTGCAACCTGCAGCGGCTGGACGGCCCGGTCCGCGGCAACGGCAAGGTCATGCAGGAGCTGGAGGCGTTCTTCCGGGGCGCCGGGTGGAACGTGATCAAGGTCGTCTGGGGCCGTGAGTGGGACCCGCTGCTCGCTGCGGACACCGACGGCGCGCTGGTGAACCTCATGAACACCACCGCCGACGGTGACTACCAGACCTACAAGGCGGAGTCCGGGGCGTACATCCGGGAGCACTTCTTCGGACGCGACCCGCGCACCCGCAAGATGGTCGAGAACCTCAGCGACGACGAGATCTGGAACCTCAAGCGGGGTGGCCACGACTACCGCAAGCTCTACGCGGCCTACAAGGCGGCGACGGAGCACACCGGCCAGCCGACCGTGATCCTCGCCAAGACGATCAAGGGCTGGACCCTCGGCTCGCACTTCGAGGCCCGCAACGCGACCCACCAGATGAAGAAGCTGACGCTGGAGGATCTGAAGACCTTCCGCGACCGGCTCTACCTGGACATCCCGGACTCGGCGCTGGAGGACAACCCCTACCTGCCGCCGTACTTCCACCCGGGTGAGAAGTCGGACGAGATCGCGTACCTGCACGAGCGGCGGCAGCAGCTCGGTGGCTACCTGCCGTCGCGGCGGACCAGCTCGAAGCGGCTGGTCATCCCCGGGCCGGAGCGTTTCGCCGACGTCAAGCGGGGTTCGGGCAAGCAGAAGGTGGCCACCACGATGGCCTTCGTCCGCCTGCTCAAGGACCTGATGAAGGACAAGGAGTTCGGCAAGCGCTGGGTGCCGATCATCCCGGACGAGGCCCGCACCTTCGGCATGGACTCGCTCTTCCCGACGGCGAAGATCTACTCGCCGCACGGACAGCGCTATACCTCCGTGGACCGGGAGCTGTTCCTGTCCTACAAGGAGGCGACCGGCGGGCAGATCCTGCACGAGGGCATCAACGAGGCCGGTTCGGTCGCGTCGTTCACCGCCGCCGGCTCGGCGTACGCCACGCACGACGAGCCGATGATCCCGATGTACATCTTCTACTCGATGTTCGGGTTCCAGCGCACGGCCGACGGGCTGTGGGCGGCCGCCGACCAGATGGCGCGGGGCTTCCTGCTCGGCGCCACGGCCGGCCGGACCACGCTCAACGGTGAAGGTCTCCAGCACGAGGACGGCCACTCGCACCTGATCGCCGCCACCAACCCGGCGGTGGTCGCGTACGACCCGGCGTTCGCGTTCGAGATCGCGCACATCGTCGAGAGCGGCCTGCACCGGATGTACGGCGAGGCGCAGGAGAACGTCTTCTACTACCTCACCGTCTACAACGAGCCGATCTTCCAGCCGGTCGAGCCGGAGGGTGTGGACGTCGAGGGCATCGTCAAGGGCGTCTACCGCTACGCCGCCGCGCCGAAGTTGGACGGCGGAGCGCCGAAGGCGAACATCCTGGCTTCCGGCACGGGTATGCAGTGGGCGCTCAAGGCGCAGCAGCTGCTGGCTCAGGACTGGGGGGTGGCCGCCGACGTGTGGTCGGTGACCTCCTGGACCGAGCTGCGCCGCGACGCGGTGGAGTGCGAGGAGTACAACCTCCTCAACCCGGGTTCCGAGCAGCGGGTGCCGTACGTGGCGCAGAAGCTGGCCGACGCGGACGGTCCGAAGATCGCGGTCAGCGACTTCATGCGCGCCGTGCCGGACCTGATCGCTCGTTGGGTGCCGGGCGACTACACCTCGCTGGGCACCGACGGCTTCGGCATGTCGGACACCCGGCACGCGTTGCGCCGGCACTTCAACGTGGACGCCGAGTCGGTGGCGGTCGCCACGCTGCGTCAGCTCGCGCTGCGCGGCGTGGTGCCGGCCAACGTGCCCGCCGAGGCGGCCAAGAAGTACGCGATCGACGACGTCAGCGCGGCCCCGGTCGGCGAGACCGGCGGCGACAGCTAGAGGTACCGATCGAACGAAGGGCCCGCGCACACCGCGCGGGCCCTTCGCCGTTCGTCGGGGAGCTTTCCGGTCCGGTCATGAACCTGGTGCCGGACGGGCACCGGTCGAACGCCACGCCGGAGTGATCGACGTGCGGGCGACCGGCGGAGAGCCAGCGATGGCCCGGTGCCCCTGGCGGGGACGCCGGGCCACCACCATCGCGGGTGACGCCGGGGACGGACCCGGTCAGCCGACGGCGGCCAGGTCGGTCAGCCGGGCCAACGACTCCTCCAGATCGGCGCCGACCCGACGCAGACCGAGCCGGAGCAGAGCGGCCTTGACCGGACCGGCCGGCCAGCGTACGACGATCAGCCGCACGACCGTGCCCCCGCTCTCCTCCTCGTCGGGAGTGAGCTGAACGTAGATCTCGGTGCGCGCCTCTGCCCGGGCGCCGGCACCCTTGGCGCGCTCGCGCCACCCGATCAGGGTCGGCTCCTGGTAGGCGATCACCTCGGCTTCGTGCGCCGAGCCACGCCCGGCCTGGACCAGTTGCCGCCGCCCGAAGCCCTCACCCGAGAGCACCTCGGCCGCACGGACCCCCGCCAGCCAGGCCGGCAACTGCTCGGCCCGCTGTACGACATCCCAGACCGCTTCCACCGGCGCAACCACGTGCGCACTGCGTTCCACGAGGATCATTTCCGTCTTCCTCCAGTGAGGACATCCGCGATATTCGGCACTCTATGCGCAAATTCGGACGTACTAGGACGGGTTCGGAAAAAGACACGCCGAAAAGCATTGCGCGGACAGTCAAGACGGCCTATAGCGCAATCCCGGCTCGCGTCCTAGAGTCCGAACACGTTTCGCGTTGACCGGGAGGACGCCATGCCGACCGCACCGCTGCCACGGTTCCCCGCCGGATTCCGCTGGGGCGTCTCGACCTCGGCGTACCAGATCGAAGGCGCGGCCGAGCTGGGGGGACGCGGAACGTCCATCTGGGACACCTTCGCCCGCTCCCCCGGCCGGATCGCCGACGGCAGCACCGGCGACGTCGCGTGCGACCACTACCACCGCTACCGCGAGGACATCGCGCTGCTGGCCGGGCTCGGCGTCACCGCCTACCGCTTCTCCGTCGCCTGGCCGCGAGTCCAGCCCACCGGCACCGGGCCGGCCCACCCGGACGGACTGGACTTCTACGACCGGCTGGTCGACGAACTGCTGGCGCACGACGTGGACCCGGTGGCTACCCTTTACCACTGGGACCTGCCCCAGCCGTTGGAGGACGCCGGCGGCTGGCTGGCCCGCGACACCGCGGCCCGCTTCGCGGCGTACGCCGACCTGGTCGCCGCCCGCCTCGGCGACCGGGTCAAGCTCTGGATCACCCTGAACGAACCGTTCGTCCACATGAGCCTCGGCTACGGCACCGGCCTGCACGCACCCGGACGGGCGCTGCTCTTCGACGCTTTCCCGGTCGCCCATCACCAACTGCTCGGGCACGCGATGGCGGTCGCCGCGCTGCGTGCGCGCAGCGGCAGCCCGGTCGCGATCGCCAACAACTACTCGCCCGTACGGACGGTCGGCGACACCGACGCGGATCGGGCCGCCGCCGCCGCGTACGAGGCGCTGCACAACCGGCTCTTCACCGATCCGCTGCTCGGCCTGGGCTACCCGGAGGGGACGGTCGGCGACCCGTCGGTGCTGCACGACGGGGACCTCGCCGTCATCGCCGCCCCGATCGACGTGCTCGGGGTCAACTACTACAACCCGACCGGAGTACGCGCTCCGCGGGAGGGCTCGCCGCTGCCGTTCGAGCTGGTGCCGTTGGACGGCTACCCGCGGACCGCGTTCGACTGGCCGGTCGCCCCGGACGGGCTGCACGAACTGCTCGGCTGGCTGCACCGCACGTACGGCGACGCGCTTCCGCCCGTCGAGATCACCGAGAGCGGCTGCGCGTACGACGACACGCCCGACACCGACGGGCGGGTGCACGACCCGGAGCGCATCGCGTACCTGGCCGGGCACCTGCGCGCGGTGCGGAGCGCGCTCGACGACGGCGTCGACGTACGCGGGTACTTCGTCTGGTCGCTGCTGGACAACTGGGAGTGGGCCGAGGGCTTCACCAAACGCTTCGGCCTGGTGCACGTCGACTACGCCACCCGGACCCGTACGCCGAAGTCCTCGTACGCCTGGCTGCGGGACGTCGTCGGGGCGGCGCGCCGGGAGCCGGAACGGTGACCACCGTCGACCCGTCGCCGGTCGCCGTGCCGGCGGCGCTGGCCGAGCCCACGGCCCCGGTCCGGCGGGGCTGGATCGCGCTGATCTTCGCGGCCAACCTCGGGGTCTGGATGGCGTTCTTCACCCCGATCCAGGTGCTGCTGCCGCAGCAGATCGAGCGGATCTCGCCGGACGGCAAGGAGGAGATGCTGGCCGTGGTCACCGGGCTGGGCGCCCTCGCCGCGGTGATCGTGAATCCGCTGGCCGGCGCCCTCTCCGACCGGACCTGCCTGCGTCTGCGCGGGCGCGAGTTCGGCCGCCGGCACGTCTGGACCGCCGGCGGGGCCGTGCTCGGCGCACTCGCGCTGGTGTTGCTCGCCCGGCAACGCACCGTGCTCGGCGTGACGCTCGGCTGGGTCGCCGCCCAGGTCTGCTTCAACGCGATGCTGGCCAGTCTCAGCGCGGCCATCCCGGACCGGGTGCCCGTGGCCCAGCGCGGGGGCGTCTCCGGCTGGGTGGGCATCCCGCAGGCGCTCGGTCTCGTGGTCGGCGCGGTGCTGGTCACGGCGGTGGTCACGGGCAACGCCGCCGGCTACCTGGCGATCGCGCTCGCGGTGCTGGTGCTGGCCCTGCCGTTCGCGCTGTTCACCGCCGACGACCCGCTGCCCCGCACGCATCAGTCGGCGCTGCGGTTGCGTGCCCTGCTGAGCTCGATGTGGGTCAGCCCGCGCCGGCACCCGGATTTCGCCTGGGCCTGGCTCACCCGGTTCCTCGTCCAGACCGGCAACGCCCTGGGCACCCTCTACCTGCTGTACTTCCTGACCGACGGGGTGCGGGTGGCGGACCCGGAGGGGTCGCTGCTGGTGCTGATCCTGCTCTACACGCTGGGCATGATGCTCACCGCGGTCGTCTCGGGTCGGCTCTCCGACCGGTCCGGGCGGCGCAAGGTCTTCGTGATCGTGTCCGGGTTGATCATGACGGTGGCGGCGGTGCTGCTCGCGATCGCCCCGACCTGGCCGATAGCGGTCGCCGCGGCGCTGCTGCTCGGCGCCGGCTACGGGGTCTACCTCTCGGTGGACGCGGCGCTCATCACCCAGGTGCTCCCCCGGGCCACGGATCGGGCCAAGGACCTCGGAGTGATCAACATCGCGAACTCGGCACCGCAGGTGCTCGGCCCGGCGCTCTCCGCGCCGCTCGTCGTACACCTGGGCGGGTATCCAACGCTCTACGCCGTCACCGCCGCTGTCACCCTGCTCGGCAGCGTGCTGGTGGTGAAGATCCGCTCGGTGCCCTGACCGGACCCCTGGCCGAATCCGCTGGCGCAGCGCCGTAGGCTTGGGGCGTGACGGTACGTGTGCGCTTCGCCCCTTCCCCGACCGGTATGTTCCATGTCGGCGGTGCCCGCTCGGCCCTGCAGAACTGGATCTTCGCCAAGCAGCAGGGCGGGGTGTTCGTGCTCCGCATCGAGGACACCGACGCGGCCCGTAACAAGCCCGAATGGACCGAGGGCATCCTCTCCGCGCTGGACTGGATCGGCATCGAGCGCACCAGCTACGAGGGCCCGCACTTCCAGTCGGAGAACGCCCACGAGCACCGGGCGGCCGCGCAGCGGCTCTACGAGTCGGGCCGGGCGTACTACTGCGACTGCACCCGGGAGGACGTGCAGGCCCGCACCGGCTCGCAGTACTCCGGCTACGACGGCTACCACCGGGACAAGGGTCTCGGCCCGGGTGAGGGGCGGGCGCTGCGCTTCCGTACGCCCGACGAGGGCGCGACCGTGGTGATCGACCTGATCAGGGGCGAGCCGACCTTCGAGAACAAGCTGATCGAGGACTTCGTCATCGCTCGCGGCGACGGCTCGCCGGTCTTCCTGCTGGCCAACGTCGTGGACGACATGACCATGGGGATCACGCACGTGATCCGGGCCGAGGAGCACCTGCCGAACACCCCGAAGCAGCAGCTGCTCTGGGCCGCCCTCGGAGTCAAGCCGCCGGTCTGGGCGCACGTGCCGGTGGTGGTCAACGAGAAGCGGCAGAAGCTCTCCAAGCGGCGGGACAAGGTCGCTCTGGAGGCGTACCGCGACGAGGGCTACCTCGCCGACGCGATGCGCAACTACCTCATGCTGCTCGGCTGGGCGCCCTCCGGCGACCGGGAGATCGTCCCGTGGTCCGTGATCGAGGAGGAGTTCCGGCTCGAGAACGTCAACCTGTCGCCCGCCTTCTTCGACGAGAAGAAGCTGCGCGCCTTCAACGGGGAGTACATCCGGGCGCTGTCGGTGGACGACTTCGTCGCGGCCTGCCAGCCGTGGCTGACCGGTACCGGCACGATCGCCCCGCCGCCCTGGCAGCCTGAGGAGTTCGACCCGGCGGTCTTCGCCGCGGTCGCCCCGCTGGCCCAGACCCGCATCGCGGTGCTCAGCGAGATCGTGCCGAACGTCGACTTTCTGTTCCTGGCGACTCCGGCGATCGACGAGGCCGCCTGGGCTAAGGCGATGAAGGAGGGCTCGGCGGAACTGCTGGACGCGGCGGTCTCGGCGTTCGAGGCGCTTCCGTCGTGGGAGGCCGAGTCGATCAAGGCGGCCCTGGAGGCGGTGGGCGCCGAGCGGGGGCTCAAGCTGGGCAAGGCGCAGGCACCGGTACGCGTCGCCGTCACCGGTCGGACCGTGGGCCTGCCGCTGTTCGAGTCGCTGGCGGTACTCGGCCGGGACCGCGCCCTCACTCGGCTGCGCGCCGCCCGGGTCCGCCTGGTCTGACCACGCGACTCGCCCCTGCGGGCGGTCATCTCCGGCGGCCGCCCCTGCGCTCGCCGCCTCCGGCGGTGGCCGCCCGGCGAGTGATCGTCTTAATTTGTTTGTCACGACGGTCCGAGCGCCGCCCACCTCACCTCGCCGATCACCGAGCGTGACGAACAGCAGGCCGCACTCGGCCTCACGAAGGGTTACGCCGACCGGCATCGCGCAGACCGCCGAACGCGCGGCTGGCCGGCCGCGGTCATCCCAGGTGCGGCCGGCCGGTGAGACGGGGTTACGGACGGCCGCGAGCGGAGCGTCGACGGAACAGCAGACCGGCCGCCAGGACGGCGAGCAGCACCAGCGCACCGGCCGCCCACAGCCAACCGCTGACGTCGTCACTCTCGTTGGCCGTGGGCACGGTGGCCGCGCTCGGGCTGGCGGCGTCCGGCCCCGCCGTGAGGGCCGGGCCGGACGAGGGGGCCAAGGGAGAGGCCGGCGTGCCGCCGGTCGCCGACGGTGTCAGCGACGGCTCCCCCGGCGACGCGGACGGGTCAGCCGGCGTGCCGGTGGTGAGCGTGAACCGCACCTCTCCCGAGATCGGGTGTCCGTCACCGGACGCCACCTGGTAGCCGACGATGTAGAGCCCCGCCCGGCCCGGCTCGAACGGCACCCGCACCCGGCTGCCCGAGAAGCTCGGCGCGCCGCCCGCGGCAGCCACATTGTCCGGACCGGTGATTGTGATCTTCGTCGTGGCCGGGTCCAGTCGGGACAGGAACCTGAGCTCGATCCGGGCCGGCGCGGTCGCGACCCGGGCGCCGTCGCGCGGATCGCTGCCGGTCAACGAGTTGTGCGCGGCGGCCGGCGCCGCCGGCAGAGCCAACGACACACCGAGCGCCACGCCGGATACCGCTAGCACGAAGCGCGCCAGACGTGCGACCCTGCCCCCCATGAAGGCCTCCGCAAAGGTACGATCCGCCCGCTGATCAACGGCTGCTCATTGGTCGATCCAGGATCGCAAATAGTTCCAATTACTGTTCCATGAGCTGCAACCAATCAACTTCTCACGGAGTCTTGAAGTGTGGCGTCCGATCACCGGATCCGGATCGCCACCGCCGATGAGGCGTCCGGCGCGGCGAAGCCATCCATCGAACGGGGCGAGGAGGCGGCGATGGTCCGACAGGTGAGGCGACTGGTCGCCATGTTGGCCGGCGCGCTCACGGCGGCTCTGTCGGTCGGTTTCGCCGGCCCGGTGCACGCCGCCCCGAAGCCGCCACCGCCACCGCCCGGCGTGGACGTCACCGGAGTGGGACTGACCGAGCCGTTGCGGCTGCGCGCGGACACCCAGCCGAGCCAGGTGTCCGCCGTGATCGACCAGGTCAACTTCCTCGGCCGTACGGGCGCGGCCACCGGGCCGAAGCCGGCCGATCTCGGTCCGAAGTACACGATCGTCGTGCTCGCCGGCGACAAGCCGAAGCAGACCTACGACCTGTACCCGAAGGCCGTCGGCGGGCCGCGGATCTACCGGCCGGCCAAGCAGCCGGACGCCCGCAAGACCCAGGCCGGATGGTTCCTCGGTCGGCTCTCCATGTCCGAGACGTTGCGGACCGCGGGCGTCCCGCTGGAGCGGGAGTACGACACGGTCAGCGGCGGCGTCGGCGGCGGCGAACGGGTCATCCCGGAGGACTCGCTCAATCCGGCCAAGGACATCGACCGGGCGCTCGGCGACCTTCAGCGCCTGCTGCTGCTGAACGTCGCGGTGGTGCTGGTCATCACCTCCGGCCTCGCCGGGATCGCGCTGCTCATCCGCCGCCGCACCCGCTGACCGCCGCCGCTGGTCCTGATCGGAACAATCGGGACCAGCAACGATCGAAGATCACGACGAGTCAGCACCAGCGGCGCGGCGGCCGCTCCCGACGGACGTCCCGCAACGGGGGCCGGACCGCGCCGTGCCGGTGCGCGCCCGCCCAGCCGGGCAGGTCGCTGCGACAGCCCGAACGGGGCTCCGTCGGTTCCGGCTCGACGGGCAGGGCGGGCTCAGCGGACCGCTGCCGCGGCACGGCGGCGTCCTCCTCGGGCCGCTCGGCGCCCCGCCCGGCCGTCGGCTCGGCCGGCCCGGACCGTCCCGCAGCCGGATCCGTAGAAAAGGGGGGAAGTCCACCGGTCAGCCGGCGCGGCTTCGCGGCCGCCTGCTGGTCGTTGCCCGGCCGGCACGGCTCCCCCCGGGCGCAGCCGTGATCGGCCTCCCCCTGCGCCATCCCGGTCTCCTCACACTCGCCATCGCACCTCGGTGGTCGGCCGACGCGCCCTGCCAACTTACTGGCCGCCCCCGACGGGCTGCGCAGGGCGTACCGGGGTCGCCCGCCGGGTGGACGCGAGTCGCGTAGCACCTTCGGTGGAGTCGGGGCGGCGTCGAGTCCTCCCGTGGGCGGGCGGTGACCGGCCGTGGATGTGGTGGGATCGAGCCATGCGACTGCCCGCGTGGCTCCGTTCGGGCACCCGGGGCCGCGACGTCGCCCTGGCCGGCGCGTCGCTCGTCGGCGGGCTGGTCCTGTTCGGCCTGGGCGTCCGCTTGCAGACGCCCTGGCCTGGTGTGCCTAGCCGGCGGCCGAAGGCGCGACGGTCCGCGTGGTGCTCGCCGACGACCAGCCGGCGGTCCGGTCCGGGCCGGGCTGAGTCTGATCCTGGCCGCCGCACCGGACATCGCCGTGGTCGGTGCGGCCGGCGACGGCGACGAGGCGGTCCGGCTCTGCCGGGAGCTGCGCCCGGACGTCGCGGTGCTCGACGTACGCATGCCGCGTCGGGACGGCGTGGCGGCGACCCGGGAGATCGTCGCCGAGGGGCTCGCCGACGTGCTGGTGCTCACCACCTTCGACCTCGACGAGTACGTCTTCGGAGCGCTGCGGGCCGGGGCGGCCGGCTTCCTGCTCAAGGACACCGACGCGGCCGGTCTGCTGGCCGCGGTGCGGGCAGAGGCCCGGGGCGAGGGAATGATCGCGCCGGCGGTGACCCGGCGACTGATCCGGGCGTTCGCGTCGTCCGCCCCGGCCGCACCGGCCGTGAGCGGGGCGGTGCTGGGCGCGCTCACCCGGCGGGAGCGCGACGTGCTGGCCTGCCTTGGGCTCGGCCTGTCCAACCAGCAGATCGCGGTGCGCTTGGCGATGGCGGAGAGCACCACCAAGACCCACGTCAGCCGGATCCTGGCCAAGCTGGAGCTGCGCCGCCGGGTGCAGGCGGCCATCCTGGCCCAGGAACTGGAACTGCCCGCTCCGCCACCCGGCTGACGTCCCCGGCCGGTGCCCCACCGACCGTCCGGTGCGTCGTGGCCAAGCCTGCGGCCGCCCGGCGGAGCGAGGCCGGTCAGCGCATGTGTCAGGCTGGTGGGGTGGGGAATCAGCCGGGCGACGGAGACTTGAGCGCGACGCTGCGCCGGATCGAGCGGTCGGCGGGCGCTCTGGCGACGGCGAGCGTGGCCCGGATGGACGAGACGCTGCCCTGGTTCCGCACCCTCCCGGCCGATCAGCGGTCCTGGGTCATGCTGGTCGCCCAGGCCGGCACCCGGTCGCTGGTGCAGTGGCTGCGCTCCGGTGGCGGCGGCGCCGACAGCACCCAGGAGGTCTCCGACGAAGTCTTCGCGGCCGCCCCGCAGGCGCTGGCACGCTCGATCACCCTCCAGCAGACGGTGGCGCTGATCAAGGTGACCATCGACGTCGTCGAGGAGCAGGTGCCGCACCTCGCCGCGGATGGCGAGCAGCAGCAGCTCCGTGACGCGGTGCTGCGGTTCTCGCGGGAGATCGCGTTCGCCGCCGCCCGGGTCTACGCCCGTGCCGCCGAGTCGCGCGGCGCCTGGGACGCCCGGTTGCAGGCGCTGCTGGTGGACGCGCTGCTGCGGGGCGACTCGCCGGACGTACTGGCCAGTCGCGCGGCCGCGTTGGGCTGGGCGGACGCCCCGCCGGTCGCGGTGGCGGTCGGCCGGTCCCCGGGCGGCGAGGTCTCCGCCGTGCTGCACACGGTGTACCGGCAGGCCCGACGGATCGGCGTCGAGGTGATCGGCGGCGTGCACGGTGACCGGCTGGTCGTCGTGCTCGGTGGAGCCGACGATCCGCTGACGGCCACCCAGAAACTGCTCAGCGCGTTCGGTGACGGGCCGGTGGTGGTCGGCCCGCCGGTGCCGAGCCTGGACGCGGCGGCCGAGTCGGCACGGGCCGCGCTGGCCGGCTTCCGTGCGGCTCCGGCCTGGCCGGGGGCTCCCCGGCCGGTGCCCGCCACCGACCTGCTTCCGGAACGCGCGCTCGCCGGGGACGCGGAGGCCCGCCGGCGGCTGCGGCACGACGTGTACGGGGTGCTGATCCGGGCCGGCGGCGAGCTGTTGGAGACGCTGGACGCCTTCATCACCGCGGGCGGTACGTTGGAGAGCGCCGCCCGGGCGCTCTTCGTCCACCCGAACACGGTGCGCTACCGGCTACGCCGGATCGCCGAGGTGACCGGTCTGTCGCCGCTCACCGCGCGAGACGCGTTCGCGCTCCAGGTGGCGCTGGCGGTCGGCCGGCTCGACCCAGTGGTCCCGCCAGTCCCGGCTCAGACATTGGGCCCAGCTGCCGGCAAAACGTCACAGACGGGCGATGACCACCGCCGATCTTTGTAGGATCTCTCCAAAGGTTCTAGTGTGGTTTGGTCGGGGGCGGCACAGCGCTACCCGCGCGTATCCGGAAGAGTCGTAGTCGTGCTCGCTGTACTTTCTCCCGGGCAGGGTTCGCAGAAGCCCGGCTTCCTGACCCCCTGGCTCGACCTGGCCGGCGCTGAGGCGCGGCTGCGTTCGTGGTCCGCTCTCGCCGGGGTCGACCTGGTGCACCTCGGCACCGCCGCGGACGCCGACGAGATCAAGGACACCGCCCGCACCCAGCCGCTGCTGGTCGCCGCCGCGCTGCTCGCCGGCGAGCACCTGCCGATGCACGACGTGACGGTCACCGCCGGGCACAGCGTCGGCGAACTGGGCGCGGCCGCCCTGGCCGGCGTGCTCACCGCCGAGGCCGCGATCACGCTGGCCGGCGTACGCGGCCGCGAGATGGCCGCCGCCTGCGCGCTGGAGCCGACCGGGATGGCCGCCGTGCTGGGCGGTGACCCCGACGAGGTGGTCGCCGCGATCGAGGCGCACGGCCTGTACCCCGCCAACCGCAACGGCACCGGCCAGATCGTCGCCGCCGGCGCGCTGGACAACCTCGACAAGCTCGCCGCCGAGCCGCCGACGAAGGCCCGGATCATCCGCCTCCAGGTGGCCGGCGCCTTCCACACCCCGTACATGGCGCCGGCGGAGAGCGCGCTCGCCGCGGCGGCTGGCGCGATCACGCCGAGCGGTCCGGCCCGCGTCCTGCTGTCGAACTTCGACGGCGCGGCGGTCGACCACGGCGACGAGATGGTGCAGCGCCTGGTCCGCCAGGTCACCGCCCCGGTCCGCTGGGATCTCTGCATGCGTACGCTCGCCGACCTCGGCGTCACCGGCGTGATCGAGCTGCCGCCGGCCGGCACGCTGGCCGGACTGGTCAAGCGGGAGTTCAAGGGCGGCAACGTCCCGGAGATCGTCACCCTGAACACCCCCGACGACCTTCCCGCCGCGCGCGACCTGATCGCCCGCGTCGGCGGAAAGCGGTGAGCGCGAGCAGCGATACGGGGCTGCAGATCCCGCAGTCACGAACGAACGACACCACGGTGAGCGCGAGGAACGAGACGGTCCTGCGGGCCCCGCAGTCGCGAACGAAAGGCATGAACTGATGGCCGGAAGCCGGATCGTCGCCCTGGGGCACTACCAGCCCTCCCGGATCGTCACCAACGACGACCTGGCCCGGATGGTCGACACGAACGACGAGTGGATCCGCGACCGGGTCGGCATCGTCACCCGCCGGATCGCCGGTGACGAGACGGTGGCCGACATGGCCGCTGCCGCCGCCGGCAAGGCACTGGCCAACTCCGGCCTCACCGCCGCCGACATCGACCTGGTCGTGGTCGCCACCTGCACGTCGGTGGACCGCAGCCCCAACGTGGCCTGCCGGGTGGCGGCCAAGCTCGGCATCAACGCGCCCGGGGCGTACGACATCAACACCGCCTGCTCGGGCTTCTCGTACGCGCTGGGCACCGTCGACCACGCGATCCGGGCCGGTGCGGCGCGCAACGCGATCGTCATCGGCGCGGAGAAGCTCTCCGACTTCACCGACTGGACCGACCGCTCGACCTGCATCATCTTCGGCGACGGCGCGGGAGCGGCGGTGGTCACCGCCAGCGGCGAGGACGAGCCCGCCGGGGTCGGTCCGGTGCTCTGGGGCTCGGTGCCCGAGAAGAGCGACGCGGTGCGGATCGAAGGCTGGCGCGCGTACGTGCAGCAGGAGGGCCAGACGGTGTTCCGCTGGGCGACTACCGCGCTCGCCCCGCTGGCCCTGCAGGCCTGCGAGCGGGCCGGGGTGTCCCCGTCCGAGCTGGCCGCGTTCGTGCCGCACCAGGCGAACGCACGGATCATCGACGGCATCGCGAAGCGGCTCGACATCCCCGACGCGATCATCGCGAAGGACATCGTCGAGTCCGGCAACACCTCGGCGGCGAGTGTGCCGCTGGCGCTGTCCAAGCTCGTCGAGCGGCGGGAGATCCCCTCCGGAGCCCCGGTGCTGCTCTTCGGTTTCGGCGGTGGCCTGACCTACGCGGGTCAGGTCGTCCGCTGCCCCTGAGACCCGACTCGACGCGCAGCGTCGAGGCGTACGTCGGCGGCGAAGCCGTTCGACGAGATCAACCCGATGAGAGGAACCAACCGTAATGACCCGTGACGAGATCACCGCCGGCCTCGCCGAGATCCTCGAAGAGGTTGCCGGGGTGAGCCCGGACGACGTGGCCGAGGGGAAGTCGTTCACCGACGACCTGGACGTCGACTCGCTCTCCATGGTGGAGGTCGTCGTGGCGGCCGAGGAGAAGTTCGGCGTCAAGATCCCGGACAACGAGGTGCAGAACCTCAAGACCGTCGGTGACGCGGTCAGCTACATCGAGGCGCAGTCCTGATCATGACTCGCCCCGACGTCGTCGTCACCGGGCTCGGCGCGACGACCCCGCTCGGCGGGGACGTCGCGTCGACCTGGGACGCCATGGTCGCCGGCCGCTCCGGGGTGAGTCCGCTCACCCAGGAGTGGGCGGCGCAACTGCCGGTCCAGATCGCCGCGCAGCTCGCCGTCGAACCTTCGGAGGTGCTGGACCGGGTCCGGCTGCGCCGGCTGGACCGCTCCGAGGCCATCGCCCTCATCGCGGCACAGCAGGCATGGGCGGACGCCGGACTGGCCGACTCCGGGCTGGACTCGGAGCGGCTGGCGGTGAGCTTGGGCTCCGGCATCGGCGGTGCGACCACCCTTCTCGCCCAGGACGACATCCTCGAGGCATCCGGGCCGCGCCGGGTGTCTCCGCACACCGTGCCGATGCTGATGCCGAACGGCCCGGCCGCCTGGGTGGGGATCGAGGTCGGCGCCAAGGCCGGTGTGCACTCGATGGCCAGCGCCTGCGCGACCGGTGCGGAGGCGATCGCGCTCGGCCTGGACATCATCCGGTCCGGCCGGGCCGATGTGGTGGTCGCCGGTGGCACCGAGGCCGTCGTCCACCCGCTGCCGATCGCCGGCTTCGCCTCGATGCGGGCGATGTCGACCCGCAACGACGAGCCGGAGAAGGCCTCCCGGCCGTGGGACAAGGGCCGGGACGGCTTCGTCCTCGGCGAGGGTGCGGGTGTCCTCATCCTGGAGCGGGCCGATCACGCGGCCGCACGCGGGGCCCGCGTGTACGCGCGGGTGGCGGGCGCCGGCATCACCTCCGACGCGTTCGACATCGTGCAGCCGCACAACGAGGGCGAGGGCGCGATCCGGGCGATCTCGAAGGCGATCGCCGACTCGGGTGTCGCAAAACAGGACATCGTGCACGTCAACGCGCACGCCACGTCCACCCCGATCGGCGACATGCTGGAGATCGGTGCGCTGCACAAGGCGCTCGGCGACCACCCGGTGCTCTCCGCGACCAAGTCGATGACCGGGCACCTGCTCGGCGCGGCCGGCGCGCTCGAGTCGATCGCCACCATCCTCGCCATCCGTGACGGCATCGTTCCGCCGACGATCAACCTCGACGACCCGGACGAGGCCCTCACCTTGGACGTGGCCGCTCACAAGGCCCGCAACATGGAAATCCCCGCCGCGCTGAACAACGCGTTCGGCTTCGGTGGGCACAACGTGGCGCTCGTCTTCACGCGGCCCTGAGCACGTCCGGGCGGCGCAGGGTGCACCGCCGTCCCGGTCGGCCGGAGTGTCCACGGCAACATCCCCCGGTAACGACTGACACACGTCGAGGGCCCGCGCTCGTTGAGCGCGGGCCCTTCCGCCTTGTCAGCCCCGGTTGCGCGGGTGTCGCTGCGCCGTCCGCTCGTTGCCGCGGCGGTAGTTGCCGGTCCACCGCGCCATCACCAGTTGCGGGTCGTCGTCGACCTCGGCGAGGAACCTCGCGGCCGACCGCCGCGCAGGGTGACGGCGGCCCGCCCGTGGTGCCGGATCACCACGCTGCCGTCGGCCCGTTCGACGTACCGGAACCCCTGTGCCTCCGCCATGTGGCGAGGGTGTCAGGGCCATCCGGGACGGCGCGACCGGATTCTCCGCCGGTCGGGTTGACTCTCCAGTGGCTGGAGACGGGAGGCTGACCGCTGTGAACGACAGCACCGACCTGTTCGGCATCGGGCAGCTCGCCCGCCGGAGCGGCCTCACCGTGCGGACCATCCGGTTCTGGTCTGACCTGGGGCTGCTGCCGCCGACGGCCCGCTCGGCCGCCGGCTACCGGCGCTACGACGCGGCCGCGGTGGCCCGGCTGGAGCTGCTGAGCAGCCTACGTGAACTGGGCATCGGCCTGGACGACGTACGCCGGATCCTGGACCGGCAGGCGAACGTGCAGGACGTGGCGCGGGCGCACCTGCTGGCGTTGGACGCGGAGATCCGCACGCTGCGGCTGCGCCGGGCGGTGCTGCGGTCGATCACCCGACGTGGCAGCACGACCGAGGAGTTGAAACTCATGAACGACCTGGCCCGCCGATCCGCACGGGAGCGGCAGCAGATCATCGACGACTTCGTCGCCGAGGTGTTCGCCGGCATCGAGGGTCCTCCGGCCGGACTGGCGCAAGCCATGCGGGCACTGCCCGCGGAACTGCCTGACGAGCCCACCGACGAGGAGGTGGACGCCTGGCTGGAGCTGGCCGAACTGGTGGCCGACCCGGAGTTCCGTCGCCGGGTACGCCAGATGGCGGTGGCCGGTACGACCGACGAGCCGGCGCCTCCACCGGAGCCGATGGCGAAACTCGAGTTGGCACGCGCGGCAGTGACCGCCGGAACCGACCCGGCCTCGCCGGAGGGGCAGGCGGTGCTCGACGAGATGGTGAGCGCACCGCTCACCCCGGATCAGCGTCGGGCATTGGCCGACTCCCTCGGCACCTTCACCGACCGGCGCGTGGAGCGGTACTGGCAGCTGATCGGGGTGCTCAACGGCCGGGAGCCGTTCCCGCCCGCCGTCCCGGCGGTGGAGTGGCTGATCGCCGCCCTGCGCGCACAGCATTGACCACTCGATGGGCCGATCTTGGAAGAGATCGGCCCATCGGGGGGCCGCGGTGCCTTCAAGACCTTCGGAGGGACGGACAACCTGGGCGGGTGCCCAGCCCGTGACGAGGCGGGCCGGGCACCCGGGGTCAACGCTCCGGCTCGTCGCGCTTACGCGCACGGGTCAACGACTCGCCGGGACCGCCTCGCGGGCCAGAGTGATCGCGCCGAGCAGTGCCGCGTCGTCGGCGAACCGGGACAGCACCACGTCGGGCCGGTGCGGCAGCACCTCGGCCAGCCGGTCGACGAGCAGCCCCCGGATCAACGTGCTGCCGGCCACCCCGCCAACCAGCACCACCCTCTGCGGGTCGAGCAGCAGGCAGCAGGTAACCAGGTGGCGGGCCAACTCGTCGACCCGGCCGCTGAGCGCGTCCCGGGCCGCTCCGGGCAGTTCGGCAGCGGCGGCCATCCCGGCCGCACCACCGGGCACCCCTAGCTCGTCGGCGAGCCGGTCCAGTGCCCGACCGGAGAAGTCCAGCTCCAGCATGGTGCCCGGCCACGGGCCGCCGGCCACCGCGTACCCGATCTCGCCGGCCGCGCCCCGGTGACCGGCAAGGACCGTCCCGCCGACCGTGACAGCTGCCGCCACGCCGGTGCCGATCCCGACGACCAGTCCAGGGTCGGCGTCCCGGAGCGCGCCGAGCCGCAGCTCGGCCAGGGCGGCGGCGTTCAGATCGTTGTCCACCGCTACCCGGGCCACGGCGAGGGAGTCACGGACCGCGTCGGCCAGCCGCAGCCGTTCCCAGCCGGGCACATTGGGGGCCAGGTCGATGCCGTCGGGACGGACCACGCCAGGCGAGGCCACCCCAGCCGCCACCAGAGGCCCGCCCACCTCGGCCACCAGCGTCCCGGCCAGCCCCAGGGCCCGTTCCAACGCCTGTGAGGCACCGCGCTCGGCGTGTGTGGGGATCCGCCGGTGGGCCAGAAGTCGGCCCTCACCGTCGGCGACGCCGACGGCCATCTTGGTCCCGCCGAAGTCGATTCCGAGCAACAGTTCGTCGGTGCGGGTGCCAAGATCGGCCTGCCCGGCCAGACGTACGCTCACCGGCCGGCCACCTCGGCGGCGACCTTGTCCAGCGCCTCGTCAGCACGGGCGAGCCGGTCACGGACGGCAGTTCGGCGGTCGGCCACCCCGGCGAAGGCGATGCGCAGCTTACCGACCTGGGCGCGGACAGCGGCGGCACCCGGGCCGTCCACCTGCGCTCGGCCGAGCACGAGGTCGGGGTCGACGGCGGCGGCGATCAGATCAGCGACGGCTGCGTCGGTCAGCCGGTCGGTCAGCCCCTCGGCGGCAGCGCGGACACCGTCGGCGGTCCAGGTGCCCGGGGCGCCGGCCCGGACCAGTCGGCCGATCACGGAGTGGGCGGCCCTGAACGGCAGCCCGTGTCGGGTAAGCGCGTCGGCCGCAGCGGTGGTGGTGGCACCGGAGGCGACGATCTCCTCCGGGCTCGGCGGCTTCAGCGGCTCCAGTTCGGCGAGGAAGCCGCCGACCAGGGCGAAGAACCGCGCCGTCCGGTCGTTGCTGTCCCAGAGCCGGACCTGCACGTCGGTGGTGGCGTTGTTGGAGTCCTCCCACCACGCGGCACCGACGTTGTTGAGCACCGAGGCGGCGTCGGCGGCGGCCGCCCCGGCCATCGACACCAGGTGCTCCAGAACCACCGGGTTGCGTTTCTGCGGCATGATGCTGCTGCCCTGGGTGAAGTCGCCGGGCGTGACCACCCAGTTCCAGCTCAGCCAATCCATCAGGGTGCGGGCCAACCGAGCGCCGGTGGCGAGGGCCTGGGCGTTCAGGGTGCCGACCCGGACCAGGTGGTCGGCGCCGGCGACCGCCTCGTACGAGTTGGTGACCAGGCCGTCAAAGCCGAGCAGTTCGGCCACCCGGGCCGGGGCGATGTCCAGGTCGGTGCCGGCGAATGCGCAGGAGCCCAGCGGCGAGACGTTGAGCTGGTCGATCAGATCGGCGTAGGCGACAGCCTCGCCGGCAAGCGCCTCGGCGTACCCGGCGAGGGCGTGCCCCATGGTGGTGGGCTGGGCGGGCCGGCGGTGGGTGTAACCGGTGATCACTACTTCGGCGTACCGGTCGGCGGCGTCCAGCGCCGTCCGTCCGGTGGCCAGGACCCGGTCGAGCACGTCGAGCAACTGGCCGCGCAACAGCATCCGGAACACACCCGCGTCCAGGTCGTTGCGACTGCGGGCCATCTGGACGTCCAGCTCGGACGTGGGGATGCCGCACGCCTCGGCAAGCCGCTTCTCCACCAGGTAGTAGGTGTCCTCGAACGTTCCGTCGAACGCCGGTGGCGGGGCGCTGTCGGCGCGCAGCACGGCCAGCCCGCGCAGCAGGCGCGCACCCCGCTCCGCGGAAACCAGCCCTCGCTCGGTCAACATCACCACGTGCGCCTGGCTGGCACGGACCATCGCTGGGTAGAGGTAGCCGACGTGATGGTCATAGGTGGGTGCCAGGTGGTGCCGCTGGTAGGTGGTCAGCGTGGGTGTGCTCATGGCGTTCCTTACTTCCTTCCAGGCCGGGGCACGGCACGACGCCGCGTCCCGGGTCTCGGCTGGTCAGTCGGTCAGGCCGAGTAGTCGCTCGGCGTTGCCGGCGAAGATCGCGCGGAGGTGGTCGTCGGGCATCCCTATCTCCCGGCAGACACGAAGCTGGTCGTCGAGGTAGCGGCTGACGTAGCCGCGCGGGAACCACGACGAGTCGCTGCCGAAGACGATCCGCTCCGGGCCGATCGTCTCGTAACAACGGCGAAAAAGGTCCTCCAGCGTCAGCCTGTACGGCATCCAACGCACCCATTGGTTGGAGCCGGAGGTGTCGACGTGGATGTTGGGGCAGCCCCAGGCAGCGAAGAAGAGGTCCTGAACGTGCTGGACGCCGAAGTGCGGCACCACCACGTTCAGCTCCGGGAAGCGGCGGGCCATCCGGGCCAGCTCGTTCGGGTTGCCGTACCGACCGGAGGTCAGGCCGCCGGCACTGCCGTAGTGGCCGATGTGGACCAGCACCGGCACGCCGAGTCGCTGCGCTGCGGCCCAGAGCGGATCGAGGTCGGCATGGTCCAACGGGCCGCGCAGCAGCGGGGCGAAGAGCTTGAGACCGCGCAGCCCGCGTTCGGTCACCGCCCGGTCCAACTCGGCGGCGGCCCCAGGGCTGTACGGGTCGTGGTGGGCGAAGCCGAGCAGCAGCTCCGGGTGGCGGTCGACCACGTCGGCGACGGCGTCGTTGCCGCCGCCGGTGACGAAGACGGCACGCCGGACGTTGACCGCGCGCAACTCGTCGGCCCAGCGGTCGGCCTCATCCTGCCAGCGCTCGGCGGGGGGCTCCGGGTCGGGGAAGCTCCACGCCTGTCGCCACTGGCGGGCGTACGGGGCGGAGCCGGCGGCCCGAACGGCCCGCTCGTGCTCCCCGCCTGGATGCATTCCGGCGGCGTGCTCGCAGGCGTGGATCGTCTCGTCGGCGCCGATCCGGAAGTGCAGGTGGAAGTCGACGATGTCGAGTCCGCGGTCCACGGTCATGACGCCTCCCCGGTCGGGTCGCCGGCAGCTGAGACCGGCAGCGGATCAGCGGTCGGCTCGGCAGGCAGCGGAGCGGCCACCCAGGCGGCGACGACTTCCCGCAACCGCTCGCCGGCCAACACGCGTACCTGCTGGCCGGCTTCCTCGGTGGCCAGCGAAACGTGCCCGGACCAGCCCTGCCACGGATCGGGCCGGGACTCGACCAGCACGTACGGGTGGCCGACCGGCAGCTTCGGCTTCGGTGGCAGGTCAGCGGCGGCGGCGAGGCGTACCGCGCCAGGGTCGAAACCGAGCACACCGGAGGTCTCGTAGGCCCCGCCGTGCCCGCGCGAGGTCAGCGGCCCGTACAGCTCCGTGGTCTCGGCCGGGGTGACCAGCTGGAACCAGTTGACCAGCAGCAGGCTGGCGGTCCGCCGGCCGGAGACCCACTCCATGGCGGCCCGGGCGGTGGACATGTTGGCATCGTGGCCGTTGACGATCAGCAGCCGGCCGAAGCCGGCGGCGACGATCCCCTCGATCACGTCGGCGAGGTAGCCGACGGCGATCTCCGGCCGGATCGAGATCGTGCCCGGCCAGGGCCGGGTCTGCCCGGGGCAGGCCGCGTACGGGACGGCCGGAAAGATCACCCCACGCGGCCCGGCCGGACCGGGGGTCGTGCCGGACCGGGAGCCGCCCGATTCGGCGGCGAATCCCTCGGCGAGGATCAGGTCGGTGCCGAGCGGCAGGTGCGGGCCGTGCCACTCGACTGCGCCGACCGGCAGCACCGCGAAGTCCGCAGCCTCGGCCACCGCGGCCAACTCCACGCCGGGGATCCGGGCGGCGGGCATCAGCCCACCATCAGTAGCCCAGGTCAGATCGTCCACTTCGCTGCCTCCCGACTGGCCGGGCGGCCGTTCTGCAGGCGCCCGGAGACCACCATCACCACGAAGATCAGGACCACCTGGAGCATGCCGTAAGCGGCGGCGGTGCCGATCTCGAACGAGTACATCCGGTTGTTGATCTCCACTGAGATGGGTGCGGTCTCCGAGGTGTAGATCAACACCGAGGCGACGAACTCTCCGACGCCGTTGACGAAGGCGAGCAGCGCGCCGGCCAGGACGCCCGGCAGCATCAGCCGCAGGGTGACTGTGCGGAACGCTCGCCACCACGGCGCGCCGAGGTTCCGGGCAGCCTCCTCCAGCGACGGGTCGATCTGGGCGAGGGTCGCCGAGCTGGACCGGAACACCAGTGGCAGGAACCGCACGAAGTACGCCAGCGGCATGATCCAGAAGGTGCCGATCAGCGCCTGCCCGAAGCTGAACGCGTTGCCGGTGCTGAACGCGGAGATCAGGTTGATCGCCACCACCGTGCCGGGCAGTGCCCAGGCCAGCATCACCGCCACGTCAAGCAGGCCTCGGCCACGGAAGTCGAGCCGCCGCACCGCGTACGCGATCAGCACGCCGACCGCCACGCAGCCGACCGTTGCCAGCAGGCTCATCTGCAACGAGTTGAGGATCGGTCGGTACGCGCCCGGCTCAGAGAGGATCGTGACGAAGTTCTGCATGGTGTACTCCGACGGAATCACCTCGGTGGTCCAGGAACCGTCCTTCGAGAACGCAACCAGCGCGATGGTCACGACCGGGGCGAGAAGGACCACGGTGGCCAGCATCGAGGCGACCAGGGCCAGCCACTTGCCGAGCGGGTTGGTGATCTCCCTGCGGTGCGAGGCGACGCCCTTCGACAGGGAGCGGTAGCTGCGACGTCCCTCGTACCAGCGCATGCCGAGCAGGAACAGCACGGAGGCCACCGCGAGCACAGAGGCGTACGTGGATGCCATCGGCAGGTCACCGTTGGTGCGGTTGATGTAGATCTGCATGGTCATCGTCTGGTCCACCCCGAACAGCAGCGGGGCCGTGTACGACGCCAGCGACGTCATGAAGACCAGCAGCGACGCGGAGACCAGCGCCGGGGTGAGCATCGGCAGCAGCACCGTGCGCCACATCCGCACCCGGCCGGCGCCGAGGTTGTAGGCCGCCTCCTCCACCGACGGGTCCATGCCGACCAGGGCTGCCGACGCGGCGAGGTAGAAGAACGGGTACATGGTGAAGGTGTGCACCACCAGCACCCCGGCGATGCCGCTGAACGGCAGCACCGGGTTCTCGGTGCCGAAGAGATGCTGGAGGCCGCGCGGCAGGATACCGGTCTCGCTGTAGAGCAACTGAAACGAGATCGCCCCGATCAGTGGCGGCAACGCCGCTGGCACCAGGATGATCGCCTCGATCAACCGGCGGCCTGGGAACGAGAACCGTTTGAGCAGGAAGGCCATCGTCACGCCGACGATGCCGCAGAGCAGCACGCTGGCCACAGAAATCATCAGCGAGGTGAGCAGCGACGAGCGGGCCACCCCGTCGCCGCTCAGGAACTCGGTGTAGTTCGCTACCCCGTCGACTCCGACGCTCTCGGCGAAGGTAGCGAACATGGGCTGCACGACGTAGCCGAACAGGACCAGCGCCAGCGGGAACACCAGCACGTACGGAAACCAGGGCGAGCTGGCGTTCAGGCCCCGCCGCCGCTGACGCGGGGCCGCCGGCGGCGTCGGATCACCGGTGACCGCCGGGACGGTCGCCGCATTGGGGGTGGCGGGGATGGTGCTCACGGACGCACCACCCACATCCGCTCCCGATTCAGCCGCAGCCCGACCTGGTCGCCGACGGCGATCCCGGCCGGCACGTCGATGGCAGCGGCCTGCACCTGCTCACCGCCGGTGTCGATGATGAGATTGGTCGCCATGCCAGTGAACTCCAGTTCAGTCACCCGGCCTACCAGCGCCCCCGGGGTGGTGCTGGCGGTGAGGCTCAGGTGTTCGGGCCGGACGGAGACAAGCGCGGTCTCCCCCTGGCGCAGACCGTGGTCGGCCGGGGCGGCGACGACGATCTCGCCGCTGCCGGGCAGCCCCACGGTGACGCTCTCGGCATCGGCGGCGATCACCGGCAGACTGAGCACATTGCTGCGGCCGATGAACCGGGCCACGAAGGCGGTCGCCGGCCGGTGGTAAATCTCCTGTGGGGCACCGATCTGCCGCACCCGGCCGGACTCCATGACGGCGATCCGGTCGGACATCGCCATCGCCTCGGCCTGGTCGTGGGTGACGTAGATGGCGGTGGTGCCGGCTGCCTGCTGGATCCGGCGGATCTCCACCCGGGTTTCCTCACGCAGCTTGGCGTCGAGGTTGGACAGCGGCTCGTCGAGTAGCAGGGTACGCGGCCGGATGACCAACGCCCGAGCCAGCGCCACCCGCTGCTGCTGGCCGCCGGAGAGCTGATCGATGCGGCGGTCGCCGTAGCCGGCGAGGTGGACCTGGCCGAGCGCCTCGTCGACTCGACGCCTGGACTCGATTCGACCCACCTTGCGGATCTTCAGCCCGTAGGCGACGTTCTGGGCGACGCTCATGTGCGGGAAGAGCGCGTAGTTCTGGAACACCATGCCGGTGTCGCGCTTGTTCGGCGGTCGGTGGGTGACGTCCTCCTGGCCGAACCGAATCCGCCCCAAGGTGGGGAAGTAGAACCCGGCCACCATCCGCAGGGTGGTGGTCTTGCCGCAGCCACTCGGGCCGAGCAGAGTGAAGAACTCTCCGGCGGCGATACTGATGTCGACGTTGTCGACCGCCGCGGAGTCGCCGGCGCGCGGGAAACGCTTACTCACCGACTCCAGCGTGACATCGATCATGATGTCCTCTCCTTCATGCGGTACCGGACCTGGCCGGGTCGCCCGGTGGGTCGGGACCCACGGGCCCGGGGGTGCGGGTGGCGGTGTCCGGTCGGGCTGTCGCCTCGCGGCGGGCCGGGGCAGAGGGTCTCCGCCCCGGCCCGCCTGTGGTCAGCCCTTGTTCTTGATCTGGCTGTTCCAGTGGTTGATCCACTCGGTCTCGTTCTTGCCGATCACGTCCCAGTCGACGTCGAGCGGCTTGAGGCCGAGCTGCGCGAGCCAGTCCGGCTTCTCGGCGATGTCCACGGCCGGGATCTGGAAGTAGTCCTTGGCCAAGTCGGCGCGGAGCGAGTCGTCGAAGAGGAACTCGATGAACTTCTGCGCTCCGGCGCTGTTCCCGCCCTTGACCGCGGCAAGCCCGTCGACCAGGACCGGGGCACCGGAGGCCGGCATCACGTACCCGAAGGGCATGTTGGCCTGGTTGGCCTGGAGCAGGATGTCCTGCAGGTTCCAGGCGCTGAGGATCCCCTGCTGGCGGGACATCTTCAGGTAGAGGTCAGTCGGGTTGGCCGCGTACGCGTCGGTGTTCGCGTCCAGCTTCTTCAGCCAGTCGTACCCGGGCTGCGGGTTGCTCCCGTCCGGCGACTGCCGCTGAATCATCGAGGCGTAGATCGACCGCATCGTGCCGGAGGCTGCCACGTCCCGGATGATGATCTTGTCTTTCCACTCCGGCTTCAGCAGATCGTCCCAGTCCTTCGGGGCCTGCTCCGGGGTGAGCGCCTTGTTGTTGTACATGATGACTTCGGGCAGCAGGATCTCGCCGAACCAGCGGCCCTCAGGATCCTTGTAGTGGGCATCCATCTTGCCGGCGAACGTGGGCTGCCACCCCGTGAGCAGGTCCTCGGCAGCCCCGGCCGCCAGCCCCTGCTGGGTGCCACCCCACCAGACGTCGGCCTGTGGGTTGGCCTTCTCGGCCCGGACCCGCTCCAGGATCTCCTGGGCGCCCAGGTTGAGGATCTCCACCTTCCCCTTGTACTCGGGGTACTTGGCGGTGAACTTGTCCACGACGAAGGTGGAGACCTTCTTGTCGCGGGCGGTGTAGATCGTCAGCTTCTCCGTGTCACCGGCGGCGTCGCCCGAGCCGCCGCTGCAGGCGGTGCCGGCGGCGAGGACGGCGGCGAGCGCTCCGGTGAGGAAGAGTCGACGTCTCATGGGATACCTCCGAGGGGGTGTGGGAGAACTGCGTTGTTCTTCGACGGAAGGTCAGGGGGCCGGCAGCAGGGTGGACAGCCCTGCGGCGGCGGCGGAGAGGGCGTAACTGACCGCGCCGTGCAGCACCGCCCGGTCGCCGAGCACGGCCCGGCGGACCTCAGTCGCGCTCGGTGCCGCGGCGCCGACCATGCTCTGGAGTCGGTCGACAGCGGCGTCATCCAGTTCGGCCGCAGCGCCGCTGAGCAGCACTCGGCCGGGGTCGATCACGCAGACGCAGGAGACGATCAGGCGGGACCAGGCTTGCAACAACTCGTCCAGGTAGCCGCTGGCACGCTCGTCGGTGGCGGCGAGGTCGACCAGCGCTCGCACGGCTGAGTCGGGGCGGCGGCCGGGAGCCAGCGCGACTACCCGCTCGGCGATCGCGTTCTCCGACCAGCGCGCCTCGAACGGGCCGATCCCGTCGTGGCCCCGGTCGGCCGGGTCGAGCGGCAGGAAGCCGACCTCGCCGGCCGCCCCACGGGCACCCCGGCGGACTTGGCCGTCAAGCACCAGGCCAGCGCCGATGCCGTCGGCTACGTGCAACAGGAGCAGGTCGGCGACGTCCGCGCCGGCCCCGGCGGCATGCTCGCCGGCCGCCATCAGGTTGACGTCGTTGTCCACTACGACCGGCACACCAAGCCGCCGCTGGACGGACTCTCCTATCGGCCGGGCCTCGACCAGGCCGACCGAGGGAGCGAGACGGACCGCGCCGCCGGAGATGACACCGGGCGCGGCGATGGCGACTCCGCGTAGCGCCGGCAGTCCGTCCCCGGCCAACTCCGGCACGGACCGGCAGATGGTGTCGACGATCTCGCCGGTGAGCCGCACCACGCGGTGCGCGACCACCGCGCCGTCGCTGTCGGCGATCTCGCAGCTGATCCGGGTGGGTTCCAACGCGACGGCGGCAACCAGTTCGGCGCGGGGGTTGAACTCCAGCATCGCCCGTGGTCGGCCAGCCCGGGAGGCACCCGGCCCACGCTCGATGAGGTACCCCTCGGCGATCAGGTCGCGCACGAGCGGGGTGAGCGTGGCAGGGCTCAGGCCGGTCAGCTCGGTCAGCTCGGCGCGGGAGAGTACCCGCACCTGGCGGGCCGCAGAGATCACGGACAAGCGCTTGATCTCTTTCGCCCGCTCCCGGCTCACCGGGCTCGTTGGTGGCGTCACCACGTCCATCACACTTCCTTCCTACGGCGAACGAATTATTGAGTCAAGTAACGAATGCGTCTCGGCGCGCTGACGGCAGAAACCAGGACGACAGGAATGCCCAAAAGGGGTCGAGAACGGACGGGGTGGGCGGCTCGATAAGTACGGAAACACCCTCCCGTGGACGGAGATTGTTTCTTCTGAGAAGAAATGCCGGCAAGGCATTCGCTTGCCGGCCTTGCCACCTGGCGTCAGCGAGCAAGGCCTTCCAGTGTGTACGGACATCCGTGCCGCCATTGCACCGCGGACGCGAGGCCCACCGGCCCGCCGTCCGATTACGACCCCGCGACGAAGGCCGCGTCCGTCGATGATGGCCACTGCCCGTTCCGACATCGGCACCGGGACGAAGAACCGGCAGGCCGCGACCCCGCAGGACGTTCCGGCGACTGGCCGGATCGCCTGCACTCCGATGCTGAAGGTGTTCGTGCAGGTCAGCGGTTACTTGCTCGGCAGACGATCACGACCGCCGTACTACCCGAGCCGGAGTACGCGGGACTGCTGCCGACCGGTCAGAGCGGGTGGTCGGTGGGTGCGAGGTCGTCGTCCGTGCCGGCAGCGGCCGCACCGCCTACCGGTGGGTCTGGGACGGCACTGCCAGTGTGGTGATCACATGGCGAGACTGGTCGCGGGTGACCGGGCCGCGCTGCTGGTGCCCGTCGCTGCCGGCACCCGGACGTCGCCGCCAGCAGGCTCCGAGGCGGCAGCGCCGCTCTGGCCCGGCAGCCACCGTCGGGTCGGCCCCACGGCCGTGAAGAGCCGTCGACCTCTTCGGGACGTCCCGGGCCGTACGCGTCCCTGAGCGGGTCAGCTGTCGCAGGTGGTGGCGGGCAGGCCGGCCACCTTGACCGGGGACCGGCCGCCGGGTCGGGCCTTGCCGGCCAGCACGGCGGCCAGCCCGTTCATGGCCGCCCGGCTGGACGAGTAGGTCGCCAGCAACGTCGGCGACTTGGCCTTGGCCAGCACGTACGGGGTGTCCATGGCGACCGTCACGGCGGCGTCGGCGCGCAGGTCGCCGGTGCCGTCGCCGTAGCCGACCAGGTGCACCACGGTTCCGCCGCTGGGCACCACCCGCACCCCGGCCGCGGTCAGGGCTTCGGTGAGCAGGGCTCGCGTCTTGTCCCGCCCGTCGGAGGAGGTGACCGTCACGGGTCCGTGGATCGGGGCGGTGTCGCAGGAGCCGCGCAGCACCGTCACGGCCGCGGCGGCGAGCGCGTCCGCCGCCTTGCGGTGCTCCGGGTCGTTCAGCGTCGACATGTCCGGCGCCGTCGTGCCGGCCAGTCGGAACTTCATGGTCAGCACTCGGGTCGCCGCATCGACGAGCCGGGCCCGGGGCAGCGATCCGTCGCGCAGCGCGGCGAGCAGCCCGTCGTACGCCTTGCTGACGTTCGGGGTCATCAGGATGAGGTCGTTGCCGGCCTTCAGCGCGCGCACAGCCGCCTCTCCCGGCGACCAGCGCTTGGCCGGCTCCATGTTCATGCCGTCGGTGATCACGACGCCCTGGAAGCCGAGCTGGCCGCGGAGCACGTCGGTGAGGAGCTTGTGCGAGAAGGTCGCGGGGGTGCCCGGGTCCACCGACCGTACGTCGAGGTGGGCGGACATGACCGCCATGGTGCCCGCGTCGATGCCCGCCTTGAAGGACGGCCATGCGTCGGCCTCCAGCGTCGCGCGGGACTGGGTCAGCGCCGGCAACTCCTTGTGGGAGTCGTCCGCGCTGTGCCCGTGCCCGGGGAAGTGCTTGAGGGTGGCCGCCACCCCCGAGCCCTGCAGGCCACGGACGGCGGCGCCCACCTGCGGCGAGACGCGCTTCTGGTCGGACCCGAAGGACCGGGAACCGATCACGGTGCTGCGGGTGGCGAGCACGTCGGCGACCGGTGCGAAGTCCAGGTTGATCCCCAGCGCGGCCAGCTCGGCGCCGGCGGCCCGCCAGGCCGCCTCGGTCAGTGCCGGGTCACCTGCCGCCCCGGCGGCCAGGGCGCTGGGCAGCGCGGTCACCCCGTCGGTGATCCGGGTCACCACGCCGTACTCCTGGTCGGTGCCGATCAGGAACGGAGCGGCACCGGTGGGCAGCTTGGCCGCGGCGTCGCGCAGCCCGCCGGTCAGCTCACGGACCTGCTCCGCGCTGTCCACGTTCGTGGTCTCCTGGTTGCCCTGGGTCGGGTCGTCGGCACTGAAGCCGACCAGGATCAGTCCGCCCAGGTGGTACTTGGCGATCATCTCGGCGGGGGTGTCGACTCCGGCGAGCGCCTGGTTGCCGGCCGCCGAGCCGGCTGAGACCTCGGTGGCCGAGCTGCCGTAGGCGTACGGCATCAGCACCTGGCCGACGAGGTCCTCGTCCGTGAGCGTGCCGACCAGGGCGGCGGCGCGGGCCGCCGGGTCGCCGGCCGACGGCGGGGTCGACGGGGACGGCGGCGGCGCGGACGGCGACGACGGTCGCTCCGCGGCTCCCGAGCAACCGGAGGCGAGCAGAGCGGTCAGGGCTACGACGGCGACGATGGCGCGGTGCGGGCGAATCGACACACCGCCCATCCCACCAGTGCACCGCGTATCAGGGCAACTCGGCCGACCGGCGCCGCGCGACCCCGTCCTGCCGCCGGTGAGGATCGACACGCCGCGGCGGCTCCGCTCAGCCGACCCAGGTGAGCAGGGTCACCGGGGCGCCGTCGCCGGCGTAACGGTACGGCTCCAGTTCCGCGTCCCAGGCGGTGCCGAGGGCCTTCTCGACGGCGTGCGCGATCGCCTCCGGGGCGCGGGCGGTCGCGAGGATGCTGCGCAGCCGGTCCTCGCCCAGCTGGATGTCACCGGCCGCGCCGACCGTGGCCCGAAACAGGCCGCGTCCCGGAACGTGCATGAAGCGCTCGCCGTCGGCCCCGGGACTCGGTTCCTCGGTCACCTCGAAACGGATCATGGGCCACTGCCGGAGGGCAGCAGCCAGGTCGGCGCCCGTTCCCGGACGGCCGGTCCACCCGCACTCGGCCCGGCGTGCGCCAGGATCGACGGGTTGTGCGGTCCACTGCAGATTGACCGGCGCGGCGAGGACGCGCGCGATCGCCCACTCGACGTGTGAGCACACGGCGAGCGGGGTCGAGTGGACGTATACGACGCCACGCGTTGGCACGGTGACCTCCCGGAGAGCGAGGTGCGTCTTCCCCTACGACCTCGACCACCCGAGTGGCTCCTGCGACACATGATGACTCGTGTGACGGACGGTGCGCCAGGGAATCGGAAAATTCACCGGCAGGAGCCGCCGGAATAGCCGGAAGGGTGGCCGCCGTTGGAACCCTCGACGGCGCGATGACCAGCCAGGGATCGTGGTCGTGTACAGTTCCATCGGCGGCTTGTGCCGCGCACGTCTTTCGCGGGCTATCCATCCGGAGTCGTCCGCAACAGCCCCCGGACGTTCAAGTCCTCCCGTACGTCTTGCAAGGAGTACCTCCGTGGCGAGCAACACCTCTAAGACCGCGCGCGCGTCCGTCCGGGCCGGCCAGGCTGGCCAGGGTGGCGCCCTCAGCGTGCTGGGCGAGTTCAAGTACCTCCTCCCGCTCAACAGCGGCAAGCACGTCTACGTGCGAAACCTGACCAACGGCAAGACCGCGCACCTGCGCACCGACTCCGAGGCCTTCGTCGAGGAGATCCGGGTGCTGGCCGCCGCCGGGCACGCCGCCAAGATCCGTGCCGAGCTGAACACGCTGGCCGAGGCGCACCCCGGTGACGGCTGGGACGCGACCGAGAAGCGCCTGGTCGAGGCCGGCGTCTTCGAGGGCTGAGCCCTCTCCCTGCGCAACACCCAACCGCCCGTCGGGACATCCCGACGGGCGGTTTCGCGTCTCCACCCCACCCCGCCGCACCCGGCCCGGTTGATCCTGGCGGTGAGTTCGCTCTCCGAAACCCGCGTCAGCCTCATGACCGGCAGATGCGGGGCGCAGGCCGCGGGGATCTTTCCACCGCCAGGGTTGGCGTGGTGTCATGGCGGGTAGCCGGTGTTACCACCGGGTACGCCGGTGGGCGGATCCGGGCGGCCCGGGGAGGCGGCGATGCCGGAGCAGTCGCAGGTACGCCTGGCCGACGGAGTGCGCCTGCACGTCGAGGCGTCCGGCCCCGCCGACGCCGAGGTCACCATGATCCTGCTGCACGGCTGGACGCTGGACGCGCGGAGCTGGCACCGGCAACTCAGCGCGCTGAGCGAGACGGTCGGCACCGCGGTGCGACTGGTCGCGTACGACGCGCGGGGTCACGGACGCTCCAGCTGCATGCCACTGCGTACGGCCACCCTGGCCCAGCTCGGCGACGATCTCGCCGCAGTGATCGACGCGCTGGCCCCGACGGGCCGGATCATCCTGGTCGGGCACTCCCTGGGCGGAATGACGATCATGGAGTACGCGCACCGGCATCCCGAGCACTTCGCGGCACGTACGGCCGGCCTCGCCTTCGTCTCGACCACCGCCGAGGGGCATACGCACACCGCCTACGGGCTCTCCTCCCGCATCACCCGGCTGATCCGGCTCGCCGAGACCACCGGCGCCGGCGTGCTGGCCCGCTGCGGGTCGTGGCGGCCGCCGCTGGCGCTGCTACGCGCACTGCGCCCGAGCATCCGGTGGCTGCTCTTCGGCGACCGGTGCGACCCGGCCGACATCCGGCTGGTCACGTCGTCGGTGGCCCGCGCCTCGCTCCGCTCGATCGGCGGCTTCCGCGCCTCGATCGGGACGCAGCACCGCCTGGCGACCCTCGCCGAGCTGGCCCACCTACCGGCCGCCGCCCTCGTCGGCGACCAGGATCGGCTCACCCCGCCACCGTGCGCCGAGTCGATCGCCGCCGCGCTGCCGACCGCCGAGTTGACGGTCTGTCCCGGCGCTGGGCACATGCTCATGATGGAACGCCCCGACGAGGTGAACTCGGCCCTGCTCGGAGTGCTCCATCAGGTGCTCGGCCGGCCGCTGTCCGCCGGTCCGCTCACGCCGGCTTCACCGGCCTGACGAGGCGCTACGCCGTACCTGGCGAAGCGGTACCACCGGCCGGGGCCGTACTCTCGTTCGGTTGGCCCGGCGTGCGGCCCGCGGCGTACCGCGGTGCCCGCAGCCGGTGAGGGATCAGGAGCACGCGTGACCGACCAGACCACCCTGGAGCAGGAGATCGCCGTCGAGCAGCGGCATCTCGACCGGGTGTACTCCCGACTCGCCGAGCTGCGGCAGTCGGCGGTCCGCGCCGAACGGGACGGCTACCGGCTCGCCCGGGTCGGGAACTTCGGCGCGCTGGTCGAGCGGGACGCCATGGTCTTCCACGCGGCACAGCGGCGGCACACCCTGGACGCCGAGCACGAGGGGCTGGTCTTCGGCCGGCTCGACCTGCGCGACCGCCAGGTGCTGCACATCGGCCGGCTCGGCATCCGGGACGAGAACGCGATCAGTCTCGTGGTCGACTGGCGGGCGCCGGCCGCCGCCGCGTTCTACCAGGCGACTCCGGCCCAGCCGCTCGGCGTGGTACGCCGCCGGACCATCCAGTCGAGCCGGGAGCGGATCGTACGGATCGAGGACGACCTGCTCGACCCGGGTGCCGCTCCGCCGGACATGGCGGTGGTCGGCGACGGCGCGTTGCTCGCCACGCTCTCCCGCGCGACCGGGCGGGGCATGCGGGACATCGTGGCGACGATCCAGCGGGAACAGGACGAGGCGATCCGCTCCCCCGGCTCGGGCGTCACGATCGTCTCGGGCGGTCCCGGCACCGGCAAGACGGCCGTCGCCCTGCACCGGGCGGCGTACCTGCTCTACTCCGACCGCAGCCGGTACGCCGGCGGCGGCATCCTGGTGGTCGGCCCATCCTCGGTCTTCGTCGAGTACATCGCCTCGGTGCTGCCCTCCCTCGGCGAGGAGACCGCCACGCTGCACTCGCTGGGCACGTTGTTCCCGGGGATGAGCGCGACCCGGACCGACGCGCCCGAGGTCGCCGCGGTGAAGGGCTCCCTGCGTATGCGCCGGGTGCTGGAGCGCGCGGTCCGGGACGCGGTGCCGGACGGTCCGACGGAACTGCGCCTGCTCTACCGGGGCGAGCTGCTGCGGCTGGACCGGCGGGACCTGGACGGGATCCGGGATCGCGCGCTGCCGCGGGGCGCCCGCCGCAACGAGGTACGCCGAGCCGGCTTCGACGGCGTCTTCGCGGCGCTCTGGGCCCAGGCGCGCCGGTTGAACATCAGCCGGTTGCCGGAGCAGCGGGCC
The DNA here is from genome assembly GCF_040606825.1 of Micromonospora sp. NPDC005367. Lineage (NCBI taxonomy): Bacteria > Bacillati > Actinomycetota > Actinomycetes > Micromonosporales > Micromonosporaceae > Micromonospora > Micromonospora sp. NPDC005367. The sequence continues at coordinate 112,858 of NZ_JBEXFP010000009.1, read as the reverse complement.
TTCGAGGACGAGATCGCCGACCGGCCGGAGTTCCGGGAGTTCCTCAAGGCGTGGTGGCCGAGGCTGCACCCCCGGCACGTGCTGGGTTGGCTGACGCGCCCCGAGCGGCTGCGCCGGTACGCGGGCGGCATCCTCTCCGGAGCGGAGATCCGGCTGCTGACGAGTGCGTACCGGACGCTGGACGGCGAGGGGCTGACGATCGCCGACATCGCGCTCCTCGACGAGCTCGACGCGCTGCTCGGCAAGCCGGTGCAGGCGGCTCGGCCGAAGCGGGATCCGTTCCAGCTGGCGGGTGGGGTACGCGAGCTGAGCACGTACGCGGATCGGCAACGGGCCGCCCGGGCGGCGGCCCGGGAGCGCCCGGCCGACTACCGGGAGTACGCGCACGTGGTGGTGGACGAGGCGCAGGACGTGTCGCCGATGCAGTGGCGGATGATCGGCCGCCGTGGCCGTCTGGCGTCCTGGACGGTGGTCGGCGATCCGGCGCAGACGGCGTGGACCGGTGATCCGGCGGAGTTGACGCGCGCCCGGGACCAGGCGCTGGGCCGGCGCCGCCGGCAGAACTTCACCCTCACCACCAACTACCGCAACTCCTCCGAGATCTTCGCGGTGGCGGCGGCCGAGATCCGCCGGCTCGACCCGGACCTGTCGCTGCCCACCGCGGTCCGTTCCACCGGGATCGATCCGGTCGAACTGGCGGTACCGCGGGCGGAGCTGGAGAGCGCGACCATGGCAGCCGCCGACGCCCTGCTGGGTGAGGTGGAGGGGACGGTCGGAGTGATCACGCCGGTGCCTCGCCGGGACGAGGTGGCGAGCTGGCTCGGCGCGCTGGGCGGGTCCCGTCTGCAGGTGGTGACCAGCCTGGAGGCGAAGGGTATGGAGTACGACGGGGTGGTGCTGGTCGCGCCGAGCGAGATCCGCGCGGATCCCGGCTCGGGCGTCCGGACGCTCTACGTGGCGCTCTCCCGGGCCACCCAGCGGCTCGCCACGATCGACCCGACCGACTGAGCGGTCCCCCGGCGGCCCCGCCTCGGCCTCCGGCGCGGCCGACAGTTGCACACATTGCGATGTGAGCATATGTTTGACCGGTCCGGACCGTCGGCGGAGGGTGGTCTCGTGGGCGCAGGTCATGGCCACGACGAGTCGGTGGTGAACGCCGCGCAGCACCACCGCGGCCGACTCTGGGCGGCGTTCGCCCTGCTCGCGGTCCTGATGCTGGTCGAGGCGGTCGCCGCCTTCCGGACCGGCTCGCTCGCCCTGCTGTCCGACGCCGGGCACATGTTCACCGACGTGCTCGGCATCGGCATGGCCCTCGCGGCGATCACCGCCACCCGGCGGGCCGGTCACGACCCGCAGCGCACCTTCGGCCTCTACCGTCTCGAGGTGCTCGCCGCGCTGGCGAACGCCGTACTGCTCTCCGGGGTCGCGGTCTACGTGCTGGTCGAGGCGGTCGGCCGGTTCGGCGACCCGCCGGAGGTGCTCGCCGGCCCGATGCTGGCGGTGGCCGTGCTGGGCCTGCTGGCCAACGTGGCCGCCTTCGCACTGCTGCGACCCGGGGCCCGGGAGAGCATCAACCTCCAGGGTGCCTACCTCGAGGTGCTCGGCGACCTGCTCGGCTCGCTCGGGGTGATCGCGGCGGCGCTGCTCATCACGTTCACCGGCTGGTGGTGGACGGACCCGTTGGTGGCGGTGGCGATCGGCGTGTTCATCCTGCCGCGCACCTGGCGGCTCGGGCGGGCCGCGGTCCGCATCCTGGTCCAGGCCGCCCCGGAACACCTTCAGGTGACCGCGGTGCACGACCGGCTGGCCGCGGTGCCCGGCGTGGCCGGCGTACACGACCTGCACGTATGGACGCTCACCTCGGGCATGGAGGTGGCTTCGGCGCACCTCACCATGGCGCCCGGCGCGGAGGTCGGCACCGTGCTCGCGGCGGCGCGGGAGGCGCTGCACGAGGACTTCCACATCGAGCACGCGACGTTGCAGATCGAGCCCGGTGCGGCCCCTGGCGCCTGCGGGGCCGTCGAGTGGTGATGTGAACAGGCGGGGTCTTTGAGCCGGATGGTGCGGTTGTGCCGCATTTTTCGGTTAGCTCGACGGCACAGGGAGTCACATCGGCTGCAGCAGCCCCACCGGCACCGGTAGGCTCGGTCCCGGTCTCCGCCAGGAGGCGCCCACCAGCGCCGGCGGCGACCGCCGCCTAATCGCCGACGTTCGGCGAACCGGGGAACCACGTTCCTGGGGTGCATCCGCGCGAGCGGTAGGGATCTTCCGTCCCGAACCCGTCAGCTAACCCGGTCGGCGGCTGACGGAAGGACATGTGCATGCCAGCAGTGGCACCCGTACGACGACGCGCCGCCCGGATGGCGGCCCTGATCGCCGCGACGCTCGCCCTCGCCCTCGTGGCCACCCCCGGCACCGGCACCGCGGCCACTCCCCCGGCGGCTCTGCCCGCCGCGGCCCCCAGCACCGACACCGAGGGCGGCACCCCCGCCCTGCGCGCCCAGTTGGAGGCGGCCAGCAAGGGCTGGCTCGACGCGAAGGCCGCCCTGGCACGCTCCGTGACACGGCAGCAGCAGCTCACCGACCGGCTCAAGAAGACCGACGCCGAGCTGGCGGAGCGCAGCGGCAAGGTCGGCGAGATCGCCGGGGTCGCCTACCGCACCGGCCGGCTCGGCACGGTCTCGGCACTGCTCAGCAGCAGCAGCCCGGAGGGCTTCATGGACCGCGCCGCCGCCCTGGAGGCCGTCGCCTCCAAGGAGGACCGGGCGCTGCGTGACCTGACGGCGACCCGGGACGAGGCGAACCGGACCCGCGCCGCGCTGGACGGTGAGATCAAGGAGCAGCGCAAGCAGGTCGCCGTGATGGCGAAGCGCAAGCAACAGGCCGAGCGAGCCCTCGAGGTGGCCAACGCGAACGCGGTCAACTCCTCCGCCGGCGGGTCCAACCGGGGCACCTCCACCGCGAACGCCGACCCGGCGCCGCGCAACCCGGACGGCTCCTGGCCCAAGGAGTCGTGCAGCGTCAACGACCCGACACCGGCGAGCGGCTGCATCACCCCGCGCGCGCTGCACGCGCTCAAGCAGGCCAAGGCGGCCGGCTTCACCCGCTACGTCTCGTGCCATCGCAACGGCGGATCCGGCGAGCATCCCAAGGGGCGGGCATGCGACTTCGCCGCCCAGAAGAACGGCTTCGGCGGTGACGCCACGGGCGGCGACAAGACGTACGGCAACAACCTGGCCGCGTACTTCATCCGCAACTCCGACCGGCTCGCGGTGCTCTACGTGATCTGGTACCGGCAGATCTGGCTGCCCAGCAGCGGATGGAAGTCGTACAGCGGGGCGGGCGGAGACCCGTCCAGCGACCACACCAACCACGTGCACCTCTCGGTGTACTGACGCCGCGCGGGCGGGTGGTCGCAGCGGCCACCCGCACCGCCCGGATACGTCGCGGGACGTAGCCACGATGTCGCCGGTCGGCGGACGATCCGGCCGGCCGGCACGGGCAGCATCGAGGACATGACCCGAACACCGCCGACCGTGCGTAAGGCTCTGCTCACGCTGCACCTGGTCACCTCGCTGGGCTGGCTCGGCGCGGACCTCGTACTGCTCGCGTTGGGCGTGGCGGTGCTGCGCGGCGCCGACGCGGACGTGGTCTATCCGGCCGCCGCGCTGATCGGCACGACGCTCTTCGCGCCGCTGGCCGTCGCCGTGTGGGTGGTCGGTGTGACCAGCGCCCTGCTGACCCCGTGGAAGCTGTTCCGCTACCGCTGGGTGCTGGCGAAACTGCTGATCACCACGGTGATGGTCGGGCTCGTGCTGTTCCTGCTCACGCCGAGCCTGCGCGCCGCCGGCGACCTCGGGGCTGCGCTGCCGGCGCGGGACCGGGCCGACCTGGTGATCGCGCCCGCCGTGTCGACCAGCTTGATGATCATCGCGACGGTGCTCTCCACGTACAAGCCGTGGGGGCGGATGCGGCCGGCCGGACCGGGCGCGCGGCGCGGGCGCCCGGCGGTGGCCGGGCGCGCGGGTGCCTGACCGCCGGCCGCTGTCGCGGCGCCGGTCAGGACGCGGCGGGTGGGCTCTCCCGGTGGCGTTCGAGCTCGGAGACGAGCCGGTTGGCCAGTGCCAGGTGCGCCGCGCGGGCCTGCCGGAAGGCGTACGCGAACAGCGGCGCCGGCGCGGCGAGGGTGATCTCGACGTCGATGCGCACCAGCCCGTCCGCCTCGGCGCACAGCAGGGTGTGATTGCGCACCATGGTCGCCGGCCACTGCCGAGCCACGGTCAAGATCTCGTCGTCCGCTCGGACCAGCACGTCGGCGCGGTACGTCACCGGGAACCGCAGCGACCCGGCGGCCAGCCGGTCGGTGATGGCGTAACTGGCCCTGGCGCCCGCTCGGGGCGGCAGGCGGCGGACCCGGACGACCAACGGGTGCAGCGCGCCCTGCCGGCCCAGGTCGCCGAGCAGCGCGGCGGCGTCGGCCAGGGCGCAGCGCGCCTGCACGGTGTAACTGAAGGAATCGCGCCTGAGCACACCGTCTCCCGCCGTCGCCGGTCGCCCGATCCTCGCCCACCGGAGACGGGGTGGCAACGGCTGAGCGGGCCGCGGAGCGCATGCCGTGGTTTGGGGTACCTGTCGCATGACGGGCGGCGCGGGCCGCGGGAGCCGGAACCAGGGCCGGGGCGACGCGTGCACGGGCATGCGTCCGCCCACTCCCCTGCCTACGGGTGACCGTGGACCTCACGGGCCTCGACGAGGCTCGCGCCGACCCGGACGAGAGGTGAGCGCGGCTCAGGCGCCGGGAAGCACCTCGGGCGTGGCGGTGCCGGCGTAGTAGGGCTCGGGAGCGCCGAACAGGCCGAGCAGGCCGGTCACCCAGAGCTGCCGGTGCACGAACCGGCTCGGCTCGGTGACGGCGAGCTTGACGCCGCTCACCTCGGCGGTCTGGAAGCCGGCCACCATTGCGCTGATGCCGACGGAGTCGATGAAGGTGACGAGGCGCATGTTGAGCTCGATGCGCGCCGGACGGCCCTTGGCCAGCACCTCGGCGATCGCCTCGCGCACCTCGTACGCGGTGTCTACGTCGATCTCGCCCCGTGGGGCGATCTCCACAACACCACCGGGAAGAACCGACTTCACGATCGACAGGCTCACGCGAGCACCTCCACCCGCCCGTCCCCCGGGCGTCTCATCAGTACGCGGGCCGCGACCGAGAGTATTCCTCCGATGGCCTCGGTCGCCACCCCCGGGGGATGAGCAATTCGCGGATCAGGGCACATTTCGTCACCCTTGTCCGGATTTTTCTCTTCGTCTGTTCGTTCAACGACCCGTCGCGGACCGACGCATCGCCGCCCAGGGTAACCGGTTAAGGCCAGCCGGGCCGAAACGACGCGGCCCGGGCCGGCTCCCGCACGTCATGATCGGGCATCGATCGGTCCCGCGCGAGCCCGATTCGCGCTTGCCTCTGCGGCCTAGCATCAGCCGGGAGTCCACCACAGAGGGGATGATCAATGATCAAGAGACTGGCCGCGCTGGCCGGCGTCGGTGCCCTGCTCGCCCTCGTACTGGCCTGCGGCTTCGGCGGTGGCGACGACGATGACGATGACGACGACTTCGCTCGTGGTGTCGCCGTGGTCCTGGCACGCTGACCGCGACAGCTCCTTCTCCCACCTGCCGGCCGCCCGACCGCGGCCGGCAGTTCGCCGTATTGGGCCGGGCACCGGGACGAGCCGGTGGATGGCCCGGGTGGGCGGTTCGCTGGGTTTGGGGTGCCGATGGCCGGGGCACTGCCGGGTAGGCCAATCGTGACGCGCCGGTCCGGACGGCCGATGCCGACCCGGCCGCCGCGGCCGGCACTCCGAGGAGGTAACCCGATGTTCGGAACGAACCTGCTGGACCGCCGCAGCAGACCCGAGCGGATCGCGGACCACGCATGGCAACACCTGGTCTCCACGGTCAACGCCGCCGGGGACACCGTCCGAGGCCCCGCCCGCTCCGCCCAGCGCGGCGGTCACCGCCTCGGCGACGGGGCGGGTGACCTGGTCGGCAACGCCGCCGACGAGGCCCGCCGCCGAGCCACCTTCGCGTTCGACGCGCTCGCCGGTCGCCGGCCGGCGCTGCCCTGGACCCTGCTGATCGGCGTGGCGCTGGTCGGTGCCGCGATCGGCTGGGCTGCCGGCACCGCCGCACGGGCTGCCGGTGGTCGCGAGGACCGCGCGGTCGACGACATCGACTTCGTGGACGTGGACCGTCCCAACTCCCCGGTCGACCTGGACACCTGACCCGAGCGGCCGCGACACCGACCGCGGATCCACCTCGGACGACCGATTCGCCGTCTCGCTGATGTCAGGGTGTCCGGCGTTCGACGACACCCCGACGTCAGCGAGGTCGAGCCGGTCCCGTCAGATCGCGTTGATCCGGTCCGGGGCACGTTCGGCGCGAGCCAGGGCGCGCAGCACGGCCGGCTGGCCGTGTCGGCGTACCGCCAGCCGGGCGAGCAGCGACAGCACCGGCTCGACGGCGTCGGCGGGCAGTTCCGGGGTGGCTACGCCGACGCTGACCGCCAGGTCGTCCGAGTGCACGGCCAACTCCATGAGCCGGGTGGTCAGGAAATCGTCCAGGGTGAGCGACCAGGGCCCCCGAGCCAGGTGCACCACGCGCTCCGCCGGCTCCCTGGTCAACGCCGCGGTGAGCCGTTCCACCGCCTCGGCCGTACGCGCGACCAACGCGTCCGGCCCCTCCTGCGCGAGGCCCTCCCCCACCCGGCGGATCCCCACGTTCACGTCGTCGTCGACGCTCGCGCCGAGCCAACTCCCCCGCGCGTAGTGCTCGAGCAGTTCGATCGGATCGCCCGGCGGGACCGGCTCGGCCAGCATCGTCTCGACCTGGAAGACCTGCGAGGCGAGGTGCCCCGCGAGGCCGGCGACACCGAACTCGGCGAGCGCACTCGGTCGTTCCCAGCGCTCGGCGACCGCCGGGTCGTCCAGCAGCCGCACCGCCGAGCGAGCAGCCGTGAGATAGGCCGTCCTGATCGAAGCCATGTCGTACCTCCCCTGTTCGGAACCACGGGGAGCCTAGACCGCACCGGCCACCACCAAGATCGTCGACGGCCATCACCCGGGTCGGGCGAGGGTGCTTCACCCGGACCGGCGGCAGCATCGCCTCCAGGCGGGCGTGCGTGCGGGAGCCGCCCGACGCGATGAGGAGGACGGAGCGAATGGCCACCGAGACCGTCACCCATACCGACCAGGAGATCCAGTCCGACGTCCTCGACGAGCTGACCTGGGAGCCGCGGGTCCGGCCACACGAGATCGGCGTGATCGTGTCCGAGGGCGTGGTCACACTCACCGGACGGGTCGACAGCTACGCGAAGAAGTGGGCCGCCGAGCGGGCGGCGCACCGGGTGCCCCGGGTCCGCGCGGTCGCGAACGACCTCACCGTGCAACTGCCCGGCGGGGCGGAGCGCGCCGATCCGGAGATCGCCGGGGCGGTCGGCCATGCCCTGGAATGGGACGCGTTCGTACCGATCGAGCAGTTGCAGGTGACCGTCTCGGACGGCTGGGTGACCCTGCACGGCGAGGTGGAGTGGGAGTACCAGCGCCGAGCCGCCGAACGGGCGGTCGGCCGGCTCACCGGCGTACGCGGGGTGAGCAGCGGAATCACCGTCCGCCCGGCGGTGCGCCCGGACGGTCACGAGCTGGCCGAGCGGATCGTCGATGCCCTCGCCCGCAGCCGCGCGACGGAGTCCGAGCACGTCACGGTACGGGTGCACGGCGACACCGTGCTGCTGGCCGGTCTGGTCCACTCGATGCCGGAACGTGCCGAGGTGGAGCGGGTGGCCTGGTCCGCGCCGGGTATCCGGGAAGTGCAGAACCACATCGCCGTCGCCCCGGTGCTGCGCTGAACCACCCGGGCCGGGTGAGCCGCGCTCACCCGGCCGGGGGCGAGCGTGGGAGCCATGACTGATCCGAACGGGCTGATCGGACCTGGGCGGCCGGCGCCCGACTTCACCCTGCCGGCCACCCCGGACGGGCGGCGCACCGGTCTTCGCGAGTTCCGCGACCGACCGGTGGTGCTCGCCTTCTACCCGGCCGACTGGAGTCCGGTCTGCGGCGACCAGATGGCGCTCTACCAGTCCGCCATGCCGGAGTTCGAGAGCTACCGGGCGGCGCTGCTCGGCATCTCCGTGGACAGCTTCTGGTCACACCGCGCGTTCGCGGAGAACCAGGGCATCGAGTTCCCACTGCTGGCCGACTTCGAGCCGAAGGGCGCAGTGGCCCGCTCGTACGGCGCGTACACCCGCGGCGGCGAGGCCGCCCGGGCGCTCGTGGTGATCGACCCCGACGGTGTGGTCGCCTGGCGCCAGCTCTACCCGCAGGAGGTCAACCCGGGTGCCGACGGCATCCTCGACGCGCTGGAGCGAATGCGGGTCGGCGGGGAGGTGAGGGTCGGATGACCACCCCGTTGCAGGTGACCGCCCGGCTCCGCACGCCGGTCAGCGGAGCCGACCACGTCCGGGGGGCGGCCGACGCCCCGGTGACCGTCGTCGAGTACGGCGACTTCCAGTGCCAGTACTGCGGCGCCGCGTACCCGAACCTGACCGAACTGCTCCGGCAGCGGGAGGGCACGGTACGGCTGGTCTACCGCTACTTCCCGATCGCCAACGTGCACCCCTACGCCGAGAGCGCCGCCGAGGCGGCCGAAGCGGCCGGCGTCCGCGGCCGGTTCTGGGAGATGCACGACTGGCTCTACGAGCACCAGGACCAGCTCGACCCGGTGCACCTCTCACTCGGCGTCGAGCAGCTCGGCATGCCGCCGGACGACATCGGCGCCGAGGTGGAACGGCACGCGCACGCCGACCGGGTGCGCCGGGACTTCGTGGGCGGGATCCGCAGCGGGGTGAACGGCACCCCGACGCTGTTCGTCAACGACGTCCGCCACGACGGCGGGTACGCCCTGCCGGACCTGCTCGCCGCCGTCGACGCCGCGGCCGACACTTGACCGCTCAGATCAGCCGCAGCTCACGCGCCCGCCGGACCGCCTCACGCCGGCGGGTCGCGTCGAGTTTGCGGTAGATGTTGCGCACGTGGGTCTTCACCGTGTTGACCGAGAGTGACAGCTCGCTGGCGATCTCCACGTTGGACAGGATGCTCTGCAGGTAACGCAGGATGGTCAGCTCCCGCTCGGTGAGCGGCTCGTCCAGCGTCGAGCCGGGCTCGACCGGCCCCCGCTCGGCCGGCTCGTCCGCACCCCGCACCAGGTCACTGACCATCGACCAGTGGGCGGTGCCGGTGTCCAGGTGCGCCGCGAGCAGGTCCCGCGCGGCCGGGTCGGCTCGGGTGAACACCCTTCGAACGCCCTCCGGGCCGGCGAGATCGAGCACCTGCTCCAGCAGCCGGCCGGCTCGGCGCTCGTCCCCACCCTGGCGTGCCAGCACCGCGTCGAGCAGGCCCGCCTCCAGGCGTACCGGCAGCGGCCACTGCTCCGCCGCCGGCGCAGTCCAGTCCGGCAGCACCCGACCGGCGGCCCGCGGGTCACCGGCTCTCAGCTCCACCCGGGCCAGCGCCACGGCGACCGGGGCGAGCGGCTCGACCTGGTCGTGCACCGGTCCGGCCAACAGGTCCCGGGCCGCCTCCAGGTCACCCCGGGCACCGAGCAGGTCGGCGTTCGCGGCGAGCAGCTGGTGCGCCAGTTCCACGGCGGCCGGCCGGTCCGCGATCCGGTGCCGAGCCTCGGCCAGCAGCCGGTGGCCGGCCGCCGCCTCGCCCCGGTCGTGCAGCAGCTGCGCCCGGCAGAGCGCGGCGACCGCCACGGCGGTGGTCTCCACGGCTGCGATCCCTGCCCCGGGCGTCGTCTCCGGCTGCCCCTCGCCGGTCGCGGGCCCGGCGAGAGCCAGGTTCGCGGCGGCCTCCTCGGGCTGGTTCCGGTGCAGAGCCACCACAGCCAGCGCCAGGTGGGCGTACGCGCAGTCGAGCCGGCAGGCCCAGCCCTGGCAGGGGGGCATGGCGAGGGCCTCCCGGGCGGACGCCTCGGCGGCCCGTAGTCTGCCGCGCAGGGCGAGCAGCAGCGCCGAGCGGCTGGCGCAGACCAGCTCGGTGCGGAGGCGACCCGCCTCCCGGGCCGCGTTCAGCGCCCGGGTGAACCGCGCCGCGGGCAACTGCCCCTCGGCCAGCTCCACGAGCCCGAGTGCGGTGCCGGCGAACGCACGAAGCTCGGCGTCCTCGGTGGCGCTGCCGCGCGGCCCGCCGGCCACGGGCGCGACCGGCGGTTCCGGGGCGCGCGCCCCGGCCACCGAAGGACTCGATCGTTGCGCGGAACCGGGGGCGCGCCCGCTGCCGGGGCCGATGGGCACGTCACGTGGTCCGGGCGCCATGGGGTGCGGCCGGATCAGGCGGGCGGCTGCGGCGCGTACCTCGGCGTGGTCGTCGGCGAGCCGGGCCAGCGTGAGCTCCACCGCGGTGGCCAGCCGGAGGAAGCGGTCCCGGCGCGGGGCGGGCAGGGCGTTCGCGTGCTCGGCCGCGAGGTGCAGGTGCGCCGTGGCCGCCGACACATCGCCGGCGTACGCCCGCTCGGCCGCGCAGGCGAGCGCCAGCTCCGGATCGCGGCGTACGGCCTCCGGTGGCGGGGGCGGCGGCGGCGAGCCCCCGAAGTCGGCCCGGTCGTACGGGGCCAGCTCCGGCCACTGCGCCACGAAGATCTCGGTCGCGAGGTCCCAGTTCCGGGCGGCGAGCGCGTGCCGCAGCCCCTCCACCGGCCGGCCGTTGTCGGCGTACCAGCCGGCCGCTCGAAGGTGCAGCTCACGAAGCTCGTCGGCGGGCAGCCGGGCCAGCTCCGCGCGGAGCAGATCGGTCAGTAGGGGCTGGCAGCGGTACCACGGTGGGCGGCTCTCGTCGCGGTGCAGCAGACCACCGTCGCCGGCCAGCTCGGCGAGCGTCCGCTCGGCGTCCGAGCCGTCGGTGAGAGCGTCGGCCAGGTCGGCGCAGACCGTCTCGGCGAGCGCGGTGCGGCGCAGCAGGTCGCGGGCCGCCGGGTCGACCGCGGCGAGCACCTCCTCGTGCAGGTAGCCGGCCACGTCCGGCTGGTCACCGCCGAACTGCTCGACCCAACGCGTCGGGTCGGGACGCCGGCGCAGCGCCAGCGCGGCGAACCGGAGTGCGGCGGGCCATCCACCGGTCCGCGCCCGCAGCCGGTGCAGGGCCACGCCGGGCAACGTCACCCCGTGCGCGGTGAGCAGGTCGGCCACCTCGTCGTCGGTGAAGGCCAGCTCGTCCGGGCCGATCTCGGTCAGCTCCCCGGCCAGCCGCAGCCGGTGCACGGCCAGCGGCAGCCCGGCCCGCGCCCCGACGACCAGGCGCAGCCGCTGCTCGGCGTGGCGGAGCAGGAAGTCCAGCCCGGTCAGTGCCGCCGGGTCGGTGACCCGGTGCAGGTCGTCGAGGATCAGCAGCATCGGCCGCTCCCTGGCGGCCAGCCCGGCGGCGAGCAACTCGAGCTGGTCGGGTCGGGGCGGCCGGGCCGGCATCGGCGCGGTCTCCTGTCCTGGGTCGGCGCTGGTTCGCAGCGCCGCCAGCAGGTACGACCAGAGCCGGTCACCGTCGTCGCCCGCCTCCACCGACACCCAGGCCGGTGCCGGCCGGCCCGCGTCGGCGACGCTGCCGTCCGGACGCACCTCGGCACCCTCCCCCGCGCTGCCGCCCGCGAGGCGGGCCCAGGCGGCGAGCAGGGTGGTCTTGCCCCAGCCGGCGGGTGCGCTGACCAGGGTGACCGGACCGGCGCCACCTTCATCGAGGCGGCGCAGCAACCGGGGCCGGGCCACCACCGGCTCGGGCAGCGCGGGTGGGGTCAGGCGGGACGCGAGCAGCGGCGGCCGCACGCCGTCCGCGGTATCCACCCGTGCGCCGCTTCGCTGCTCCGGCATCCGGCCCACCCCCACGGACGCGTTCCACCCCCGGTCGGCGGGCGGTTACCCGGCGGGCGGCCGTTCACCCCTTCGGGGCGAGCCCGGTCACCCCCGGGGCGGAGACTCGAAACGGACTTGTCCTAACCTTTCCGGCAGCCCTCTCTAACGGCACGACAGCGGGTGGCAGACTCGCGGAATGGCCGGCGAGCGGACGTACGACGTGGTGCTCTTCGGGGCGACCGGCTTCACCGGCGGGCTGACCGCCGAATACCTGGCCCGGCACGCGCCGGCGGGGCTGCGGTGGGCCCTCGCCGGACGAAACGCCGACCGGCTGGCGGCGGTGCGCGACCACCTCACCGAGATCGACCCGGCGCTGGCCGAGCTGACGCTGCTGACCGCCGACACGACGGACCCCGGGTCGCTGCGCACGCTGGCGGAGCGCACCCGGGTCGTCGCCAGTACCGTCGGACCGTTCATCCGACACGGGGAACCGCTGGTCGCCGCGTGTGCCGCGGCCGGCACCGACTACCTGGACATCACCGGCGAGCCGGAGTTCGTCGACCTGATGTACCTGCGCCACCACGCCGAGGCGGTACGCACCGGGGCGCGTCTCGTACACGCCTGCGGGTTCGACTCGCTCCCGCACGACCTGGGCGCCTGGTTCACCGTCCGGCGACTGCCCGCCGACGTGCCGATCACCGTCGACGGTTTCGTCCGGGTAGGCGGACGCTTCTCCGCCGGCACGTACCACTCGGCGCTCATCGCCCTCTCCCGTGCCGAGCAGGCCGGCCGGGTGGCTCGGGAGCGACGGTCCACGGAGCCACGGCCGGCGGGCCGCCGGGTCCGGGCGGTACGCGGCCGGCTCACCCGCCCGGCCGAACTGCACATGTGGGCGGTGCCGCTGCCCACCATCGACCCGCAGGTGGTGTGCCGCTCGGCTGCGGCCTGCCCCGAGTACGGCCCGGACTTCCGCTACCGGAACTTCGCCGCGGTGAAGCGGCTGCCCACGGTGCTGGCCGCGGGGGTTGGGCTGGGCGCCCTGGCGGGCCTGGTCCGGCTGGCGCCGGCCCGCCGCTGGCTGCTCGGGCGACTCACCTCCGGGCAGGGGCCGGCGCCGCACCAGCGGGCACGCTCGTGGTTCCGGGTCCGGTTCGTCGGCACGGGCGGTGGACGGCGCGTACGCACCGAGGTGGCCGGTGGCGACCCCGGCTACGACGAGACCGCGAAGATGCTCGCCGAGTCGGCGCTCTGCCTGGCACTGGACGACCTGCCGCCGGTGGCCGGCCAGGTCACCGCGGTCACCGCGATGGGCGAGCCACTGCTCGCCCGGCTCACCCGGGCCGGCATCACGTTCCGGGTGCTGGAGCAGACCGACGCCGGACCGGCTTGACCCTCGACCAGCTTGAGGCGGCAGGATCGGTCACCGTGGAGAGCGACCTGCGCAGCATCGGTGAGCTGGCCCGGGCCAGTGGGCTCACCGTCAGCGCCCTGCGGTTCTACGACTCGGCCGGAGTGCTGGTGCCGGCGCTGGTCGACCCGGTGACCGGCTACCGCTGGTACACCGACGAGCAGGTGGCTCCGGCCCGGCTGGTGGCCGGGCTGCGCCGGGTCGGCATGCCGGTCGCCGACATCGCCGCCGCGGTGCGGGCCGAGCCGGTCGCCGTGCACCGGCTGCTGGACGCGCACCTGCGCCGGCTGGAGGACGGCCTCGCCGACGCCCGCCGCGAACTCTGCCGGATCCGCGCCCTGATCAGTCCTGAGGAGCCCGCCATGGCCACCCGTCTCGTGCTGTCCCGGATCGAACTGGCGCAGGCCATCGACGCGGTCCGGTTCGCCGTCGGTACCGACCCGGAGCTGCCGGTGCTCACCGGCGTCCTGTTCGACGTGACGCCGGACGGCGTACGGCTGGTCGCGACCGACCGGCACCGGCTCGCGCTCGCCCGGGCCGGTGCCGGCCGGGCGGACGGACCGGCGGCGCGGGTGGTCGCCCCGGGCGGCTTCGTCGACGAGGTACGCGCCCTGCTCGACACCGGTGCCGGGGTCACCCCGGAGGTCCACCTGACCGTCGACGGCGCCGCGGTGTCGGTGTCGTTCGCCGGTCGGGTGGTGACCGCCGCCCCGCTGCCGTACGACTTTCCGGACTACCAGCGGCTGCTGCGGGTGGCCGCCGGCGACACCCCGGCGTACCGGATTCCGGTGGACGCCGCCGCGCTGCGCAGCGCGCTACGCCGTCCCGACGCACCCACGGTGGCCGTGGAACACGACGGCGCCCCGGTCGCGGTCGCCGTGCTCGGCGTCGACGACACGGGTTGGCTGCGCCTGCTCGAACCGGGCGAGGCCGCCCCGGGCGGCGGGCTGCGGGTCGGGGTGAACGGCGGCTACCTGCTCGACGCGCTGGACGCGGCCGTTGAGCCGCAGCTGGTGCTGGAGCTGGACGGACCGATCGCCCCGCTGGCCGTACGCCGCCCCGGCGACGACGACGCGTTCTCGATCCTGATGCCGATCCGTCTCTGACGCAGCCTCGCCCGGCCGCGCTCCCCGGCCCGGGAGCGGCGGGCTGCGACGGTAGCATCTGGGGGTCCACCCGACTGCCGGACGGAGGCGTACGGAGCAGCATGCTCGACATGGAGTTGATCCGGAAGGATCGCGAGGCGGTGGCGACCGCGCTGGCGAAGCGTCTGGATCCCGCCGAGGTCAATCGGGCGCTGGACGAGATCCAGCGGCTCGACCAGGAACGCCGCGCCCTGATCGGCGAGATCGACGCCGACCGGCAGCGCCGCAAGGCAGAGGCCCGGGCGTACGCGGAGGCGAAGCGGGCCGGCCGGGAGCCGGAGGTCGTCGCGCCCGAGGCCGGCCGCAAGCAGCTCTCCGAGCTGGAGTCCGAGCTGGACGAGGTGCAGGGCCGGCTGCGCACCGCGATGAGCGAGCTGCCCAACCTGCCCGCCGATGACGTGGTGGCGGGCGGCAAGGAGGCCAACCAGGTCGTCAAGACCTTCGGCACGGCACCGGTGATCGAAAAGGTCCGCGACCACGTGGAGCTGTCCCGGATGCTCGGCCTGGTCGACCACGAGCGGGGCGTGAAGCTCGGCGGTTCCGGCTTCTGGATGTACACCGGCATGGGCGCCCGGTTGGAGTGGGCCCTGCTGAACTTCCTCATCGACGAGAACGTCAAGGCCGGCTACGAGTTCCTGCTGCCGCCGCACCTGCTGCTCGACACGGCCGGCTTCGCCGCCGGGCAGTTCCCGAAGTTCTACGACGACGTCTACCACCTCGACCGGGAGAGCGCGCCCCGGGGCCAGTTCCTGCTGCCCACCTCGGAGACGGCGATCCTCGGCGCGTACCAGGACGAGATCCTGGACACCACGGCGCTGCCGCTGAAGCGGTTCGCGTACACGCCGTGCTACCGCCGGGAGGCGGCCGGTTCACACTCCGACGAGCGCGGCACCGTGCGGGGCCACCAGTTCAACAAGGTGGAGATCTTCCAGTTCACGCTGCCGGAGCAGGCGGACGCGGCGCTGGAGGAGATGGTCACCCACGCCGAGGGTCTGGTCGAGAAGCTGGGCCTGCACTACCAGCGCAGCCTGCTGTCGGCCGGCGACGCCAGCGCGTCCATGCGCAAGACCCTCGACATCGAGGTGTGGATGCCGAGCATGGACAAGTACAAGGAGGTGTCGTCGGTCTCCTGGGCCGGCGACTACCAGGCGCGCCGGGCGGCCATCCGCTATCGCGAGCCGGGCGGAAAGCAGACCCGGTTCGTGCACACGCTCAACGGGTCGTCGCTGGCCACCAGCCGCCTCTTCCCGGCCATCCTCGAGCAGTTCCAGCAGCCCGACGGCTCGGTGCTGGTGCCCGAGGTGCTGCGCGACCGTCTGGGCGTCGACCGCCTCACGCCGGGCCGCTGACCCACGCCGCTGTCGGCGGGAGCCGGGACCACCGGCTCCCGCCGACGCGCCCCACGCGGAGGTCGACCCGCCGGTCCCGGCGAGCCCGGGCTTCCGGACCCCGGGGGACCTCGAATTCAGATCGACCCACGAGTGGATCGTCCGGACGATGTCGGCGAGGGGGCACCCCGGAGCTTGATCGACTCGGGTTCCCTGGTGTCGGGCTGTCCGGGGCCTGCGGATGCCCCGACTTCATGGTTGTCGTGACCGGATCACCGGTTGCCGGAGAGAAACTCCGGCCCGGACCGGGTTCGGCCGGGGTGGTGTCGGCCGCGAGGACTCACATCGAGGTGTTCAGCAGATTTGAGGTATCCGACCTGGTGAGGGGTTAGTCACCGGTACAGTAACTTTGTGCCGTTTGACCGAATGATCTCCCCGGGGCGCCGCGGCTGGGTGGCCGCCGGTGTCGGCGTACCGGCGCTCCTGGTCACCGCCCTGCTCACCGGCCTGGCGCTGACCCCCGGAACGGAACCGGTGGCCAAGCAGGCCACGCCTGCACCGACCTCGACACCGAGCGAGGTCGACCAGAGCGCCGAGGCCAGCGTGCTTCCCGCCGCGCCGGCCCCGAAGGGACTACCGGTGGTGACGTACGACGCCGCGCCGGCCGGGTTCCCGGACGACCCCGACACCATGGACACGACACCGCTCACCGAGGGGCTGCGCCCGGCTCGGAAGATCGCCGCGTACGACGCGCCGGGCGGCCGGCCGATCGCCTTCCTCGCACCGACCATCAGCAGCGTCGACGTGACCATGCCGATCGCCGACCGGCAGTCGGGCTGGACGGCCGTCCTGCTTCCCTCGGCCAACCGGAAGCTCGCCTGGCTTCCACCCGGCGGCTACACCACCGTCCCGCTGCGGGACCAGATCGTGGTGGAGCGCGGCGTGCACCGGCTCACCTGGTACCGGGCCGGCAAGGCGGTACGCACCTGGGAGGTCAGCCTCGGCCAACGCGGTCAGGAGACGCCGCTGGGCCGGACCTTCATCCTCGGCCGCACGCCGCCGCCGCAGGACGTGTACGGCGGCGTCGACATCTACGCCCTCGGCTCGATCCCCGACGACCCGGACGCGGTGCCGGAAAGCCTGCGCAACGCGCACATCGGCCTGCACACCTGGTATCACGACGGCGAGCTGGGCGAGAACACCACCAACGGATGCATCCGGCTCACCCGCAGCGGCCAGCGCGAACTGCTCGCCGAGGTACTGCCCGGCAGCAGTGTGGTGGTGGTCGAGGAGCTGCCCGAACCGCCGGCCACCGCGTGATCCGGACACCGGCCCGACACCCGTACACCGCCTGAGCCGCCGGTCGGCGCTGGGCACGGCCGCCGCCTCAGTCGCCGAGCAGCCAACCGTTCTGCTCGGCGATGCGGACCGCCTCGGCCCGGTTGCGGGCGCCGGTCTTGCCGATGGCCGCGGAGAGGTGGTTGCGGACGGTCCCCTCGGACAGGTGCATTGCGCCGGCCAGATCCGCGACCGTCCCGCCGTCCCGCGCCGCCCGCAGCACGTCGGTCTCCCGCTCAGTGAGCGGGCTCGCCCCGGTGGCCAGCGTCTCGGCCGCCAGCGTCGGGTCGACCACCCGCAGCCCGGCGTGCACCCGACGGACCGCCTCGGCGAGCTGGCGCGCCGGCGTGTCCTTGACCACGAAGCCGTTCGCACCGGCCTCCATCGCCCGGCGCAGGTAACCGGGACGGCCGAAGGTGGTCACCACCAGCACCCGGCAGGCCGGCAGCGCCGCCCGCAGCGCCGCGGTGGCGGCGATCCCGTCCAGCCCGGGCATCTCCACGTCGAGCAGCGCCACGTCCGGGCCGGTCCGCCGCGCCTCGGCCACCACCTCGTCGCCTCGGCCCACCTCGGCGACCACGGTCAGGTCCGGTTCGAGGGAGAGCAGCGCCGCCAACGCCCCCCGTACCAGCGCCTGGTCGTCGGCGAGCAGCAGCTTTATCGGCTCGGTCACTGGGCAGCCGCCGCGAGTCCGACCCGGAGCACGAACCCGTGCCCCTGCGGGCGGCGGCCGACGCTCACGGTCGCGTCGAGCCGTTGAGCGCGCTCGCGCAGGCCGATCAGACCGTGCCCGCCTGCCGCGTCCCCCGACGTCGGTCCCCGCCCGTCGTCGCTGATCTCCACCGCGTCCGGGCTGATCCGGATCGTGCATCGGTGTGCTCCGCTGTGCCGCACCACGTTCGTCACTCCTTCCCGTACCGCCCACCCGAAGAGCTGGTCCCACTCGGCCGGCAGCTCCGGCAGGTCGGCCGGCAGGTCGGCGGCGATGCCCGCGGCGATCAGCGCCGACCGCGCGCCGGCCACCTCCTCGGCCAGCCGCACCCCGCGGTACGCCCCGACGGTCCGCCGTACGTCGGCGAGTGCGGCGCGGGCGAGTTGCTCCACCTCGGCGATCTCCGTCGCCGCCCGGGACGGGTCCGCCTCCACCAGCCGGCCGGCCAGCTCGGCCTTGATCGCCACCACGGTGAGCGAGTGACCGAGGATGTCGTGCAGGTCCCGCGCGGTCCGTGCCCGCTCCTCGGCCACCGCCAGGCGGCTGATCTCCTGCTGCGCCGCCCGCAGCTCGCCGTTGCGCTGGGCCAGCGCGGACACGCCGAACATGGCGAACGAGGCGAGCAGCACGGCGAAGAAGACCCCGCTCACGCCCGACCAGTCGGGCAGCAGATATCCCGCCACCAGCGGCGTCAGCGCGGCGAGGGCCACGACGACCAGCGCCCACGCCCCGGGGAGCAGGAAGACCGCCCCGGTGGCGACGAAGACCAGCGTGGTCATCCAGTCCCGCCCGGTGCCGGGAATGCTGACCAGGCCGAGGAGGAGCAGACCCAGCAGCAGGACGCCGGCCCGGCCGGGCGGGGTCGGTCGACCGGTCTGCCGGTGCGACCGCGCCCACTCGAAGAGCAGCACGTACGCCACGCCGAAGGCGGCCAACGAGCCGACCCCGAGCCACTTGCGCCACGGCTCCGCCTGCCCCAGTGCCGTACCCAGCGGCTGGTTGAGGAAGAAGAGCCAGACCGCGGCCAGCAACCAGCCGGTGAGCCGCCACTTGCGGCTCACCGGCAGGGGCTGGCCCTTCGGAACGTCCATCGGGCCCACGCTAGCGGTCGCTTTCCGTTCAGACGCGTGCGGTGTCCCGGCGGAACAGCCGGGTCGCGCCGAGCGCGAAGAGGACCGTCCACACGACCAGGTTGGCCAACGCCGCCAGGCTGACGCCGTCGCCGGTCAGCGGAGCGCGGGCGAGTTCACCGACGCCGTACACCGGGGTGAACCGCGCGACGTCCTGGAGCACCTCGGGCAGCACCTCGAGCGGGACGAAGAGCCCACCGAACATCGCCAGCACGGCGAGGATCGGGCCGATGAACTGCATGGCGTTCTCCGCCGGGAAGAGGTAGCCGACGAAGAGACCGAACGCGGCGAAAACCAGCGAGCCGAGCCACGCCCCGAGGCCGGTCAGCAGCCAGACGTCGGCCGAGAGCCGTACGCCGGAGGCCGCGCCGACGACGAACTCGACGCAGACCGCGATGAGGCCGAGGCCCATCGCGGTGACGACCTTGGTGGCGACGTACGCGGTCGGGCGCAGCGGGGTGAGCCGCAACTGGCGGCTCCAACCCAGCGCCCGCTCGGTGGCGACCGCGGCACCGATGCTGGTGGTCGCGACCATGGCGGCGTAGACGGCGAGGCTGACCATGATGTACGCGGTCACCGCGTAGCCGTTGGGAAGCTGCTGCCCACGCTGTGGCAGGCCGAAGATGAGGAAGAAGACGGCCGGCATGATCAGGGTGAACGCGAGGGTGCGGCGGTTGCGCAGCACCCGGCGCAGCTCGATGCGGAGCACAGCCGGGGAGAACCCGCCCAGGGCGGGGGGACGCCGGTCGGGGGTGACGCGGTCGGTGGTGGCGCTCAGCGAGGTGGTCATCGTCAGACTCCGGCCTGGTCGGTGGTGAGGGCGAGGAAGGCGTCTTCGAGGTTGCGGGAGGTGATCTCCACGTCCCGGGCCTCGGTCCGGGTGAGCAGGTGCCGGGCGACCAGGTCGGAGTCGGCGGTACGCACGAGCACGCTGTCGCCGCGCACCTCCACCGCGTCGACGCCGGGCAGCGCGGCGAGCGCGGCCTGGTCGGCGCCGGGGAGGGTGGCCCGCACGAGGCGACCGGCGGCCAGGTTCTTGATCTCGGCGGTGGTGCCGTCGGCCACGATCCGTCCCTGCCGGACCAGCACGATCCGGTCTGCGTACGCGTCGGCCTCGTCCAGGTAGTGGGTGGCGAAGATGACGGTCCGTCCGGACCGGGCGTCGCGCCGCAGCGCCTGCCAGAACTCGCGCCGCCCCTCGACGTCCATCCCGGTCGTCGGCTCGTCCAGCACCATCAGGTCCGGGTCGGGCAGCAGGGCGAGGGCGAAGCGGAGCCGCTGCTGCTGGCCGCCGGAGCACTTGCCCACCACCCGGTCGGCGATGTCGGTGATTCCGGCGCGCTCCAACACCTCCTCGGCGGGGCGGCTGTGCCGGTAGAGGTTGGCGGTCAGCCGTACCGTCTCGCCGACGGTCAGGTCCTTGAGCAGCCCGCCGGTCTGGAGCACCGCGGCGACCCGGCCGCACGCGATCGCGTCCGCCGGGCTGCCCCCGAGGATCCGCACCGAACCGGCGGTCGGACGGGCCAGGCCGAGCAGCATGTCGATGGTCGTGGTCTTGCCGGCGCCGTTCGGGCCGAGGAAGGCGACCACCTCGCCGGGGTCCACCCGCAGGCTCAGCCCGTCCACCGCGGTGACCGCGCCGAAGGTCTTGGTGAGGCCGCTCAGCTGCACGGCCGGTTCAGTGCTCGTCATGGCAACCATGCTCTTTCGACCGGGCGCTTCGTACCCCGAGCGCGCGTCACGTTCCCGCCGTGACATTTGTCAGGGGTGGGGGCGGCGGTGCGCCCCCACCGGTTGATCAGTGCTGTCCCGGTCCCGCGCCACGGGCCTGCCTGGGCAGCAGGAACGCGGCGACGACGGTGGCCGCGAGGAGCGCCGCCTCCACCCAGAGCGTGGCCCGGACCGCGGAGCCGGCGCCGCCGTCCGGCAGCTGGGCGAAGAAGACCGTGCCGAGCACCGCCACCCCCAGCGCGCCGCCGAGTTGCTGGACGGCGGTGAGCGTGCCGGAGGCCGAGCCGGTCTCGGCCGGCTCCACTCCCGAGAGCACGATGTCGAAGAACGGGGACATCACCAGGCCCATCCCGAATCCGATCACGAGCAGCGCCGGTACCAGCCGCCAGGGGGTGACCTCCGGACCGGCGAGCCGCAGGGTCAGCAGCATCCCGCCGACACCGGCCAGCACCACGACCAGGCCGGCGTGGATGAGCGTACGACCGAACCGGCGGGCCAGTCCGGCGCCCGCGATCACGAAGGCGGCCACCATGCCGAGCGCCTGCGGTACGGCGGCCAGCCCGGCCTTCAGCGGCGAGTACCCGATTCCGAGCTGGAGGTAGAGGCTGAACACCAGCGAGAACCCGGTGAGTGCGGTGAAGAAGGCCAGCCCGGCGACGAGACCACCGGTGAACGCGCGGCGGCGGAACAGCGTCGGCACCACGAGCGGATCCCGCCCGGCCCGCTGCCGGCGTACCTGGTAGCGGGCGAAGTAGGCGAAGACGGCGACGGCGGCGACGAGCATCGCGTACATCCAGCCCGGCCAGCCCTGTTCGCGGCCCTGCACCAGCGGGTAGACCAGCAGCACCGCGCCGATCGCCACCAGCCCGACGCCGGGCAGGTCGAGCCGGGACGCGTGCGCCGGACGGGATTCCGGCAGGAAGCGCAGCGCACCGAGCAGCGCGAGCAGGCCGAGCGGCACGTTGATCAGGAAGATGGCCCGCCAGCCGGTGCCCCAGAGATCGGCGTCGACCAGCCACCCCGCGAGGATCGGGCCGCCGACCGCGGAGATCCCCATGACCGGGCCGAACGCGCCGAACGCGGCGGCCAGCTCCCGGGGCGGGAAGACCTCCTTGATGATGCCGAGACCCTGCGGGAGGAGGACCGCGCCGAACAGGCCCTGCGCGACCCGGGAGCCGACCAGCATTCCGGGGGCGACGGAGAGGGCACAGAACGCCGAGGCGACGGTGAAGCCGGCCACCCCGACCAGGAACATCCGGCGCCGCCCGTAGAGGTCGCCGAGGCGTCCGCCGGTGATCAGGCCGATCGCCATGGCCAGGGTGTAGCCGGCGCCGAGCCACTGGATCAGGCTCGCCGAACCGCCCAGTTCGGCGCGGATCGCGGGCCCGGCGAGGTTGGTGACGAGAGCATCGAGGAGGTCCATGACCTCCGCGGCGAGGATGACGGCGAGGGCGAGCCAGCGCCAGCGGTACGGCTGGGGCTCGGCGACGGAGGGCGGGGCGGTGCCCGCCGCGTCGACGGTGGCCTGGGACATCAGAACTCCTCGGGCTGCTGCGAACGGCGTTCGTTAACGAACACCGTTCTACCAGCGAACGGAGTTCGTCGGCAAGTAGGATGTCCGAGTCCCGATCCGGAGGTGACCGTGAGCGATCTGCCCGACCCGCCCTGGCGTACGCCCGCCCGCAGCCGACCGGCGCGCCGGCCGTTGAGCCAGCAGGCCGTCGTGGACGCCGCCCTGGCAGTTCTCGGACGGGAGGGGCTGGGCGGGCTGAGCATGCGGCGGGTGGCGCAGGAGCTGGGCACCGGCCCGGCCTCGCTCTACGCGCACGTCTCCGGCAAGGACGAGCTGCTGGAGCTGATGCTGGACCGGGTGAGCGCCGCCATCACCATTCCCGAACCGGACCCGCAACACTGGCCGGACCAGATCAAGGAAGTGGCCTGGCAGGCGTACCGCGTCTACGCGGCCCACACCAACCTGGCGCTGGCCTCCCTGGCCACCATCCCCACGGGGCCGAACGCGCTGCGGGTGACCGAGGGGATGCTGGCCATCCTGCTCGCGGGCGGGGTGCCGCCCCAGCCGGCGGCCTGGTTCCTGGACCGGCTCTTCCTCTACATCGCGGGGGATGCGTACGAGGGGGCGCTCTTCGGCGAGAAGGTCCGCGCCTCCGGCAAGGACCTCGAGGGGTACTGGACGGGGATGCTCGGGCAGCTGCGCGAGTACTACCGGAGCCTGCCGGCCGACCGCTTCCCGCACACGCTCGCCCACCTCGACGAGCTGATGGCCGGCGGCGGGGACGAGCGCTTCGCGTTCGGTCTCGACCTGCTGGTGCAGGGCGTCGCCCGCTACGCCACCTCCCCCTGAGCGCGGGCTGCGGGCTGCGGGGCTACGCGGCGCCGGACCAGCTGGAGGAATCTCGGCGCGCCAACCGGGTAACCGCCGGGGTCCGCACGTCGCGACCGGGGAGGGACGCCGATGGGCAGCGCGCCACAGGGAAACGTGGACACCGTCGTACTGATTCACGGGCTGTGGATGACCTCACGGAGCTGGGAACAGTGGGTCGCGCGTTACGAGGCGCGCGGCCTGCGGGTACTCGCCCCCTCCTGGCCCGGCATGGAGGGGGAGGTCGAACAGCTACGCGACGACCCCACGCCGATCGCGAAGCAGCGGATCGCCGACATCGTCGACCACTACGAGCAGATCATCCGGGGCCTCCCCCGGCCACCGATCATCATCGGGCACTCGTTCGGTGGCCTGATCACCCAGATCCTCGTCGACCGGAAGCGCGGGGCGGCCGCGGTCGGCGTCCACCCCGCGCCCATCAAAGGCGTGGCCAAGCTGCCGCTCAGCACCCTGCGCTCCGGGTTCTCGATCCTGCGCAACCCGGCGAACCGGCACCGGGCCGTCCCGTTCACCCAGGACGACTTCCACTACGCGTTCGGCAACACCATGAACCGCGCCGACTCCGACCGCGCCTGGCAGCGCTACGCGGTCCCCGGCGCCGGGCACGTGCTCTTCGAGGGCGCCTTCGCCAACCTCGACCCGAACTCGGCCGCCGAGGTGTACACCCGCCGCGACGACCGGGCTCCCCTGCTGCTGATCGCCGGGGGCGCCGACCACGTCGTCCCGCCGGGAGTCGTACGCAGCAACGCCGCGCTCTACACGAAGTCCCGGGCGCTGACCGCGTACCACCCGTTTCCCGGCCGGTCGCACTTCACCGTGGGCCAGGACGGCTGGGAGGAGGTCGCCGACTACGCGCTGAACTGGGCGCTGGAGGCGGCCGCCATCCCCCGGGACGAGACCATCGCGAGCGAGAGCCCGCGCCGCTGAGGGCACTGTCGTCCGAGGGGACGCCGACCGGCCGGCGGCCACCGCTGCCCGGTCTGGGCGAGGAAGTCCGTCCAGGTCACCCCCGCGCGCTCACCGACCAGCGATCCGCTCCGGCTCGTCGGGTCGAGCCGGCTGCCGCGGTACGACGCCCTCCGGCCGCGGAGTCAGCCGCTGCCAGAGGAACTCGAACGCGAGCGCCCAGATGAACGCGTGCTGTCCGTTGTCGGCGCCGCCGCCGTGCCCACCCTCGATGTTCTCGTAGTAGGAGACGTCGTGGCCGCGCTCGCGCAGCCGGGCCGCCATCTTCCGGGCGTGCCCCGGATGCACCCGGTCGTCCCGAGTCGAGGTGACCAGCAGGACCGGCGGATACGCCGCCCCGCCGCGAATGTTGTGGTACGGCGAGAACGCCCGCAGGTAGGACCAGTCCTCCTCGCGGTCCGGGTCGCCGTACTCGGCCATCCACGAGGCGCCGGCGAGCAGCCGGTGATAGCGGCGCATGTCCAGCACGGGCACCTGAGCGACGACCGCACCGAAGAGCGCCGGGTAGCGGGTGAGCATCACACCCATCAGCAGGCCACCGTTGCTGCCGCCCTCGATGCCGAGCTGCGCCGGCGTGGTGATCCCCTGCGCGACCAGGTCGGACGCCACCGCCGCGAAGTCCTCGTACGCCCTCGGCCGGTTCTCCCGCATCGCGGCGTGATGCCATCGCGGGCCGTACTCGCCGCCGCCGCGGATGTTCGCCACCACATAGGTGCCGCCGCGGGCCAGCCAGCCCCGGCCGACGGCTCCGTCGTAGTCCGGCGTCAGGGGAATCTCGTATCCGCCGTAGCCGGTGAGGAGGGCCGGCCCGGGGGATGTGGGCTCGCGGCCCACCACGAAGTACGGCACCCGGGTGCCGTCGGCGGACGTGGCGAAGCACTGACGTACCGCCAGGTCTGCGGCGTTGAAGGACGCCGGCTCCCGCTTGAGTACCTCGACCGGGCCACCGACCCGACCGAGTCGCAGCGTCGCCGGCCGGAGGAACCCCTCCGAGGCGAGCAGATAGTCGTCGCCCAGGTCCGGGTCGGTCTCCACGAGCCGGCTGTGCTCATCTGCGGGCACTCCCGCGAGCGGCTCCCGCCGCCACCCGGTCTCACCGGGTGTCAGCACCGTCAACCGGCTCCGCACGTCCACGAGGGTGGCAATGATCAGATGGTTGCGGGTCCAGACGTGGTAACTCAGGGCGGTGCGTTCGTCGGGACGGAACAGTGTTGTCAGCTCCCGCTCGCCGGCGAGGAACGCGTCGAACCGGGTCGCCAGCAGGGCGCCGGCGGGATGGGGCACCGCACCGACCTGCCACGGCGAGCGGAGCCGGATCACCAACCACTCCCGGTGTACGTCCCACGAGGCGTCCTCCGGAACCGGAATCCGGACCCGCTCCCCCGCCTCCGTCAGCAGGAAGTTCTCCGTTCGGTAGAAGTCCAGGCTGCGGCCCACGAAGTCACGCACGAACCCCGGCGTCGGATCGTGCGAGGCGTAGACGGCGACGTCATCGGCCTGGGCCTCGTAGACGACCTCGGCCTCGGCCAGCGGCGTGCCCCGTCGCCAGCGTTTGACGACCCGCGGGTACCCGGAGGTGGTCAGCGAACCGGGCCCGAAGTCGGTGGCCACGTAGATGTGGTCCCTGTCGATCCAGCCGGCGTCATTCTTCGCCTCGGGAAGGGTGAAACCGCCGGGCACGAACTCGCGGCGGTCCAGATCGAACTCGCGGATCACCGTCGCGTCGGCGCCACCCCGGGACAGGCTGATCAGGCAGCGCTGGTATCCGGGCCGCAGCACCGTCACCCCGCCCCAGACCCAGCTCTCCCCCTCCTCGGCGGCCAACGCGTCGACGTCGAGCAGGACGTCCCACTCCGGCTTCCGCCGTCGGTACTGGTCGAGGGTGGTGCGACGCCAGAGCCCGCGCGGATGCGCGGCGTCCCGCCAGAAGGTGTAGTAGAAGCGATCGCCGCGCCAGCCCGGGTAGGGAATCCGGTCCTCGGCGTCGAGCACCTGCCGGATCTCGGCCCGCAGCGTGGCGAACCGCTCGGCACCGGTCAGCGTGGCGAGGGTCTCGGCGTTGCGATCCCGCACCCACCGGGCAGCTTCCGCCCCGTCGAGGTCCTCCAACCAGAGGTACGGGTCATCATCCTCATCGATCCGGGCCGTCATTACGCAACTATCCCCGACAGGCGAGCCGGCTCCGTCGCCGGTACCTGTTGGCATGACGACGCACGCGGTGCGCACCACAACCCGGGCGACTCGCCGCCCGCACGGCGACCCGGTCGGACGTGAACCGGAGCGCCCGGCCAGAAGCGGACCGCCTGGTCGTTCCGTAGCACGAGCCACACTGGCGCAGCCGACGGGACGATCTTCTCGATGCCGTTCAGGTGACGGGTTCGAGCAGTCACAGCGTCCAATCGGTGACTCCTGCCCCTGGCATGGCGGGACGCTGCACGGGTATCACTCGCCCATGAGGGCGAGTTTTCGGCTCGGGCGGGTCGCGGGCGTACCCATCGGGGTCAACTGGAGCGTCCTGGTCATCTTCGCGTTGATCTGGTGGGGCCTGGCGGCGAGCCAGTTCCCCCGCTCGTACCCCGACCGGCCGGTGATCCTGTACGTGCTGGCCGGGCTGGTCGCGGCGGTGGTGTTCTTCGTCGGACTGCTGGCCCACGAGGTCTCCCACGCGATCATCGCCAAACGCAACGGGCTGGAGGTAGGCGGCATCACGCTGTGGCTCTTCGGCGGGGTGGCCGAGCTGCGCGGCGAGGCGAAGGATCCGGGAGCGGAACTACGCATCGCCGGGATCGGCCCGCTGGTGAGCTTCTGCATCGGGCTCGTCTTCGGCGCGTTCGCCATCATCCTCGCCCAGGTCGGGTACCGCGGGCTCGCGCTCGGTGTGCTGGCCTGGCTGGCCGGCATCAACATCCTGCTGGCGGTCTTCAACGTGCTGCCGGCGGCTCCGCTCGACGGCGGACGGTTGCTGCGCGCGGGAGTCTGGCGGTGGACCGGCGACCGGACCAAGGCGACGGTGGTGGCCGCCCGCGCCGGCTGGGTGTTCGGAGCGCTGCTCATCGGCCTGGGCCTCTGGCAGTTCCTGGCCGGCGTCGGGTTCGGCGGGCTCTGGCTCGCGCTGATCGGCTGGTTCCTGATCGGTGCCGCCGCGATGGAGGAACGGCAGGCCCGGATGGGCAGTGCCCTGCAAGGGGTCCGGGTGGGCGACGTGATGACAGCGCAGCCGCAGACCGCGTCGGCGGACATGACGGTCGCCGATTTCGTCGACCGGTACCTCTTCGCGTACCGGCACTCGGCGCTACCGCTCACCGAGGACGGGGGGCGGCCGATCGGGCTGGTCACCCTGGACCGCGTACGCGGGATACCGCCGGAGCGCCGGTCGGCGACCACGCTGGCCGAGGTGGCCTGCCGGGAGGAGCAGCTGGTGCTCGCCAAGCCGGACGAGCAGTTGAACGAGCTGCTGCCCCGGCTCAACCAGTGCGCCGACGGACGCGCGCTGGTGGTGACCGAGGGTCAGCTGGTCGGCATCGTCTCGCCCAGCGACATCAGCCGGGCGGTGCAGCGGGGCAGCCTGCGCGACCAGATGGCCGGCGACCATCGGTGACCCGGGCCTGCGGCGGTGTCACCTTGCCGGGTCGGTAAGCAGCCCGCGCAGCGTCACCCCCAGTCCCGAACCCAGGAAGCCCAGGAGCGGGACCAACCGGACACGGCGAACACCGGACTCCACGGTCAGCGCGGGAAATACCTGTCGAGCAGCTCGGTGCGGAACACCCCACGCGGGTCCAGACGGGCCAGCAGGGCGGCGAAGTCCCTGTACCGCGGGTAGGCGGCGGCCACCTCGGCCGGGTCGATCGCGAAGACCTTGCCCCAGTGCGGTCGCGGCTGAAACGGTGCGAGCCGCTCCTCGACGGCGGCCACCACGGGCAGCACCACGGCGGGGTCGTCGACCCAGGTGAAGTGCACGGCGAGGCTGTCCCGGTCGTGGTTCGGGCTGAGCCAGAGCTGGTCGGCCGCCACCGTACGCAGTTCGCAGATCTGCAGCACCGGCGCGATCAGGTGCGCGATCGGGTCGAGCGCGGCGAGCGCCTCCGCCGCCGCGGCGCGGGGCAGGTGATACTCCGACTGCAACTCGTCGCCGCTGCTCGGGGTGAAGCCGAGCTGGAAGTGCGGCAGCCGCTCGTGCCACGGCCCGGGCACACCCAGCTGCGGCGTGCAGTTCTGCGCCGGCATGCCGGGCACCGGGTGCTGCGGCAGGTGGGCCGCCGTCGTACCGAGCCAGCCGGGCGGCGGTGCCGCCTCGTCGACCCGCTGTTTGCGCCACACCTGGTTGAGCCGCGGCGTTCGCCAGTCG
This sequence comes from Micromonospora sp. NPDC005367, assembly GCF_040606825.1. Lineage (NCBI taxonomy): Bacteria > Bacillati > Actinomycetota > Actinomycetes > Micromonosporales > Micromonosporaceae > Micromonospora > Micromonospora sp. NPDC005367. The sequence goes on along the minus strand of NZ_JBEXFP010000009.1, from coordinate 84,461 downwards.
GTGAAGAGGCTGACGCTGTACGCCGAGCCGAGCGCCGCGTCGACGTGCTCGCGCGCCAGGTCCAGCTGGACGTACTGGCGCACCTCGAAGGTGGGTAGCAGGTCGAGGGTGACCCGGGTGACGATGCCCAGCGCGCCGAGGCCGACGACCATGCCCGCGAAGGTGTCTCCGCCGGTTTCCCGGTCGACCCGGAGCAGGTCGCCGTCGGCGGTGACGAGTTCCAGCGCGGCGACCGACGTGCCCAGGTTGCCGTTGGCCTCGCCGGAGCCGTGGGTGCCGGTGGCGATCGCCCCGGCGACCGAGATGTGCGGCAGCGAGGCGAGATTGGCCAGCGCGTACCCCTCGGCGTGCAGTCGGGTGGCCACGTCGCCGTACCGCAGTGCGGCGGCGACCGTGACCTGCCGACGATCCCGGTCGATGGTGATCTCCGGCGACAGCCCGGAAAGGCTCACCAGGTCGCCTTCGGTGTCGCCGAGCCGGTTGAAGGAGTGCCCGGTGCCGGCCACGCGGACCCGCTCGGCGGCGGCCACCAGCCGACGCAACTGGTCGACGCTGGTCGGCCGGTGGAACCGGCGCGCCGAGTAACGCACGTTCCCGGCCCAGTTGCGGCGGGGCACGTCGGCACCGGCGCCGGTCGGCCCGGAGTCGTCCGACCCCGACCTGCCGGGCGATCCGGTCGGCCCGCCGGGTACGGCGGCGTTGGTCAGTTCGTCGGCGGTGGTCACGAGGTGGTCTCCCGATCGGTCGAACGGTTCTCGGCTAGGGCGGTGCTGAGCGCGAGCAGCGCCTCGTCGACCTGAAACGTGCTGTAGCCGCGCATGGCGACCGTCAGCCCGCCCGCCCGGCCGCGTTCGATCTCGGCGCGGGCGGACTCCCGTTCCGGCACCCCACCCCAGGCCAGCGCCTCCTGGCCCCGCCGGATGAGCTCGTCGACCCGGTCGGTCCGGTAGCCACGCAACCCGATCGTGAAGTCTTCGACGGCGAAGGCGGCACGGCGGCACGCCAGCGCGTCGGTGAAGCGACCACCGGCGTACCGGGTGAGCGCGGCGGACACCTCCTCGGGCTTCTCCCGCACCTGGCCCAGGTCGAGCAGCTCCACCGCGGCGCGGCCGTCCAACGGGTGCCGGGCGTTCTCCGGCAGGCCGAGCGGGTGGCCGGGGGCGGGCACCGCCAGCAGGCGGGGCGAGGCGGGAGTGCCCTCGACGGGCGGCGGTTCGTCGAGCACGAGCGCGTCGATCTCCGCCCACCTGATCATCCGACGCAGCCCGGGTCGCCGTACGGTCAGCCCCTCGGGGCCGATGCCGAACCGGAACGGCCGGAACGCGCCGAGCAGGGCCAGACCGCCCAGAGCGACGGCGCCGACGGCGACGAGGTTGCGCAGCAGGGCGCCCTCTCTGGGCACCACCAGCAGGGCCACACCGCCCAGCACGCAGACCACGGGTAGCACGAGTGATCCACGGATCCGCCGTAGTTCCACTTCCTGCCCCCGTTCTGACTGCGCTCGTCGGTGTGCGCATCCTCCGACAGCCCGGAACCGGTGGGCACCGGTCATTCAGCCACGATTGGCACCGGCGCCGAGGGGAACCCTACGCCCATGAACAGTCACCTCGATCCCGTCCCAGGCGGCGGCGTGTCCCGGCCGACGACGCACGACGTCAGCGGCGGCGGCCCGGACGCCTCGTCGCCCGGGCCGCGCCCGACGCCGGCTCCCCCGCCCGCGCCCACACCGGTGCCGACACCCGCGCCCCCGCCCCGCCGGGACGACCGGCGGGGCGACCCACGGGACGGTCGTCAGATCTTCGGCATCACCTCGGCCGCGACCAGCTCGATGTGGTCGAGGTCGGCGAGGTCGAGCACCTGGAGGTAGATCCGCTGGGCGCCGACCTCGGCGTACCGGCCGATCTTGTCGACGATCTCGGCGGGCGTACCGGCCAGACCGTTGGCGCGCAGCTCCTCGGGATCCCGGCCGATCGCCTCGGCCCGGCGGGCCACCTCGGCGTCGTCGCGCCCGCAGCAGAGCACCAGCGCGTTCGACCAGCACAGCTGGGCCGGGTCACGCCCGATCTCGGCGCACGCCGCCCGTACCCGGTCGAACTGGGCCGCCGAGTCCGCCACCGAGACGAAGGGCAGGTTGAACTCGTCGGCGTACCGGGCGGTGAGCTGCGGGGTCCGCTTCTTGCCCATGCCGCCGATCAGGATCGGCGGACGCGGCGCCTGCACCGGCTTCGGCAACGCGGGCGAGTCGGCCACCGGGTAGTAGCGCCCGTCGTAGCTGAACCTCTCGCCGCGCGGCGTGCTCCAGAGGCCGGTGATGACCGCTAGCTGCTCCTCCAGCCGGTCGAACCGCTCGGCCAGGGGCGGGAACGGGATGCCGTACGCGGTGTGTTCCTCGGCGAACCAGCCGGTGCCGATGCCCAGCTCGACCCGACCGCCGCTCATCTGGTCGACCTGCGCCACGGTGATCGCCAGCGGCCCGGGAAGCCGGAAGGTGGCGGCGGTCATCAGCGTGCCGAGCCGGATCCGGCTGGTGTCCCGGGCGAGGCCGGCCAGCGTGGTCCACGCGTCGGTGGGGCCGGGCTCACCGCTGGCGTCGCCCATCATGAGGTAGTGGTCGGAGCGGAAGAACGCGCCGTAGCCGGCGTCCTCGGTGCAGCGGGCCACGGCGAGCAGCTGGTCGTAGCTGGCGCCCTGCTGGGGTTCGGTGAAGATCCGCAGTTCCATACCCGGAGCATATGGAGCCGAACGGCGGCGATCGTGTCACCCCGTTAACCTCCGGGCCCGGCCACCGCGTTTGTCCGGGGGAGGTACGCATGACCGAAAGCCGGCATCCGCCGTCACCGGAGGGGTTCGCCGAGTTCGTGGCGGCCCGCTCCGGCGCTCTGCTGCGTTCGGCCTGGTTGCTGACCGGGGACGCCGGACGGGCCGAGGACCTGTTGCAGACCGTGCTCGCCACCGCTTGGCGTCGCTGGCCCCGGATCGCCCGGGGCGGGCATCCCGAGGCGTACCTGCGTCGGGCGCTGTTCACCACGTACGCCTCCTGGTGGCGACGCCGGTGGCGGGGCGAGATTCCCGCAGCGCGGACCCCGGAGGGCGGCGGCCCGGGCGACCTGGCCGGCGAGTCGGCCGACCGGGACGCGGTGCGCCGCGCGCTGGCCCGGCTCACCCGACAGCAGCGGGCGATCGTGGTGCTGCGGTACGCCGAAGACCTGTCCGTAGAGCGCACCGCGGAGGTGCTCGGCTGTTCGGCCGACACCGTCAAGGTCCAGTCCTCGCGTGCGCTGCGCCGCCTCCGTACCGACCCGGACCTGCGGCTCTTCACGAAAGAGGAGGTCGTGCCATGAGTCGTGACGACACCGATGTCCGGCGGATGCTCGCCGACGCCGTACCGCCGTTGAAGTCCCCGCCGGACCGGCTGGCCGCGGTCGGCGCCCGGGTACGCCGACGCCGCCGGCGGCTCGCCACCGGCTCGGCGGCGGTGCTGGTCCTCGCCGTGGCGCTGGCGGCCGGGGTGCCCCAACTGGTCGCCGGCCATCCGCGCGTCCCCAGGCCGGCGGCGGTCGCCACCGGTGGACCGGTGGGCGACGCCTCCTGCCCGGCCGATCTCGGGCAACGCCCCGAGCTGGAGGCGGTGCGCTACGACGACGGCGAGCCGCTGGTGCCGGCGGGCGCCATCGAGGTGACCGCCTGTCAGGTGCCACGAGGCAGCGGGTCGCCGGTCGGGGAGCGGATCGATCCGCGGGTGCTCACCATCGGGGTCGACCAGATCGTCCAGCTGCTCAACGCGCTCCCCCCGACGCAGACCGGCCCTGACGGTCGCCCGCGCCCGCCGGCCGACGACGGCCTGCTCTGCACGGCGAAGTGGGTGTCCGCCGAGACGGTGTTCGTACTGCGCTACCCGGACCGGGAGCCGGTGACCGTCTGGACCGACGAGAACTGCCGGGTCGCGGTCGCGGGCGACCGTGGCCGCGGACTGGACTTCCGCGTGTTCGGCACCTTCGACCGGTTCTACCGGGCACAGGGCAATCCACCCCGCTGACGACGACGGCGAGCCGTGGCGGCGCCCGGCCGGTCCGCCCGGCGCCGCCGGCTCCGGCTCAGACGTACGGACGGGTGGCGTAGGCGGCCTTCAGCGCCGACAGGCCGGTCGCCTTCGGGGAGAGTGTGCCCCAGCCGGAGTTGAAGTAGTTCGTCCGCACGATCCGCGGTCCCCGCTCGGCGTTGAGCTTGGCGATCGCGGCCGGCACGGTGGCGATCCAGGCGGCCTGGTTCGGGATCTCGGCCACCCGCACACCCCACTCGGCGATGATCACCGGTCGGGAGAGCGCGACCGGGCCGAGGTCGGCGACGGCCCAGTCCTTCGTACGCCGGAAGCGGTCGAGGGCGGTGTGGGTGGGGCTGGTCGCGTACACGTTCCACTGCAGGTAGTCGAGGCGCGCCATCAGTGACTCGGGGTGGGTGCGCTGGTAGCAGGCCCGGTCGAAGCCGCCGAGCCCGACGGAGAACGTGCTGCCCGCCGGGAGTGACCGCGCCTTGAACCAGTTCACGATGTATGTCACCGCCTGGACCGCGCGGGCGTCCGACTCGGCCCAGTTGTAGGCCTTGCCCGCCTCACTGGTGCCGAACTCGTGATCGGTGTCCAACTCGGAGGCGAGCTGGATGTTCACCGGAAATCCCAGCGTTCGGTACTGGGACAGGGCTCGGGCGAAGAGGCCGTCGCACTGCCCGGCGAGCACCTGGCCGTACCCGTACGCCTTGGGCCAGGTCGTTCCCGGACGCTGCTGGATGGTCATCGCGGGCGCCGGGACGGTGTAGGACGTTCCGTCCACGGTGAAGGTCTGCGGTCCGGCGTTCGGCGCCCCGTAGTGCTTCAGCTCCAGCACCATGTTGATCTTGATACCCGATTTGCCGAGTGTGGTCAGCCACGGCCGCTGGTACCCGGGGAAGATGTATCCGTCGGCGAAGCTGCGGTACTGCGTCAGCGAACGGAAGTTGCCGCCCGCGATGTCGGCCGTCGGGTCGGCGCCGCCGGAGAGGTAGTAACCGCCGAGCACCGGTGCGGCGATGAGGTAGCTGGCGGTGGCGATGGCGGTACGGCCGCCGGAATCGCGCACCGTGACTGTGACCTTGGGCATCACGCCACCGCCCGGTAGACGGCCACCGCGCCGTTGTCCGACAGCCGCGTCCAGCTGCGGCCGGAGTCGTCGGCGACGGTGACGGTGAGCGGGTCGATGACCGCGGCGACGCGTACCGGAGCGCTGCTGTTGCCCTGCGCGTCGGTGACCACGATCGTGACGGTCAGTGGTCTGGTGTCGGCGTCGCCGTAGGTGACGGTGAGGTTCATCTGCTCACCCGTCGAGTAGGTCGACGCGTTGAGGGAAGCGGACGCGGTGGGAGCGGCCATGCCGGCCCCTCCTTCCTTGTTCAGCACCGGACCGGCTCCTGGCCGGTGCGGGCGGGCTGTCGTCGGTTGCGGCAACGACCGGGGCCGCCGGGCGCGTCGGTGCTCCGGCGTGGGTTCCCCGGGTACGCACACCCCGTCGTGGGGGTCGGCGTGATCGCGCGTCGAGCCGTGCCGCGGCGCTGCGCCGGTCTCGGGTCGCGGTAGGTCGGTTCGCGTCGAGCGGACGCCGGCGCGCCGGACGTACGGCGGCGAGGGTGGGGACGTCGATGTCGGATGGCGGTCCCGGACGCCCGGGACGGGTGTCGACCGGACGCGATCTCGCCGATGCGTACGGGCCGGCGCTGCGCTACGCCGGAACCGCCGCGGCGGCGGGGCCGGACCCGGTGATCACGGCGCCGGCGGGACGCTGCTGTCGCCGCCGGGCCGGAGGAATCGGATGTGGCCCGCCATCCATACGCCTCTCACCTGCTACAACAGTGCGACGTGAACACCCCGGGTGTCCTGTCAGCTATCGGACAGCACCTCTCGAACGCCGAAAGTCGGGGTCGTGGACGCGTCAGTCGAGGTGTTCGGCCGGCGTGGTCTGCAACAGCCACGCGAGGGGCATCCGAGCGCGTTCCTCGTACGCGGCCCGCGGGCCGAGCCGGTGCAGGGTCACCGTCTGTGCGCCGTCCCGGTCGACCACCCAGTACTGGGGGATCCCCGCCGAGGCGCACTCGCGGACCTTCGTCACCGAGTCGATCGCCTCCGAGCCGGGCGAGACGATCTCGATCACCAGAGTGAGATCGTCGGCGGGCGACCAGACGGCACGCGCCGGTGGCTTGCGCCAGACGCTGAGATCGGGGATCCGACCGCCGACGCCGCTCGCCCCGGGGATACGGACACCGACGGCCTGGAGCACCTGCTCGGCCGGCCAACCCGCCACGACGAGCCAGGCGAGGAGGCGACTGGCGATCATGGCGTGTTCCGAGTCCGGCGGCGGCATGACCGACAGAACCCCCTCGGGGCTGGTCTCGTAGCGATGGCCGTTCGGATCGGCGGCGTTCATCGCCGCCAGGTCGTCGAGCGTCACGACGGCGGGCATGTGCATGCCGACAGCCTCAGCGCTCATGGTCGCCATTCTAGGCAGCTTCATCGCCGCGTCCGCCGAAGCAACTACGCAGTTGCGTAGCCGCTCCGCGTCATGGTTTAGCGCTCAGGTACGCGGGCAAGCGCCGCGGGGCGGGCTGCCCGCCGTACCTGACCGGCAACGCCGGCGGCCAGGAAGCGGGCCGATGCACGTCTCACCCTGGGACTGAGCCGAACGAATCTGTCGGAGGCAGCCATGAGCAACCCGTCTCGTCCCGGGGCGCACGCGGCCGAGGGGAGCGTGACCATCGAGCGCTCGGTCGCGGACGTCTACGACTTCTACCGCGACTTCGAGAACCTCCCCCGGTTCCTGGGGGACGTCAGGGCGATCGAACAGGTCGACCCCGCGACGTTCCGGTGGACGATAGTGGGCCCGCTCGGTATCGAGCTGAAATCCGCGATCCGGCTGACCGAGGAGCGTACGGGCGAGCTGATCCGCTACGAGACGACGGGACCGCCCGGTCTGCGAGCCCGCTGGACGGTGCGGTTCGCCGAGGTCGGTCCGGCCCGCACGGAGGTGCGCGAGGTGCTGGAGACGCCGTTGGGCAGGCTCGGCCACGCGGCCCTTGTCCTGATCGGCAAGCCTCCTGCCGCCGAGGTGGCAGCCAACCTGCACCGGTTGAAACAGCTCTTGGAGACGGGCGAGGTGACGGACACCGACCACGCGGTCAGGGGCAAGTTCGGCACGGCCGCGTAGCACCCGCCTGCGGCAGGGCCCCACGACCGACCCGGAACGACGCGAACGCCGCCGGTCACCCCCGCGTGGCCAGCCACGCCCCCAGCTCGCTGATGCACCGAGCGCGGCTCAGTCCTGGGCCGGCCGGCGGAAGGCGCCGTACCACTCGAGCAGGGCGATCTCCCGCGCCACGATCTCGTCCTGCTCCTCGGGGCCGGTCAGGACGTGGTTGGCCAGCACCTGGAACCCGCCCCAGGTGAACACCCGGGCCGCGGTTGCCGGCTCCAGGTCGAGTGCGGTGTGGCCGGCCTCCTGCTCGCTGCGCAGCCACGTCTCGGCCAGGTCGGTGAAGCGCTGCAACTGGTTGTTCCAGAACTCACGCACCACCGTGTCGTAACCGGACACCTCCAGCACCGCGGCCAGCAGGTGCCGCCGTTCCCGGTAGTAACGCATGTCCCGCACCATGGCCGCGACCAGGCCCTCCCGACCGGCCGCGGGCGGGGCCGATCCGATCAGGTTGAAGGCGCCGTCCGCGAGCGTGTCGATGAGCCTCAGCAGCAGCTCCGTCTTGTCGCGGAAGTGCAGGTAGAAGGTCGAGCGGACGACGCCGGCCTCGGCCGCGATGCGCTGCACACCAAGCTCGGTGAAGCTCGCGCCGCCGGCCAGCAGCCGCTCGGTCGCCTCCAGGATCTTGGCGTCCGCGGCGGCGCGGCGGTTTGGCCCGGGCGAGGTACGGCGGGTGACAGAGGCCATATCGCGATTTTAGATGCGAGCCCTACCCTGGATGCAAGACATCATGTCTCGACGACCTGTCCGACATCTCGGGGAGAGAAGCATCATGACCTCTACGCGGCCCACATTCGTCCTTGTTCCGGGCGCCTGGCACCTCCCGTCCACCTTTGACCTGCTACGCGGGGAACTGGATGCCCTCGGCTACGCCAGCCGCGCGGTGAAGCTGCCCACCACCGGCCCCGACCCGCGCGGCGGCCTGCAGGACGATGCCGCCGCGATCCGTGCCGCGATCGAGGCCATCGGCGGCCCGGTCGTCGTCGTCGCCCACTCGTACGGCGGCATCCCGGCCACCGAGGGTGTCGGGGGCCTGCCCAACGTCCGGCACCTCGTCTACCTGGCCGCCTACGTTCCCGACGTCAACGAGTCGATGTTCACCCTGCACGGCATGCCCGACCCCGACTCGTCGGAGGGCCTGTTCCCGATCGGCTCGGACCCGCGGGCCCAGCTCTACGCCGACGTCCCCAAGGCGGTGGCCGACCTGGCCATCAACCAGCTCGTCGACCAACGCCTCCAGCCGTGGGCCGACCGTGCGACCCGAGCCGCGTGGCACACCGTCCCGTCGACCTACGTGCTCAGCGAGAACGACGCCTCGCTCCCGGTCGAGCTGCAGGAGCGGATGGCTCCCCGCACCAACTCCGTCCACCGGATCCCCACCAGCCACTCCCCCCACCTGTCTCGCCCTGCCGAACTGGCCGCGATCCTCGACGAGATCGCCAAGAACTGACCGAATGGTCATCGGTCGTCGGGTCCGCCCTGAACAGGGGCAGGCCCGACACCCGGGGCTACCCGCTCAGCGGGTCAGTCCCCCGCCACACCGTCCGTGGTGAGGGCCGTCTCCTCGTCAGGCGAGGAGACGGCGGACGGCATCACGCTGCGATGCTCCATCTGGACAGCGCGAGTGCGGATCCGGGGCGACGTACCGTCCTGAACAAACGGTCGCAACTGAAGCATCGAGGCGGCACCGGGACGAGCCTCCGGCTCCGGCGAGAGCGGATCGCCGTGGAAGGATCAGCCGGTGCAGGTCGGGATGCTTGGATCATTCGAGGTTCGCACCAACGACGGCACCACGGCCGACGTGCCGGGCGCCCGGTTGCGCGCACTGCTGATCGCCCTCGCCCTCGAACCGGGCCGCACGGTCCCGAAGTCGATGCTCGTCGACTGGATCTGGGGTAAGAACCCACCGGCCGACGCGGCGAACGCCCTGCAACGCCTGGCCTCCCGGTTGCGCAAGGCCCTGCCGGGCGGCGTGATCGAGGGGCATGCGGGCGGCTACCGCTTGGCGGTGGAACCCGACGCTGTAGACGCCCTCCGGTTCGAGCGCCTCCTGGGCCGGGCTCGCCAGGAGGAGGGGCACGAGCGGGTTCGGCTGTTGCGCGAAGCTCTCGGCCTGTGGCGCGGTGCCGCCCTGCAGGATGTCGGGTTGGACGACAGCGAGACGTTCGACGCGGCGGTGACGCGGCTCGAGGGGCTGCGCGTGACCGCGATGGAAGATCGCTTCGCCGCGGAGGTCAGTCTCGGCCACGGCGCGGAGATGGTCGGGGAACTGACCGACGCGGTGGCCGCGCATCCGCTCCGGGAGCCGCTGGTCGCCGCGCTGATGCGGGCCCTGGTGGCAGCCGGCCGTGACTCCGAGGCCCTGCTCACCTACGAACGCACGAGAGAGGCGCTCTCCGACGCGCTGGGCGTCGACCCCTCACCCGAGCTGTCGGCACTGCACGTCGCGATCCTGCGGGGCGAACTGGGACGGCGGGAAGAGCACCGGAAGACCAACGTGCGTGCCGAGCTGACCAGCTTCGTCGGCCGGGACACCGATGTCGCTGCCGTCCGCGAACTCGTCGCGGAGCACCGGCTGACCACCCTGATCGGGCCCGGCGGTTCGGGCAAGACCAGGCTGGCCACGGAGACCGCACGCACACTCATCGACGAGCTGCCGGACGGGGTCTGGTTGGTGGAACTCGCCGCCATCGGCGCCGACGGCGACATCGCGCAGGCGACGCTCACCGGGCTCGGCCTCCGGGACACCCTGCTCGGCGCGGGTCCGAGCGCCGACCTGACGGACGGTCTCGTCGCCGCGATCCGCGAGCGGGCGGCGCTGCTGATCCTGGACAACTGTGAGCACGTGATCGAAGCGGCAGCGCGGTTCGCCGACCGGATGCTCGGGGAATGCCGCCGGCTGCGGATCCTGGCGACGAGCAGGGAACCGCTCGGCATCACCGGTGAAGCGCTTTGGCTGGTCGAGCCGCTGGCCGTGCCAACCGACGCCGGCCTCGCCGGGATCGCATCCTCGCCCGCCGTCCGCCTGCTGTGCGACCGGGCGGGCGCCGTACGCCGGGACCTCGGCGACGACGAGCACACGTTGTCGACGATGGCGCGTGTCTGCCGGGCACTGGACGGGATGCCGCTGGCCATCGAGCTGGCCGCAGCCCGGTTGCGCACCATGACCATCGAGCAACTCGCCAACCGGCTCGACGACCGTTTCCGGCTACTGACCAGCGGCAGCCGCACCGCTCTGCCTCGACACAAGACGCTGCGCGCGGTGGTCGACTGGAGTTGGGAGTTACTCACCGACGCCGAGCGGGCGGTCCTGCGCCGGCTGTCGGTGTTCTCCGGCGGCGCGAGCCTGGAGGCCGCCGAGCGGGTCTGCGCCGGCGACATCGTCGAGCAGGATCAGGTGCTGGAGCTGGTCACCTCGCTGGCAGAGAAGTCGCTGCTGGTGACCGAGGGTGACGGCGCCCCGCGCTACCGGATGCTCGGCACGATCAAGGAGTACGCCACCGATCGGCTCGACGAAGCAGGCGAATCGGATGTGGCTCGGCAGGCGCATCTCGCCTACTTCACCGAGCTCGCCGAGACCGCGGAGCCGCATCTGCGCCGCGCTGAGCAACTGGTCTGGCTCGCCACGCTCGCAGCCGAACACGACAACATCAGTGCCGCGCTGCGGCGGGCGATCGCGGCCGGCCACGCACAGTCGGCGATGCGGCTCGCGGCGGCCACCGGCTGGTACTGGTGGCTCGGCGGACGCCGGGCCGAAGGCCTCGAGCTGATGATCGCGGCCACCGGCATCCCGGGTGAGGTGACCGACGACGTCCGGGCCATGACCTACGGGATGGTGGTGCTCTTCGTGACCTCCGGGCGGGGAGACGAGCACCAGGGCGCCGAATGGATCCACAAGGCGTACCGGTTCAGTCAGCAGGGCCGGCACCGCAACCCGCTGCTGGGGTTGGTCACTGCGTTGGAACGCTTGCTGCGGGCGCCGGACACCGCAGTGTCCGCGTTCGAGTCGTTGCTGGACAGCGAAGACCCCTGGGTTCGCGCCCTGGCCCGTTGGCAGGCAGGCAAGATGCGGATCATGCTCGGCCGGGGCGGCCGGGAGGCGGAGGCCAATCTGGAGCTGGCGCTCGCCGAGTTCCGGACGCTCGGTGAACGGTTCGGCGTCTCCTTGGCCCTGTCCGAGCTGGCGGGCCAACTCGCGCTGCGCGGTGAGTTCGCCGGCGCGTGTGACTACTGCGAACAGGCGATCACGGTCGTCACCGAGGTCGGGGCCGTCGAGGATGTCATCCGGCTACGGACGCAGCAGGCCCTGCTGTACTGGCGGGACGGCGATCGGGACTCCAGCGCGGCAGCCATCGCCGAGGCCGAGCGGCACGCCGAAGGGGTCACCTGGCCGCATGCGCTGGTCGAGCTGGCGCTCGCCAAGGCGGAACTCGCACGCTGGGGCGGTGACGCCGCGGAGGCACGCCATCAGCTCGGCATCGCGACCGCCGTCCTGGGTGACGACGCGGAGCAGGCGCAGATCCGCGCGAGCATCCACGACCTGCTCGGCTACCTGGCCGACGACCTCCGTGAGGCTCGTTCGCACCGCATGGCGGCCTGGCAGGCGGCGTCCGAGGCGGGACACCCGTTCCTGACCGCCCAGATACTCGTCGGCGTCGCGGATCTGGCACTCCGGCACGACCGGTACGAGCAGGCGGCGCGACTGCTGGCAGCCAGCGTCGCTCTGCGCGGCCTGCCGGATCGTGCCCACCCCGACGCAGGCCGGATCGAACGGGACGCGCGGCGTCACCTCGGCGAAGCACGGTTCGCCGAGGTGACGCGGGAAGGTACGCAGGCGAGCGCGGCCCCGCTGGTCGAGGTCGCGCTCGCCCTGTGACGGTCAACGTGCCGTGCGCCGGATGACGACGTCACCGTGCCGCGTGCGGGCGTGAACCGAGACCTCGGTGTCCGCAGGGTCGGGGTTCCCCTGGGCGGAGACCGAGTCGCGCACCGCACCTCGTTCGCTTTTGACGTCGAGGTGGGCGCTAACGCCCTCGGCGATGCCGACCTCGATGTCTCCCGAGCCGTTCGTCAGCTTCGCCGTACCGCTCGTCATCCGGCCGATCCGGATGGCGCCGCTGGCCGTTCCGGCGGTGACGCTGCCGTGGGCGTGGTCGACGTCGAAGTCGCAGCTGGCACTACTGAGATCAAGGTCGGCGTGAGCGTGGCCGATCCAGACCCGCCCGCCCGAGTTGGAGAGCCGCATCGTGCCCTCGACGTCGCCGATCCGCAGCGTGAACGCCCCGCCGTCGACCTCGGCCCGCCCGGCGACGTGGCCGATCTCGACCTCACCGGAGGCGATGTTCGCCTGCCACGCCTCGACGTGGTCCAGGCGGGCCCGACCCGATGCCATGTGCAGGTCGCACGCGCCCAGCGCGCCGTCGGCGTGGACGTCCGAATGCGCCAGGTAGGCGGCCAGGCCCGAACCGGTGGGCAGGTCGATCGTGATGGCGACCGAACCGGCCCGGTCCCCGGAGACTGTCGTCTTGACCGACAGCTTCCCGTCCGAGAGGTCGACAGTGGTCCGCTCGGCGACCTTGATGTCCTTCCTGCTGGCCGCGTCGATCGGCTCGATCAGCACCACGGTGTCGGTCCGGTCGCTCGCGACGACCCGTACCTGGGCACCGGCGACTTCCACGACGGCGGCGACGGGCGCTGGTGTGGCGAAGGTAGGCATGGCTTCTCCTCTTGCTCGTACGTGGGCTGTTCGCGGGGGTGTTCGCGCCGGTCGGTCAGGCGCGCTTCTGGAAGGTGGAGAGCGACCACAGGTAGCCGACCAGGGCGATCCCGACGCACCAGATGACGGCGACGATCGCGCTGTCGGTGGCGGGTTCGCCGGCCAGCAGCCCGCGCACCGTTTCGATGATCGGCGTGAAGGGCTGGTACTCGGCGAACTGCCGCACACCGGGTCCCATCGTCTCGGCCGGCACGATCGCGCTGCTCAGGAAGGGCAGCATGATCAGTGGTACGGAGACCATCCCCGCCGATTCGGGGGTCTTGGCGGACAGCCCCAGGGCGACGGTGAGCCAGGTGGTCGCGAAGGAGACCAGCACCAGGAAACCGATCGCGCCGAGCCACTCGAGGGGACTCGCCGCCGGCCGGAATCCCATCGCCACGGCCACGCCGACGAGGGCGGCGATGGCGATCACGGTGCGGAGCATGCTTTCGGCGACATGAGCGCTCAGTACGGCGCTGCGCGGGATGTCCATCACCTTGAACCGGTTGATGATCCCCTTCGTCATGTCGGAGTTCACGGCCAGCGCGGTGGCGCTCAACCCGTAGCAGATCGTCAACACGATCATGCCCGGAGTCGCGTAGTCGACGTAGTTGCCGGGGATGTCGAAGGCGCCGCCGATGACGTAGACGAACATCAGCAGGAGGACGATCGGGAACAGGACCGCGTTGAAGACCGCTACCGGATTGCGGAGCGTGTGCTTGAAGTTGCGACCCAGCATGGTCGTCGCGTAGCGCATTATGCGTTCACCTTCGCGTTGGTACGGCCGGTCAGGGCGAGGAAGACGTCGTCGAGGTCCGGCGTGTGCACCGAGAACTCCTCGACCTCGATGGAGAGTTCGTCGAGTCGGGCGAGCAGGGCACGCAGCGAACTCGCTCCGCCGTCGCTGGGCACCCGCAGGATCAGGTCCTCGTCGTCGCGGGTGGAGTCGGGCAGGATCCGCGCCGCGGCGTCCAGTTCGAGGCCGCCCGCGAACCGGAGCCGGACGTGGCCGCCGGGGATCTGGCGTTTGAGCTCGGCGGGAGTGCCCTGGGCGACCAGCCTGCCCTGATCGAGCACCGCGATCCGGTCCGCGAGCCGGTCGGCTTCCTCCAGGTACTGGGTGGTGAGGAAGATGGTGACGCCCTCGGCCACCAACTGACGGATGATGTCCCACATCGTCCGGCGGCTACGCGGGTCGAGGCCTGTCGTCGGCTCGTCGAGGAAGATGACCCGGGGCCCGCCGACCAGGGTCATCGCCAGATCGAGCTTCCGGCGCATACCACCGGAGTAGGTCGACGCCATCTTCCGCGCCGACTCCGTCAGGTCGAACCGCTCCAGCAGGTCGGTGACGACCCGCTTACCCTCGCCCGCGCCCAACCGCTTGAGATCCGCCATCAACTGCAGGTTCTCCTGGCCCGTCAGCAGCTCGTCCACCGCCGCGAACTGGCCGGTGACCCCGATGGCCGCGCGTACGGCCCGGGTCTCGGTCGCCACGTCATGGCCGGCGACGCGTACCGTGCCGCCGTCGGCCTTCGTCAACGTGGTCAGCACGTTGACCGTCGTCGTCTTGCCCGCCCCGTTCGGGCCGAGCAGGGAGAAGATCGTGCCCTCCGCGACGTCGAGGTCGATGCCGTCGAGAACGACCTTGTCCTTGTACGCCTTCCGCAGCCCGGAGGCCGTGATCGCTGAACTCGTCATGCGACCACCATCGGCGTCCGGGCCGCCACGCCCCTGACACGCTCCTGACACGGCCGCTGACACGGTGGCCGGCCGCTCGACGGAGCCTGCTGGACGCCTTCGTCCGGTGGAAATCGCAGCCGGCCGACAGGGGGGCCGTCCGGCGGGTAGCCTCGGTCGATGTTCTCGCCCCACGGCCCGTCACTGCGTGAACTGTGTGTCCAGGCGCTCTCCTCGGTCGAGCGCGGCTACGACCTGCTGGCGCCGAAGTTCGACCACACGCCCTTCCGCACGCCGGAGAGCATCCTCGGCGCCACCGTCGAAGCGCTGTCCGCGCTCGGGCCGTTCGACCGGGGCCTGGACGTCTGCTGCGGTACCGGAGCGGGAATGCTCGTCCTCGAGCCGCTGTGCCGGGGGCAGATCACGGGGGTCGACTTCAGCTCCGGCATGCTCGCGCAGGCACGGCACACACACCCGGAAGCCACCTGGGTACGCGCCGACGCCCGCGCCCTGCCGTTCGCCGGGGACTTCGACCTCGTAGTCACCTTCGGCGCGCTCGGGCACTTCCTGCCCGCCGAACGCCCCGCGCTCTTCGACGGGATGTACCGCGCGCTACGGCCCGGCGGGCTACTCGCCTTCCCGATCGGCGCACCGCCGTCCCCGCTCTCGTTCTCGCACTGGGCCGTGCTCGGGTTCGACCTGGCCATGCGCGTCCGGAATGCCGTCTGGCGCCCGCCGTTCGTCATGTACTACCGCACCAGCCCGCTGCCCGCGATTCGCGACGACCTCACCGCGGCCGGCTTCGCCGTACGCGCCGTCCCGATGACCGCAATGGGTCGACGCCGGGACGGCAGCCCTGGATTCCAGCTCGTCCTCGCGCGCAAACCGAAGGGCGGGCCGTGATCGTCGACCACCTTGCCAGAGCCCTCGTCGCGGCGACGGCGATCCTGGTCGAGTTCGTAGAGTCGGCTGGGGACAGCCAGCGCGGTGCCTTGACCACGCTCGAAGAGATCGCGTACCTGCTCGGCCAGCTGGATCCCGACGAACGCCAGCAGTTTCGCGAGGCGCTGGAACGTATTGCGGCGGCGGAGCCCGGCCGGGCTGCCTTCATCCGCAGCCTGCCGGACACGCTGGGTCTGGGTGCTGAATCGTAGATCGATGTCCTCGTCGGGCAGTCGTGGGCCGTCCGGCCCCGCCTGTAGTGCGGCCGGCTGCCTTGCTGAAAACGACCACGCGTGAGCACGTCGCCGTGGACGGCCCTGACGGCGTGGAGCCGGCCGCCACTGACCGCGGCCGGACCCCGGGCTGGACACGCCACGAGTTGCGGACGCACTCGTACGCATACCAGCTACGGGGCCCGGCCGTGCTGTCACAGCATTACGGACCGTGGCTCCAGGAAGCCCTCAAGACCGAAGCTGCCGTATTCGCGGCCGAGGCCCGACTGCTTGAACCCTCCGAACGGGGACACCGGTTCGTAACCGCCGTTGACCGACACCCGGCCCGCCTCCAGCCGGGACGCGATGCGGCGTGCTCGTGCGGGATCGCCGGAGAACACGTAGGCGTGCAGGCCGTAGGTGGTGTCGTTGGCGATCTCGACGGCGTGGTCCTCGTCGCGGTAGGTGATCACCGACAGGACCGGTCCGAAGATCTCCTCGCGCGCGATCGTCATGTCGTTGGTGACGTCGGCGAAGACCGTCGGTCGCACGTAGTACCCGTCGGGAAGTTCGTCGGGTCGGCCCGGTCCGCCCACGACGACCCGAGCGCCTTCCTCGACACCTCGGTGGATGTAGGACTGGACACGGTCCCACTGCCGCTGGCTGACCATCGGGCCGACGGCGGTAGCCGGGTCGCGCGGGTCGCCGACGGGGTAGTCGCTCGCCACCTTCTTCGTGATGAGCGCGACGACGTCCTCCAGTTGGTTCTCCGGTACGAGGATGCGGGTGCCGGCGGTGCACGCCTGCCCGCTGTTGACGAATCCGACCCCGAGCGCGCCGGCCACGGCCTCCTCGAGGTTGGCGTCGTCGAGGATGATCGACGGCGACTTGCCGCCGAGTTCGAGTGTCAGGCTCTTCAGCGTGCCGGAGGCCTCACGCATGATGGTCCTGCCGACTTCGGTGGAGCCGGTGAAGGAGATCTTGGCGATGTCGGGGTGCCGGTTGATGGTGGTCCCGACGACGTCGCCACGCCCGGTGACGATGTTGAACACGCCCTTGGGCAGTCCGGCCGCGTGTAGTGCCTCGGTCATGACCTGGGTCTGGGTCGCGCTCATCTCGCTCGGCTTGATGACGGCGGTGCAGCCGGCGGCCAACGCGGTCGCGAGCTTGTCGGCGATGAAGAAGGCGTCGGAGTTCCACGGGCTGATCAGGCCGGCGACGCCGATCGGCGCCATCTCGACGACGGCGTTGCCGACCTGCCGGGTGAACTCGAAGTCCTCCAGCGTCTTGATCATGTGGGCGAACGCACCGAGGATCCCGTCGACCAGGAACGAGTTGCGCACCGGCCCGCCGTACTCCAGCACGACGGCTTCCCGGATGTCCTCCAGTCGCGCGGCGACCGCGTCGTGGAGTCGGCGCAGCGCGTCGATCCGCTCTTCTCGCGAAGTCGCGGACCACGCGGGCAGCGCCCGCTTCGCGGCTGCGACAGCCGCCTCGGCGTCCACCTCGTCGGCGAGCTGGACCTGCCCGATCACCTGCCCGGTGGCGGGATTGTGCAGATCGAACAGTTCCGTGCCGTGCGGGGTTACGAATTCACCGTCGATGTAGATCCTGCTGATTACGTTGTTCAGCATGGTAATTGTTTTCTCCATGGCTGTTCGCCGCCGGACCCAGTTGACCGGCGGGGTGGTTTGTGTTTTGCGGCGGACATTGCGCGACAAGGAGCGCACCGAGACTTCCGGCCCGCGCGGAAAGAAGGCCAGGCCCAGGCGGCGTCTATTCGGGCCGCGCCGAAGATGCCGCTCGCAACTGCTCGTCGTCGAAGACGACCTCGACCAGCGGGCTGTGCGCGAACCACACGTCGAAGCTCTGGCGCTGGCCGACCCGCGCCGCGATGTCGGGGCGGTTCTGCAGCTCGAGCACCGCGGTGATCACCCGCCGCCGTGTCTGCTCGTCGACCGGCACTGCGGTGGCGGGCAGGTCGGCCTTGACCCCGTGCTTCAGATGAACCATGAACCGCGGATGGGCTCGCAGGTTCGCGTACCAGCTGCGGGGAACAGGCATGCCGGTCAGGTACCAGCGGCCGTCGACGCGGTGCAACCAGATCTCGTTGCGGCGGGGTATACCGCTGCGTCGTCCCAATGTCGTGATCTCGATCGTGCGCTCGTCCCGGGAAGAATCCGGCCCGATACTGAGGGCGCGGACAACGGCGTCGTCCACGGTCATGGTCGACTCGATCGCGCTTCGCCAAGAGGCAGGTGGCCGTTCCTGATTCCTGGCTGCCGCAGCTTTCGATGCTTCACGTTCTCCCCCTTTGAGCGGTCGGCGAGCGTCGCCCGATCGGTACTCGGCCGTCATCACTCGCCTCTTTCTTCGTGACGGTGGTTCCGGAATCCGTAGCGCGTTCCGGCATCTCCAATACAAGCAACGCCGCTACCACGGGGCTAGCGCAATCGTCTTGCGTGGTTGCATAATCCTCTTCGCCGAGGCGACTGTCAGGGCAGTGCCGCAGGGGCGGGTGCCGCTCCACCACGCATACGGGCCGCGTCAACGCTGGGCGGAGCACCGAACTGGCGCCGATACTCCCGGCTGAACTGGGACGGATTGTCGTATCCGACCCGGTGACCGACACCGGTGACGTCATGCGGACGGCTCGCCAGCAGCAACCTCGCCGCCTGCAGCCGAAGCTTCTTCTGGAACTGGATGGGGGCCATCCCCGTTACCGCCTGGAAGTTCCGGTGGAAGGCGGGCACGCTCATCCCCGAAAGCCGTGCCACTTCCTCCACCCGGAACGGCCGGTTGTAGTTCTCCCGGATCCACTGCACGGCACGTCTGACATGCGCCAGGCTGCTGTCAGCCAGCCCGATCTGGCGGACGATGTCACCCTGTTCGCCGGTCATCAACCGCCAGAGGATCTCCCGCTTCGCCAGCGGTACCAGTACTCTCCGGTCCCCTGGCAGGTCGAGCAGACGCAGTAGCCGCACGATCGCGTCGAGCAGTTCGTCCGGCGCGTCGGTGACCGCGATTCCCGGCCGTACGGCGCCAGGTGCCCTCGGTAGATCGCCCGGCCCGGCCTGCAACAGCAGTTCCGCGATGGCGGCGGGATCCAGCGTCATCCCGAAAGCGAGTGCGGGACGGCCCGGAACGGCATCGACGAATTGTCCTGTCACCGGAAGGTCGACCGATGCGACGAGATACTGACCGGGGCCGTACTCGTAGACACGGTCTCCCACTGCCAGACGCTTGGTGCCCTGGGCGACGACCGCCAGCACCGTACCGGACATCGAGGATCCCGGCAGAACCGTATGGTCGGCCCTACAGATCCGGACACCATCGATGGCAGTGGTCAAATCCGGACGCGCATGCCGTTGCAGCAGTTCAACAAGCTCGTCTGCGGGCATGTCACCAGTGCAGCACAGGACCCGCGCCGGCCGCCCTGCGGCGAAAGGATCGTGCAAGGATCAGAGAGTTACGTGCAACGTGCAACGTGCGACGGACGGAACGGCGACCTACACCTGCTGC
Source organism: Micromonospora sp. NPDC005367 (assembly GCF_040606825.1). Classification (NCBI taxonomy): domain Bacteria; kingdom Bacillati; phylum Actinomycetota; class Actinomycetes; order Micromonosporales; family Micromonosporaceae; genus Micromonospora; species Micromonospora sp. NPDC005367. The sequence continues at coordinate 65,082 of NZ_JBEXFP010000009.1, read as the reverse complement.
GAGGCCCAGGACGTCGACAGGCCGTACCAGCCCGGCCAGACCCTGACAGTGCGCTGGATCGTCGAGGCCCCGGATGAGCCGGGCGGAGCCCCACCGCAAGTCGAGCTGACGGCACGCCTGACGGGTCCGTTCGCCACCGTAGGCGACATCAAGGCCGCGACAGAAGCCACCCCGGACGCGCCAGGGCTGGTCACCTTCACGGCCGCACCGGTTCGACCGTCCGGCACGCCCGACGAACGCCCCGTCAGCACCATTGCGATCGGCCCCGAGGCCGAGCCGGGCTACTACAACCTCGTCACATCCGTGGCCGGCGACGACAACACGACGAGCGGCGGCAGCATCGTCCGGGTGGTGCCCAAGCCCTGAGTGGCCGGGTGCCGCGCATGGCCGTCTGGCGGCGACGCTTTCGGCATCGCTCATCGCTCCCCCGCCGCCCGTGGGCCTTTTGCGGACCGGATACGGGCCCGTCTCAGGGACTGTTCGCCGCGCACCGAATCGTCCCGCCCATACGATCCCGGCATGATCCGGACAACCGGTCACCTGACCATCCAGCCCAAGATCCTTTACTTCGGTACGCCCGTAGTGCTGTTGAGCACCGAAAACGAGGATGGGACGAGCAACCTCGCGCCCATGTCGTCGGCCTGGGCGCTCGGCCAGGTCGTGGTGCTCGGCCTCGGGTCGGAGGGGCAGACCGCCCGCAACCTGCGCGAGCGGCCTGACCTCGTGATCAACCTGCCGAGCGCGGAGCAGTGGCCGGCGGTGGAGCGGCTCGCCCCGCTCACGGGCCGCGACCCGGTTCCGGACCACAAGCGGGGCGCGTTCCAATACGAGCCGGCGAAGTTCGCCGCCGCCGGGCTGCGTCCAGAGCCGGCCGAGCTGGTACGACCGCCGAGGGTCGCAGAGTGCCCACTCCAACTGGAGGCGCGGGCCGTACGGATCAACCCCGACCTGCACGGCGACTTCCTGATCGTCGAGGCGCACGTGCTTCGCGTACACGCAGATCCCGCCATCGTCGTGCCCGGCACGGATCACGTCGCCCCCACCGCGTGGCGCCCGCTGATCTACAACTTCCGGCACTACTTCGGCCTCGGCACTGAACTCGGACACACCTTCCGATCGGAGACGCCGGTGGCCGGGATGGCAGGCGAACGGTAGGGCCCCGGATGTGGCCGGGGTGGAGCGTCTCGCCGCACGAGCATCAATGGCGGCCGCCAAGAGTCGGTGGTCTGCAACGGGGGCTACCGGCTGGTCCGCTCATCCCCATGGGCAGACCGATCTTGACCCTTGCCTATGCCTGACCGACGGCCTGTGCGATGGCGAGGGTGTGCTGATACTCGCGCCAGTGGGCCAGTTTGCCGTCCCGGGTCCGCAGCACCCCGATGAACGGCGCCGAGGCGGTTACCCCGGTCGCCAGGTGTGTGCCGACCAGTTCGTATTCGACCACGATCACCTCGGGGTCAGCGGTCTCGTGTACGACTACGTTGCGGCAGTCGTCGAACCGGACCGGGAACACCGCCCGGCCCGCTTGCGTGTACTCAAGGACCCGTTGCTTTCCCTGGGTACGCGTAGGGCGGCCGGGGGCGGCGAACGGTGTCTCGATCACCACGTCGTCGGCGAGCAAGTCTGCCTCGTAGGTGGACAGGTTCGCGAGCCACCGGGCGCGCATGCTGTCGAAGATCTCGCTTGGTGTCATGTCGTCCTCCTGGATAATGAGTCCTGACTCGACTTGTACGCCCCGAGAATAATGAGTGGAGACTCACTTTGGTAGAGGGGTCACCGCTGCGGGCCGACGCGCAGCGCAACCGGGCACGCATCCTGGACGCCGCCGAGGCGGTCTTCGCCGAGTTCGGCACCCGTGCCTCCACCGAGGAGGTGGCCCGGAGGGCCGGCGTTGCCATCGGCACTGTCTTCCGTCACTTCCCCACCAAGGACGACCTGCTCGCCGCGATCATGAAGCGACTGCTCGCGCAGCTTGTCGAGGAGGCCGGAAAACGTGACCTCTTCGGGTTCTTCACGCACCTGGTGGCGCTGGCCGCGGCGAAGAAGACCGTCGCCGACCTGCTCGCCGGGTCCGGGGTGGACATCCGGCTTCCGGACGCGCTAGGTCACTTGAAGGAAGCGGTGGGCAGGCTGCTGAAACAAGCCCAGGCAGCCGGAGCCGTGGCCCACACGGTACGGCTACCCGAGGTGATGGCGCTCCTTGCCAGCATGTGCCAGGGCGCCCTGCACGGTGGATGGGACAAGCAGCTGCAAGCACGTACGCTCGCGGTCATCTTCGCCGGTCTGAAGCGCGACTGACCGCCAGCTCCGTGGATCAGGCGTGCCCTGGCAGGCACCGATCAACGGGCGGGCGGTGTTCGGTACGCACCAGCGCTGGTCGGTGCCGCTCCCCCGGTTCCTGGTCGAACCGGTGGCCGCCCAGCTCGCCGGCCGTGCCGGTGACGGGCTGGTGTTCACGTCGCCGGCGAGGTGTTGCGAAACAACAACTTCCGTCGCCGGGGTTCGTCCGGGCCGTCGGCAGCATGCCTGACCAGAGAGAACGGCTGGTGGGGCGGGCGGGACTCGAACCCGCCACCGAGGGATTATGAGATCAAGACGAGCGACCCGGCGAGATGGGCGGTTGGGCTGCTAGCAGCGGAAACGGCTCTCGACATCTCTCACTGCTCCCCCGCTGTCCGTCGACCTCTTGCAGACTAGATGCGGACCGCGCCTACGGCTGGGCAGTCGTGCAGAGTGCGCACGTGTGCCGGCCGCCGACATACTCGGCGACGTAGTAGTCGATCGGCTGAGCCGTGCCTGTCTGGTGGCGCTGCCCCGTTTGCCGATCCACAAGAATCGGCGCGTTGCCGACCAAGGAGTCGAGGAATGAACCTGTCTCGATGTACCGCACAGACTGGTAGTACACGATCCAGCAGGCCTGGCGCTCCTCCACGTTCATGATCGCAAGCGAGGGCATACCGGGCACCGAGGACATGTCCTGCAGCACAGCTTCGGCCGCCCTTCTTGCCTCCTGCTCCGTGATCACCCGGAAATCGCACGGCAGTGACCTGGTTTAACCTGCGCCGTCGTACCGGCTGCGACGTCCAGGAGCTGACCATCGTTGACCCGCGAAGCTCAGCGGTTCATGAAGCCGGGGTAGGCGTCGACATCAAGCCAGCGATGGCATCAACAACGCGGACGGCTAGGGTTGCCGGCGTGGTGTCTCCGTCCGTGCGTGTCGCGGACCACCGACTTGTTTCTTCTGAGTTGTCCTCGCTCGATGAGGACAGTTTGGTCGAGTTGCTCGACGCCGCCACTCCGCTCACCACAGGGATCGGCGGCACCACCGCACGTCTCGAAGTTCGTGGCGTCCCTGTCTTCGTGAAGTGCGTGCCATTGACTGACCGGGAGCAGCTCCCGGAGCATCGAATGTCCACCGCGAACGTCTTCGACCTTCCCGCGTTCTACCACTACGGCGTGGGCTCCACGGGATTCGGGGCCTGGCGGGAGTGGGCTTCCCACCGGCTCGCGAACGCGTGGGTCCTCGGCGGCAGGTGCGAGAGCTTTCCACTGATGTACCACTGGCGGGAGCTCCCGGTGGCGCCGACTCCGCGCGTCCCCCCAGACGACATCGACAAGGCTGTGCGGTACTGGGCGGACTCACCGGCCGTCGCCAGGCGTCTCCACGAACTGGCGGCGTCTACCGCGAGTCTGGTGCTCTTCCTCGAGTTCGTGCCGCAGACGTGGAGCGACTGGCTCGTCGAGCGCCTCCGACAGGGGGCTCCGCCGCAGAGTATGCCGTCGAGATGGCGGCGACGGCCTGGCAAGAGGGTGTCGAGGGAATGCGGTTGCAGGGGATGGTGCATTTCGATGCGCATCCCCGCAACATCCTGACTGACGGTGGGCGTCTGTACTTCTCCGATTTCGGACTGGCCCTACATTCCCGCTTCGCCCTGTCCGAGTCCGAGCGGGAATTCCTCGATAGCCATCGGCACTTTGACCGGTACGACGTGGTGAAGTACCTGGTCAACTCGTTCGTGCACGCGCTATGTCCGGCCGAGGACCGCGACACCGTCATCCGAGCCGCTGCCGTCGGCGACCTTCAGGAGGGGCGGTTTCCAAGTTCGGCCGCCCGGTTCCTGCGACTTCATGCCGCCGTCGCCGAGCTGATGAACGGCTTCTACGCCGCGATTGTTGGCGGTCCGAAGACGACCCCGTACCCCGCCGCCGCCCTCGCTGAAGCATGGCATCGAGGAAGGGGCGTCACCAGCTGAGGCGCTGTAGATGAGCGAGCGCTGAGGCGGATCTCTGAGGAGGGCCGGGGTTCGGGGCGGAGCCCCGAGGTCTTCAGAGTCTTGTCGTTCGTCAGCGTGGCCGGCCGGCCCGGCCGATGCCGGCCGGAGGTCGCCAGCCGGCCGGGGCCGGGCCGGCGCGGCCCGCTTGCGGGCCGCCTTGATCTGATAGAGCGCAATTCGGCAACGTCATCCGGTGGGCTGATGTCGTGTCCCGGCTGATGCTTTACACCTGCGTCCCACCAGACGCTTGACATGATCGCCGTGGGCAGCGTTGGTCGGTAGGTGAGCTAAGCCGCCAGCGGCTTCCAGCGCTTGATGACAACCGGGTCAGTATGCGGGGCAGGCCATACCTGCAGTCGAAGTCGCTCCATGGTCGCCGGATCGTCGTCGGAATCAATGCCGAGACGTTCTGCTTCGGCCAGGTTGCTTCTCACGGCTCGTACGCGAACCGGTCCCGCCGCTATCCCGAACCGTGCGGCCTCCGGCTCGTAGTCGGTGCAGCCCATGACGACGAGTCGGCCCGAGGAAACTTGCAGGCTTGCCTCCACGACGTGGTCGAACTCCGCGCTGTCGTCTTCTGGCGCTGCCTCAAGCACCTCCACCGTCACGGCCACGTTGACGTTGACGGCGGTGCCGACCGCCATGGCGTCCGTGTCGACGGCAAGGTTGTCGAGCACCGCCTCATCGGTCCAGGCGTCCCCAAGATCGGTTACGGACCCGTCATCGAACAGGTGGACCTGGTAGTAGTCCGCGAAGAGTTCCAGCTCCGTCGAGATCAGGGCACCCTCCCAGTCTTCGTGCCCTGCGAAGTCTCGTCGCAGACCAAGGTCGACTGTCAAGCATCTGTTGGGACGTATTCGTCAAGCATGTGGTGGGACTAGACACATCCGGTGGGCTGAGGCGCGTCACGGCAGCCGGTGGCTGCGGTCCTGGGGCCGAACCTGGTCTCGCTGGTGGCCCGCCGCTTCATCGAGGTGCGCCACTTCGACGGCTGGATCACGCGGTTTCAGCCTCGATGGCGGCATGATATTCGGGGTCATTTGACCTCGGCAGAACCCTTGTCGGGCCGGCTGTCCACAGCTGTGTGTTTAGTGTGAAAGAGAGCAGTGGACGCCGCCGACGACGCCCGAACCGCTGCGCGAGCACCAATCCCTCAACCGTGGCGGTGTACGGCCCGTGCTTCAACTCTGACCGTTGGCCCTCCCACTGAAACTCAATGACCCGCCCGATCGCCTTGCGTCCTTCCACCGCGAACGGCATAGCGTAAGACGGCACTCGCCCGCGGTGAGTGGGTCGATCCGGCTCTAGCGCGGGTCACCGTGGGCGACTGGGCTGCTCGGTGGTTCGCCAATCAGGTGCAGCTCAAGCCGTCGACTCGCCAGCGGTACCGTAGTCTCCTGCGGCGGCAGGTGCTCCCGGTGTGGGAACGCGTCCCGCTTTCGGCAGTCACGCACGCCGACGTTGGCGAGTGGGTGCGCTGCATGAGGCAGGCCGGTCTTGCGCCGTCCACCGTTCGGCAAGCTCACCGGGTGTTCTCGCTGCTTCTGGCGCCGGCTGTTCGGGATGGTCGGCTGACTCGCAACGTCGCGGTGGGCGTGCGGCTGCCACGGGTCGGACGGGTCGGAGAAGGTGTTCCTGACCCACGGCCAGGTGGGCGAGCTGGCGGCAGCGGCGGAGCCGTATGGGCTGATCATTCGGGTGCTGGCCTACACGGGGCTGCGGTGGGGCGAGCTGGCGGCGCTTCGGGTTCGGCGGGTGGATCTGGTGAAGCGTCGGCTGCTGGTGGCGGAGTCGGTGACGGAGGTTAACGGTCGGGCGGTGTTCGGTACGCCGAAGACGCATCAACGCCGGTTGGCGCCGCTCCCCCGGTTCCTGGTCGAGCCGATCGCCGCGCAGATCGCCGGCCGTTCCGGTGACGAGCTGGTGTTCACGTCCCCGGCCGGCGAGGTGCTGGGCAACAACAACTTCCGTCGCCGCGTCTTCGATCGGGCTGCGGAGTCGATCGGGCTCGCCGGCCTGACCCCGCACGAGCTGCGGCACACGGCGGCCAGTCTCGCGGTGGCCGAGGGCGCCAACGTGAAGGCGGTGCAGCGGATGCTCGGGCACGCCTCGGCGGCCATGACGCTGGACGTGTACGCGGACCTCTTCGAGGACGACCTGGACCAGGTGGCGGACCGCCTCGACCGAGCGGCGGGTCGTGCGGCTGCGGACTCAGTGCGGACTGAGAGCGTTGGTCCGGACCTCGACGCGGTGAGTCCGGGTCGTCGGCAGCATGCCTGACCAGGGAAAACGGCTGGTGGGGCGGGCGGGACTCGAACCCGCGACCGAGGGATTATGAGTCCCCTGCTCTAACCGGCTGAGCTACCGCCCCGGCACCGCGCGGATCTTATCCTGGCCGGTCGATCATCGGCCAGGGGCGGAACCAGCGCCGTCGCTCATCGGCGTCGCCGGTGCAGCAGCACGATGGGCAACGCGAGGATAACAGCGCGCAGCCTGCCCGCCCGGGGCGACGCCCCATAACCGGTCCTCGTCGCTCCGGCCGCCCCCGGAACGAGCTGGGACGGCCGGAGCCGCGCGCTCATCCGGATCGGGCCAGGACCGGGCCGTCGACGCTCACGTCCCGCCGTCCCGGAGTTGCCTCAGCACCGCACCGGCGGCCCGCCAGCCGCTCGTCAGTGCCCCCTGAATGGACGGGCTGTCCCGGTGGTCTCCGGCCACGAAGAGCCCGTCTCCGAGCGCCACCGGCTTACGTAGCCGCCCTTGTGGCGGCGGCGCGGCGGGCAGCGCCTGGGGGACGGTGACCGTGCTCAGGTGCGTCCAGTCGGCTGTGGAGCGTCCGAAGAGCCGGTCCAGTTCGAGTCGTACGGCGGGCTCGGGTGGGGGCGTCGGGCCGACCACCGAGGTGGCCACCAGATGCCGCCCGGCTGGCGCGTACGTGGGCGCGGCCCGGCTCGCGACCACCGTGTTGGTGATCAACTCGCGGCGATCGCCGTCGAGGAGCAGGATCGGCTCGTCGACCGGGGGTTGGTCGGTGCTGTGGTAGTAGGTCGTGTAGCTGTGCATGCGTACCGCTCTCAGGGTCGGCAGCAGCGCGGCGACCGCCGGCGGGTCGACAGCGACCACGACGGCGCGGCAGCGGATGTCGCCGGCCTGGGTGCGGACCCGCCGGGGAGCAACCTCGGCGACCGGGGTGTCCAGGTCGATGAGGTCGGCGGGCAGCGGTGCGGCGACCGCCCGGGGCAGCGCGGCCATCCCCTCGGCGGGCAGAGCGTTGCGGCCGCGGGCGAACGAGCGGAGCACCATCGCGAAGACCCGGCTGGAGGTCTCCAGTTCCCGGTCGATGAGGACGCCGGAGAGGAACGGACGGATCAGCTCCTCGATGAACGCGTCGGAGAGCCCGGCGCGGCGCAGCGCGACCTCGGTGGTGGTCTCCGGCGCGTCGAGCAGCCGACCGGCGGGCAGGGTGGCGCAGCCGGCGGCCAGCCCCGCGAACCGGAGCCGGTCGAGCAACGTGCCGACCCCGGCGAACGCGGTGCCCGGCGCGGCGACCGGTTCGCGTAGCGGGTTGACGAGCCGGATGAGCCGGTCGCCCTTGCGGACCAGCACACCGGAGGTGAAGTACCCGAGTCGCAGGCTGTTCACGTCGAGCAGGGCGCCGAGCCGCGGGTAGGCGGTGTTGAGCACCTGGAAGCCGCGATCGAGCAGGTAGCCGTCGACCTCGTCGGTGGCGATCCGGCCGCCGAGCCGGCCGCCGGCCTCCAGCAGCCGCCAGGGCACGCCCGCACGGTGCAGTCGGCGGGCGGCCGCGAGGCCGGCCAGCCCGCCGCCGACGATGACCACGTCCGTCTCAGCCAGTGTCACGGCGTCCCTCCGCACGGCTCGTCCGGGCCAGCCGGCCCGGCCACCAGATGGTCGGCCCGATGTCGTACGCGAGCGCGGGCACCAGCAGCGAGCGCACGACGATGGTGTCGATGAGTACGCCGACGGCGACCGCGGTGCCCAGCTCGACCAGGACCACGAGGGGCAGCACGGTGAGCGCGGAGAACGTCGCGGCGAGCACGATGCCGGCGGAGGTGATCACGCCGCCGGTGACCGCGAGGCCGGCCAGGACGCCGGCTCGGGTGCCGCGCCGCACCGACTCCTCGCGGACCCGGCTCATCAGGAAGATGTTGTAGTCGATGCCGAGGGCGACCAGGAAGACGAAGGCGAAGAGCGGGAACGCGGCGTCCACGCCGGGGAAGTCGAAGACGTGGCGGAACAACACGCCGCAGAGCCCGAGGGTGGCCGTGAACGAGAGCAGCACCGTCGCGATCAGCAGCAGCGGGGCGAGCAGGGCGCGCAGCAGCAGGGCCAGGATGACGGCGATGACCGCCAGCACGACCGGGATGATCACGTTCTGGTCCCGTTCGGCGGCGGCGGTTATGTCCACGTTGGTGGCGGTGAACCCGCCGACCAGGGCGTCCGCGTCAGGTACCCGGTGCACCGTCGCGCGCAGGTCGCGGATGGTTCGCTCCGCGCCCGTGCTGTCCGGCGGGTCGGTGAGCGTCGCCTCGAGCTGGATCCTGCCGTCGACGACCAGCGGCGGGCCGGGTGGCCCGGAACCCGCCGTCTGCTCGCGGGTGACCGGTCGGACGTCGGCCACCCCGCGGGTGCCCTGGGCCGCCTCGGTGACCTGTTTCGCGGCGGCCTGGTTGGCGATGATCGTGGCCGGGCTGCCGGTACCGGCCGGATAGTGCCGGGCGATCACGTCCTGGCCGGCCACCGAGTCGGTGCGTTTGGTGAACAGGTCGGACTGGCCCAGCGTCGTCGTGCCGAGTTGGGTGAGACCGATCGCGAGCACGCCCAGCCCGACGGCGGTGATCAACCAGACCGGCCGGGCGCGGCGGGCCACGAAGCCGGCGATCCGGCTCCAGATGCCGTGCTCGATCTGCGCGGTGGCCGGGTCGTACCGGGGCCGGCGCGGCCAGAACGCCCACCGGCCGCCGAGCACCAGCAGCGCGGGCAGGAACGTGAGCATCACCAGCAGGGTCGCGGCGATGCCGACGGCGGCGACCGGGCCGAGCGCTCGGTTGGAGTTCAGGCTGGAGAGCAGGAGGCAGAGCAGACTCAGGATGACGGTGCCGCCGGAGGCGATCACGGCCGGGGCCGCGCCCCGCCACGCGGCGCGCATCGCGTCCCACGATCGCTCGTGCCGGTGCAGCTCCTCGCGGTAGCGGGCCACCAGCAGCAGCGCGTAGTCGGTGCCGGCGCCGAAGACCAGCACGGTGAGGATCCCCTGTGCCTGCCCGTTGAGGGTGACCAGGTCGGCGTCGGCGAGCAGATAGACGAAGAGCGACGCCAGGGCGTACGACATCCCGGCGGCGAGCAGCGGGAAGACCCAGAGCACCGGGCTGCGGTAGACCACGAGCAGGATCACCAGCACCACGCAGAGGGTGACCAGCAGAAGCGCCCCGTCGATGCCGGAGAAGACCTCGATCAGGTCGGCGAGCAGGCCGGCCGGGCCGGCGACGTCGACGGTCAGCCCGCCACCACCGTCACCGGTGATGTCGCGTAGTTGTTCGACGACCGTACCGATCCGTTCCCCCTCGGCGTCGTCGATCGGTACGACCACCTGCAACGCCTGCCCGTCCGCGCTGGGGATGGGCGGCGGCAGCGGCCCGACCACGCCGGGGACCTGGGCGAAGCGGGCGGCGTCGGCGCTCACCTTGTGTTTGTCCGCGTCGGTGAGGCCGGTGGTGCGTTCGTAGACGACGAGGGCGGGCGTGGTCTGCCGCTGGATGAATCCGCGGGAGAGCTCCTGGGCCTGGGTGGCTTCCGCGTCGGCGGGCAGGAACGCGGCGTTGTCGTTCGTCGCCACGTCGGAGAGCCGTCCCGAGTACGGGCCGGCGAGCCCGCCGACGACCAGCCACGCGAGCACGACGACGAGCGCGACCAGTGTGGCCCGGCCGCGACCCAGCGCTGCGGACATCCGCCCCCACCCGTGAGTCGACGTACCGACGGACGTAGGCGATTCCTGACGCCGGCACCGATCATCCTGCCCGGCCAACCGGGCATTTTCGGGCCAAACGGACTAAATGTCATGGCCGCCGGGCATCCTCGGGCAAGCCTGACGGCCGGGCGCGGAAAGGCTCGCCGCAGCGGCCGCACCTGCGAAGGGGCGCGGTCGCGGTCGGCCACGACGAGGAAACGGCAAACGCCCGCCGGCAGGACCGACGGGCGTTCCGAGTGGCTCCCCCGATTGGACTCGAACCAATAACCTGCCGGTTAACAGCCGGCTGCTCTGCCAATTGAGCTACAGGGGACTACCGTTGCCCGGTTCCGGATCTCTCCGGCACCGTGCGACGGAGACAAGAGTACAGGATTCCCGGGGGCATTGGTCCAGGGGGTTGCCGTCCCGAGTACGCCTGCGGCCGGCCGGGTGGCAGAATCGGCAAGTCGGACAAATCGCCATCAGGGCACAAGCAGGTATGAGCGCGGAGCAGTATGGGTAGTTAGCTGCGGACGACGGAACGCAGGCGCGAGATTGTCGTACCGCCGGGATGGAGCCCGGCGGGCGACGGCGCGTCAGGTACGGAAGGAGCCGCCATGCGCGGAAAACTGATGTTTCTTGGCGGGCTGGCTGCGGGATTCGTCCTGGGCGCCCGCGCCGGCCGGGAGAGGTACGAAGAGCTGATGGTCCGGGGTCGCAAGGTCCTCGACCACCCCACCGTGCAGGAGGCGGCGGGCGTGGCGCAGGCCCAGGCGACCCGGCTCTACAGCGAGGGCAAGGACAAGCTCGGCCAGACCAAGCTGGGCGAGAAGCTGACCGGCAACGGCAGCCGGCACGGCCTGACCGCTGCCGACGACGCCTTCGCCGGCTCGCCGGCCACCGCGGGCGCGAAGTCCGGCCCGAACTCGACCAGTGGCGGTACGGCCGCCGGGTCGAGCACGTCGAAGCCATCCGGTTCGGGCAGCACCCTCTGATCGCAGCACGTACAGACCCGGCCGCCGTTCCGGCGGTCGGGTCTGCGGCATGTCCACGCATGTCAGATGGTTCGGCCGCACCCTGACGACTTTCTCCGATTGAAGCGAAAGTTCGGCCTCAGACACGAAAACTTCTGGCGCTCGCCTCTTTTATTCAGTGGCGGGCACCAATATCGTCCTGCGTAGAACCTGGCCAGGCTCTCGGCACTCCCCGCGATCTCCCCAGCGGCGCCACGACGCTGGGGCGGACGCGCCCGACCAGAGCGAGGTTCGATGCGTAGACCCGTCGGCCGAAGAGCCACCACCTACCTGGGCCATCTCACCTCGTCCGCCCGACCCTCGTCGCGACCGAGCCGCACGGGCCCGTACGGCTCGACCAGCGGTCCCGGAGAACGGCACCGGGTCGAGTTCGCCGGTCAGGACATCGGCGTCACTCCGCCGTGGTCGTGGGGCTGGCGGCGGTCCCGCGACCACCGCCCGCCGTCCTCATCACCGGAAACCAGCACCGAGAGAGGCAGCAGATGAACCACAGTCAGCACGGAATGAGTCGTCGCCAGATGCTCGGCGCCCTCGCGGGTGTCGCCGGCGCGACCGCCGTCGGCGCCACCGGCCTGGGCACCCCGGCCTTCGCCGGCAACGGCCTGCTCGTCCCGCCCGGCAAGCGCGGCATCATCCTCTACAGCGTCCGGGACCGAATCAGCGCAGCTCCGGACGCCACCGGCGTGCCGTACGGCTTCGAGCGGGTGCTCGCCCGGCTCGCCGAGATCGGCTACAAGGAGGTCGAGTTCGCCGGCTACACCCAGCACGCCTCGATCCTCGGCCGACAGATCACGCCGGAGGAGATTCGCAAGGTCCTCGACGACAACGGGCTGCGCGCCAACGGCTCGCACGCCTCCGTCCCCAGCGCCGTCAACCCGGACACCATCGCCCAGTTCGAGCAGACCCTCGACACCGCCGAGATCCTCGGCATGACCCATATCGGCACGGGCGGCGACCCGACCGGCAGCAACTACAAGGCCGACTGGGACGCCGCCGTCGACAGGTGGAACACCTTCGGTGAGATGGCCGCCGCCCGCGGGCTCAAGCTGTACACGCACAACCACGACGCGGCGTACGACTTCCTGCGCGACAGCGGGCCGCTGGACGGCCAGGGTCGCCCGACCCGTTCCTCCGGCGTCCGCAAGCTGGAGTACTTCATCGCACGTACCAACCCCGAATGGGTCTGGTTCGAGATGGACATCTACTGGGCGCACGTGGCCCAGCACCGGTTCCGCAGCTACACCGACCCTGACGGCGTGACCCGGACCAACATCTTCGACCCGCTGGCCGTGGTCGCCGCGCAGACCATCCGGTTCCCGCTCTTCCACGCCAAGGACGGCACCTACGATCCGGGCAGCGCGGCCGGCTACGCGATGGTGCCGCTCGGCGAGGGCGACATCGACTACGGCAACTTCTTCGCGAACATGGGCGCTAAGGGTTACCACAACCCGATGTGGGAGCAGGACAACGCGCCGGGTGGCGCCACCGATCCGGGCCGCTCGCTGCGGTACGCGGAGATCAGCTACCAGCACATGTCGGGTCTGCGGGGCTGACCGACCCGGCAGGTGAACGCCAGGGGCCGCATCCGTGCACCGGATGCGGCCCCTGACCGCTGTGGAACCGGGCCCACGGCCCGTACGACCGATCGTCTCCGGCGGCGGGAGCGACGGTGGTCGCCCGTGGGCATCGGCGGATCAGTCCTTGCTGCTGAACGCCGCGTCGAACGCGGCGTCGGGCGCGTCGAAGGCGAGCCGGCGGACGAACTGGAGCGCCTCCGGGGCACCCACGAGCCGGTCCATGCCGGCGTCCTCCCACTCGATCGAGATCGGCCCGTCGTAGCCGATCGCGTTCAACGCCCGGAAGCAGTCCTCCCAGGGCACGTCGCCGTGGCCGGTGGAGACGAAGTCCCAGCCGCGGCGCATGTCCGCCCACGGCAGGTGCGAGGCGAGCCGGCCACGCCGGCCGTCACCGGTGCGCACCTTCGCGTCCTTGCAGTCGACGTGGTAGATCCGGTCGGCGAAGTCGAAGATGAAGTTGACCGGGTCCAACTCCTGCCAGACGAAGTGCGACGGATCCCAGTTGAGTCCGAACGCCTCGCGGTGGCCGATCGCCTCCAGGGTCCGCTTCGTCGTCCAGTAGTCGTACGCGATCTCGCTGGGGTGCACCTCGTGCGCGAAGCGCACGCCCACCTCGTCGAAGACGTCGAGGATCGGGTTCCACCGGTCGGCGAAGTCCTGGTAGCCGCGCTCGATCATCGACGGCGGCACCGGCGGGAACATCGCCAGCGTGTGCCAGATCGACGAGCCGGTGAAGCCGACGACCGTCTTCACGCCGAGCTTCGCTGCCGCCCGCGCGGTGTCCTTGATCTCCTCGGCGGCCCGCCGGCGTACCCCCTCGGGCTCTCCGTCGCCCCAGATCCGCGCGGGCAGGATGTCCTGGTGCCGCTCGTCGATGGGGTGGTCGCACACCGCCTGGCCGACCAGGTGGTTGGAGATCGTGTAGACCTTCAGGTTGTGCTTGGCGAGGGTCTCCCGCTTGCGCTCGACGTACGAGTCGTCGGCCAGCGCCTTGTCGACCTCGAAGTGGTCGCCCCAGCAGGCGATCTCGAGACCGTCGTACCCCCACTCGGAGGCGAGCCGGCACACTTCGTCGAACGGAAGGTCGGCCCACTGGCCGGTGAAGAGCGTGATTGGTCGCGCCATTGTCCTTCTCTCCCCTGTGGTGATGGGGATTCCGTACCTGCGGACCGGGGCGAGGGTGACCGGTGCTGCCCGGCGAGCGCGGCGATGCCGACGGGTACGCGTACGCACCTGGACCCGCCGGGTTGCGCCTCCCGCCGGGTCGCCGGCAACCTCCACGATCGCCGCCCCCACTCTATGGCCGCCGCCACCGCCACGGAAGGCCCCACCCGTGAGCGGCGACCGGCAGCGGGCGGAGGCGACGGGCAGCGGCCGACGGTGAGCTTCCCGGGGCCCTTCGGTGCGGGCGCACCTGGTGCCGGCGTGTCGTGATCCGGGTGGGAAGACCCGGCTGGGCCTGATGACTCAGAGGCATAGATATGCCTCTGAGTCATCAGGATCCAGAGGAGGTGCGACGGGCAGCGGTGACCTGTCGCCACACCTCACGGCAGCCTCAGGGCAGGGCAGGGCAGGGCAAGGTCAGGGCAGGGTCCACCGCTGGTTCGCCGCGCCCGTGCAGGTCCACAAATGCACCGGCGTGCTGTCCGCCGAGTTGTTGCCGGAGACGTCCAGGCACTTACCCGACTGCGGATTACGCAACGTCCCATCAGCCTGCGCCGACCAGTTCTGCGCACCCGTACCGTTACACGTCCACAACTGGACCTTCGTACCGTCCGCCGAACCACCACCCGACACGTCCAGACACTTACCCAGAGCCCGCACCGTCGAATTCGCCGTCACCGTCCAACTCTGCGCAGCACTGCCGTTGCACGTGTAGAGCTGCACCTGGGTGCCGTCGGCCGTGGCACCGCCCCGCACATCCAGACACTTACCGGCCAGACCCCGAACCGGCCCCGCACCGGACGTACCGCCACCGGCCCCCTTCACCAGGGTGAACTCGTCCACGTCGAACAGGCCGCCACCGGACCCGCTGAAGGTCAGGTAGAGGCTCTGCCCGCCCGACGGCACGCCGGCAAGCGTCGTCGTCACGTCGGCGAACGTGGTCCAACCGCCGGTGTTCGGCACCGCCACCGAGCCGAGCACCGGGCCCGTGGTCGAACCCGTACGGATCTGGATGGTGCCGCCCGGGCCGCCGGAGACGACCCGAGCCCGGAACGAGGTGACGCCGGTCAGGTCGACGCCGTCGTATGCCGCCCAGTCGCCCGGGTCGATGTAACCAAGCGTCTGACCGCCGTTCGCGCCGGGCTTGCTGAACGCGCTGACCCCGCCGGCCGAGCTGAACGCCTCCGCCTGGACGGTGGCGTTGCCGCCCGGCGGGGGCGTACCCCCGAGCTCCTTGATCCGGACGTTGCGGAACGAGACGTCGTCGCCGGTGCCGTGGTTCTGCAGGCCGATGTGCCCGGCGAGCGAGCGGGCCGGGTCGGTGTTCGTGAAATCGTTGATCTTGGTGCCGTTGAGGAAGACCTGGAGCCGCTCCCCCTCGACGAGCAGTTCGTAGGTGTTCCACTCCCCCGGCGGGTTCAGTGCCGCGTCGCGGGCCGCGAGGTCGGCGGACTTGAAGGTGTACACCGCGCCGGTGGTGCGGTCGGCCTCGTCGGTGGCGTCGATCTGCACCTCGTACCCGTTGTCCACCGCGGACCAGGGGTCGCTCGACGGTGGGGAGCCGATGAAGACACCGGAGTTGTCGTCGCCGGCCATCCGCCAGTCCAGCTTCAACGAGTAGTTGGTGAACTGCTCGGCGCTGTACCAGAGCAGGCCCATGCCACCGACCGAGGTGAGGGTGGCGTCGGTGTTGGTGAAGTTGCCCGGCCCGGCCTGCGACCAGCCGGTGGTCGAACCGTTGTAGAGGGCCGTGTAGCCGGTCTCGGGACGGCAGTCTGCCTTCGTCCGGCCGGCCGCGTACCGGATGCCGCCGAGCAGGTGGGCGCGGAACGCGGGCTCGGCGTACGACGCCTGTGTGTGGCCGCCGCCGGTGTAGAAGGCGCGGCCGCCGTTGTACGTCTTGCACCAGGAGTGCGGGTGGTCGGCGCCCATCCCGCCGCCCGAGTAGGACGACTCGTCGAGGGTGGTCAGCACCCGGGCCGTGGAGCGTGCGTTGGTCTGGTAGTTGTACCACTCGTCGGTGCGGGTCCAGGTCTGCGGCAGGTGCGCCGTGGCCGCGTGGCCCCGGTTCTCCACCTTGACGTTGGCCTGCTGGATGGCCGGGTGCGATGCGAAGTACGCGCCGACGAGATTGCCGTAGAAGGACCAGCCGTACTCGGTGTCGGCGGCCGCGTGCACCCCGACGTAGCCGCGTCCCGAACCGATGTACGACTCGAAGGCGGTCTGCTGGGCGGCGTTGAGCACGTCACCGGTGGTGTTGAGGAAGACCACCACCTCGTACTGGGCGAGATTGCCGGTGGTGAAGGCGGCGGCGTCCTCGGTCGCGGTGACCGTGAAGTTGTTCGCCGCGCCGAGGTCGCGGATGGCCTGGGTGCCGACCGCGATCGAGTCGTGCCGGAAACCGGCGGTCTTGGAGAAGACCAGCACGTCGTACGGGGCGTCGGCAGCGCTGGCCGGGGTTGCCGGGCTGGTGCAGGCGATGACGGCGAGGGCAGCGGTGGCCCCACCGAGGACGGATCGCAGAAGTCTGCGCATCTCAGCTCTCCTCAGACTGGTCTGGAGGGGCCCCTGCCCAACGATAGGCGTCGGCGAGGGGCCCTTCCGCTCAACTCAGGGCAGGATCCACTTCTGATTCGCTGCGCCCGTGCAGGTCCACAAATGCACCGGCGTGCTGTCCGCCGAGTTGTTGCCGGAGACGTCCAGGCACTTACCCGACTGCGGATTACGCAACGTCCCATCAGCCTGCGCCGACCAGTTCTGCGCACCCGTACCGTTACACGTCCACAACTGGACCTTCGTACCGTCCGCCGAACCACCACCCGACACGTCCAGACACTTACCCAGAGCCCGCACCGTCGAATTCGCCGTCACCGTCCAACTCTGCGCAGCACTGCCGTTGCACGTGTAGAGCTGCACCTGGGTGCCGTCGGCCGTGGCACCGCCCCGCACATCCAGACACTTACTCGCCAGACCCCGGATCGGCCCCGCACCGGACGTACCGCCGCCGGTGTTCAAGGTGAAGGTGTCCACGTCGTAGAGCGCCCCGGTGCCCGATCCGGCGAACGTCAGGTAGAGCGTCGTGGTGCCGGCGGGCGGACTGGTGACCGTGCCGGTGACCGTGGTGAAGGTTTCCCAGCCGCCGGTCACGGGCACGGAGGCCGAGCCGATCACGGTGCCGGTGGCCGAGCCGGTCCGCAGCTGGAGGGTGCCGCCGGCGCCGGCCGACGAGACCCGGGCGGTGAACGAGGTCACGTTGCCGACCTGGTAGGGCTCGAAGGCGATCCAGTCGCCGTTGTGGATGTCGCCGACCGTCTTGCCGCCCTCGGCCGCGGTCTTGTCGAAGGTGTTGATCCCCGACGAGGTCTTGAAGTGTTCGGCCTGGCGGTGCCGGGGCTGAAGGGTGTGCTGGGTGTGGGTGGTGAGGCCGCCCGCGTCGGTGTACTCGGCGTCGAAGATCGCGAAGATGTTCGCCGCGTAGTCGTGCTCACCGTCGACCGGAATCGCGATGGTGCCGGAGCAGCCGTTCTGCGAGGTGATCTGGTGCCCGTGCTGGTCGTGGCCGAGCACGTAGGTCATCTTGACCTTGGTGCAGTCGATCGTGCCGTCCTCCGGGTCGGTGACGGTGACGCCGAACGGCACCGAATCACCGAAGGAGAAGAGCTTGCCGTTCCCGGGGTTGGTGATGGTCACCGTGGGCGCGGTGTTACCGACGTTGATCACCACGTTGGCGCTGCCGGTGGCACCCTGCGGGTCACGCACGGTGAGGGTGGCCGGGTACGTGCCGTTGGCGGTGTAGGTCTTCGTCGGGTTGGCCGCCGTGGAGGTGGTGCCGTCGCCGAACGCCCACTGGTAGGTCAGCGCCCCGCCGTCCGGGTCCGACGAGCCCGCCGAGGAGAACGTGACGGTCAGCGGGGCGGCGCCGGAGGTCTTGTCGGCTGCCGCCCGGGCCGTGGGCGCCCGGTTGCCGCCGCCGATGTAGTCGAAGCGGTAGAGCGCCGAGTTCGCGTCCCCGTTGAAGTAACCGGTGCCGTAGTCGAGGACGTAGTACGCGCCGTCCGGGCCGAAGGCCGAGTCCATCACCTGTTTGCCGGTCCACGGGAAGGCATCGATGGTGCCCCGGGATCCGTCGGCGTTGACGTGGATCGGCTTGATCCAGCCACGGCCGAACTCGGTGGCGAAGAACTGACCGTCGAAGGACTGCGGGAACTTCGTGGTCGAGGGGTTGGCGGCGTCGTACCGGTAGACCGGACCGCCCATCGGGGACTCCGAGCCGCCACCGAAATCGGACGGGCTGCCCGCGTCACCGCCGTAGCGGATCCAGGCGGGCTGCGCCGGCGGCAGGGTGGACCGGCCGGTGTTGCGGAACGAGTTGTTCGTCGGGCCGCCAGCGCAGTTGAACTTCGGGCCGGTGGCGTTGGTGGCGAAGTTCCACTCGTTGTACGTCTCGGTGCTGGTGTTGGTGCCGGTGCAGTACGGCCAGCCGTAGTTGCCCGGCCCGGCGACCCGGTTGAACTCGACCTGACCCGACGGGCCGCGGGTGCTGCTGGTCGAGCCGGCGTCCGGTCCGTAGTCGCCCACGTAGACGATGCCGGTGGCCTTGTCCACGCTCATCCGGAACGGGTTGCGGAAGCCCATCGCGTAGATCTCGGGGCGGGTGCCCGACGTGCCGGGCGCGAAGAGGTTGCCCGATGGGATGGAGTACGTCCCGTTCGCGTTCATCTTGATCCGGAGGATCTTCCCGCGCAGGTCGTTGGTGTTGCCGGCGCTGCGTTGCGCGTCGAACCCGGGATTGCGGTTGGTGCGTTCGTCGATCGGGGCGTACCCGGCGGAGTCGAACGGGTTGGTGTCGTCCCCGGTGGAGAGGTAGAGGTTCCCGGCGGCGTCGAAGTCGATGTCGCCACCGACGTGGCAGCAGAGCCCCCGGTCGGCGGGCACGTCGAGCACGTCGACCTTGCTGGCCTGGTTGAGCGTGAAGTCGGCGTTCAGGGTGAAGCGGGACAGCCGGTTGACGCCCTGCCAGGCGGAGAAGTCGGTGCCGGTGGCCGGAGCGTCGCCGGCCGGGGTGGACAGCGGCGGCGCGTAGTAGAGGAAGATGTGCCGGTTGCTGGCGAAGTTTGGGTCCACCCCGACGCCCTGCAGTCCCTCCTCGTCGTGGGTGTAGACGGGGATGGTGCCGGCCACGGTGGTGGTGCCGTTCACGTCGGTGCGACGCAGCGTGCCGTTGCGCGCGGTGTGCAGCACCGAGCGGTCCGGCAGCACGGCCAACGACATCGGTTCGCCCAGTTCGGCGACGCCGCGGGCGAGCTCCACCTGCTGGAAGTCGGTGGCGTTGATCGGATGGGCCTGAGCCGGAGCCGGGCCGCCGAGGGCGGTCGGGCCCGCGCCGAGGGAGACCGTGCCGGCCGCGACGACCAGCAGCAGGGCCGCACCGGCGGTGAGCCGACGTCGGGTCCGGTGGTGGGTGCTGTCCGATCTGGACATCGTGAGGCTGTCCCTTCCTGACGATTGACTGCCAGGCGGGCGCGCGCCGACGCGCCGGGGCCGTAGCGGGGGGTTGCGGTGTGGCCACCCGGGGTGCCGATCCGGCCGGCCGTGAGCACTCCGGCGCTGGAGCCACCCGCGCGGAGGTCACCAGTCGATGGGTTACCGCGCCGCCGGCTCGCCTCGACGAAACAGTGTGGTATTGGTCACGACATTAAGTTACGTACTTCGATGTGTCTATACCTTCTGCCGGCCCGAGCCGGACTTCCGCTCGACCGGTCGAAAGTCGTGGGGCAGCCGCCGGTCAGGAGCGGCGGTCGATCGCCTGCCCGGCGAGGCCGACCAGGGCCACGCGGGTCGCCGTGTCCACCGGCGCACGTTCGAGCGCCGCCAGCGCCTGCTCGGTACGCACCCGGATCATCTGCTCGATCCGGGTCCGCGCGCCGGTCCCCTCGATGATCATGCGCAGTTCGGCCGCACCATCGGCATCCAGCTCGGGATTGCCGAAGAGTTCGCGCAGCCGGGCCGTCTGCGTCCGGTCGGCGGCGCTGCGGGCCAGCGCCATCATCACCGTCGGCTTGCCCTCACGCAGGTCGTCCAGGATCGACTTGCCGGTGACCGCCGGGTCGCCGAAGACGCCGAGCACGTCGTCGCGGAGCTGGAACGCGTCGCCCAACGGATCACCGAACTCGGCCAACCCCTCGATGAGCTCCGGCGGTCCACCGGCCAGTGCCGCGCCGATCTGCAACGGCCGGGTGACCGTGTAACGGGCGGCCTTCATCCGGATCACGGTCAGCGCGCTGGCCACCGAGCCGTCCCCGACCCCGGAGACGAGATCCAGGTACTCCCCCGCGATCACCTCCGTGCGCATCAGGGCGAACACGGCGTACCCCCGGTGCACCTGCTCGGTGGGCAGGCCGCACTCATGGAACATCTGATCCGACCAGGCGGCGCAGAGGTCCCCGCAGAGCAGCGCCGTGTTCCGCCCGTACGCCTCCGGGTCGCCCCGCCACGACGAACGCGCGTGCAGATCGGCGAAGAGCCGGTGCACCGACGGTTCCCCCCGACGGCGGTCACTACCGTCGAGGATGTCGTCGTGGATCAGGGCGAACGCGTGGAACAGTTCCAGGGCGGCCGAGGCCACCACGATGGGTGCCCCGTCCTCACCACCGGCACCGCGCCAGCCCCAGTAGCAGAAGAGCGGACGCAGTCGCTTCCCACCGGCCAGCACGAACCGCTGCAACGCGGTGAACACACCGCGCGGCGCGCCGTCCGGCCAGTCCGGCCCCTGACGGTCGAGAAACGCGGCCAGCTCGGCGTCGAAGCGCGCCCGCAAGCCGCTCGCGTCGGTCGGCGCAACCGTGACCGTCACCGGGTGTCCTCCTTCGTGGCCGCGCCAAGCCCGGCGAGCTCCAACAGCAGGGACTTCACGTCCGTCGCCGCGAGGCGCTCCCGGGCCGCGGCCGGGTCCGAGCAGAGCAGCACCGGCCCGTCCGCCGGGTCGGCCGGCAGCCGTCCGTGCGAACCACGTACCGCCCGCGCGCCCGCGTCCAGCCCGACCACACTCATCAGGTAACGCATGCCGAGCTTCTTGCGGGCCAACGCCACCGCCGCCCGACGCTTGGCCGCCGCGGGAGCGGCCGGGTCGAAGAAGAGCTCGGCCGGGTCGTACCCGGGCTTGCGGTGGATCTCCACGAGCCGGGCGAAGTCCGGCGCCCGGTCGTCGTCCAGCCAGTAGTAGTAGGTGAACCAGGAATCCGGCTCCGCCACGAGCACCAGCTCGCCGGCCCGCTCGTGGTCCAGCCCGTACGCGGCCTTGCCGTCGGCGTCCAGCACCTCGGCCACCCCGGGCAGGCCGGCGCAGAGCTTCGCCACCGCGGGCACGTCCGCAGGGTCCCGCACATACACGTGCGCCACCTGGTGGTCGGCGACCGCGAACGCCCGCGACGTCCACGGATCCAGGTACTCCATGCCGGCCTGGGTGTGCACCTGCAGCAGCCCCTCCGCACGCAGCAACCGGTTGACGTCGACCGGGCGGGACACGTCGGTGATGCCGTACTCCGACAGCACCACCACCGTCGCGTCCCGGGCCTCGGCGGCGTCGAGCAGCGGGCCGAGCACCACGTCCAACTCGGCCGCGGCGGCTGCGGCCCGGGGCGAGGAGGCGCCGTGCCGTTGCAGGTCGTAGTCCAGGTGCGGCACGTAGACCAGGGTCAGGTCCGGCGCCTGGTCGGCGAGGATCTGCTCGGCCGCCCGGCAGATCCAGGCGGAGGAGGCCAGCCCGGCGCCCGGACCCCAGTAGCTGAAGAGCGGAAAGGTGCCGAGCCGCCCGGTGAGCGCCTCGTGCAGCTGCGGTGGGTCGGTGTAGCAGTCCGGGTCCTTACGCCCGTCGGCGTGGTAGATCGGCCGGGGCGTGACCGTCCAGTCGACGTCCGCGCCCATCGCGTACCACCAGCAGACGTTGGCCACCGTGTAGCCGGGCTCGACCCGCCGGGCCGCCTGCCAGAGCTTCTCTCCGCCGACGAGGGCGTTGTGCTGCCGCCAGAGCAGCACGTCGCCGAGCTCCCGGAAGTACCACCCGTTGCCCACGATGCCGTGCCCGGCGGGCGGCTCCCCGGTGAGGAACGTGGACTGTACCGAGCAGGTCACCGCCGGCAACACGGTGCCGAGCTCGGCCTGGAAGCCACGCTCGGCGACCGCCCGCAGCCGCGGCATGTGTGCCAGCAGCCGGGGGGTCAGCCCGACCACGTCCAGCACCACCAGACGACGACTCATGCCGGCACCTCGCTCCACTCGTCACCGCTGCGCGGCGATCCCTGATCCGGCACGCCCGCCGGGCCGACGGGCGCGAGGCCGAGCGCGGTCAGCTCGGCCCGGGCGAAGGCAAGCTCGGCGGCGATCCCCGAGGCCAGCTCCGCATCGGTGCGGGGGCGCCGCGCCTCCGGCAGCACCCCCCAGGTGTACGTCTCGACGTCGAGGTGGTCGCAGCCCGCGTCCGGACCGCTGAACAGCTCGGTCAACGCGGCGCGCAACACCGGGACGGTGGACTCCAACGGCGCCTCGGGCGGAGCGTGCAACGGCACGTGGTAGTGCACCCGCCACCGCCCCGGCAGCCGCGCGTCGAGCGCGGCGTCGAGGTCGTCCGCCGCGTACGCCGGATCGGCCGGGTCGTCGCCGCCCGCGCACCCGGCGGCCCGGGTCTGGTGCAGGAAGCGCGGCTCGACCCAACGTCGGAGCGCCTCGGCGGAGCCGACCGGGTCGGCTGCCTCCAAGGCGGCCGAGACCTGCACCTTCACCACGGGCAGGCCGGCGGCGCGCAGCCGGGTCAGCGCCTCGGCCGGTTCCTCCCAGGCGCAGGCGAGGTGCGCGAGGTCGACGCACACGCCGAGTCGATCGGTGTCCATCGCGGACAGCATGGCAGCGGATTGTTTCGTGCTCTCCACCAAACAGCCGGGTTCCGGCTCGAACCCGACCCGGATCCGTCGACCGGTGTCCCGCTCCACCTCGGCCAGCCCGGCGGCGAGCTGGTCCAGTCGCGCGTGGGCGGCCGCAGCCCGGCCGCCGTCCCACGGATCCCGCCACGCCAGCGGCAGGGTGGAGATGGAGCCGCGGGCCGCGTCGTCGGGAAGCAGGTCGGCGAGGATCCGGGCCAGGTTCAGGGTGTAGTCGAGCCGGTCGGGCGTGGTCCAGTCCGGGTGGTAGACGTCGCCCTTGACCACTGGGGCCTGGAAGGCCGCGTACGGGAAGCCGTTGAGGGTGACCACCTCCAGGCCCCGGGCGGTCAGCTCGGCACGCAGCCGGAGGCGGGCGGCCGGCTCGGCGGCAAGCGCCGCCGCGACCGGGGCGGCCAGCCAGAGCCCGAGCCCGAGCAGGTCGGAGCCGAGCTGCTGCCGAACCGGGACGGCGTAGGTGTCCAGTTGCGCGATGATGCCGGCGAGGTCCTCGGCCGGATGCACGTTGGTGCAGTAGCCGAGGTGCACGAGTTCGCCGGACGCGTGCCGCAGCCGCATCAGCTCCCCCCGCGCAGGATCGAGTTGCCGGCGAAGGTGGCGGGCGGCGGGTCGAGGTCGGTGACCTCCACGTCGGTCAGGTCGAGCCGCTTGGACTGGCCGTAGAACTCCACCGGGTTGCGCCACAGCACCTGGTCGACGTCGTCGGCGGTGAACCCAGCCGCCAGCATCGCCTCGGCGGTGGCCCGGGTGAGCAGCGGGTCCGAACGGCCCCAGTCGGCGGCCGAGTTGACCAGCATCCGCTCGGTGCCGTGCTCCCGCAGGATCTCCACCATCCGGGGCGGTGACATCTTCGTGTCCGGGTAGATGGAGAAGGCGAGCCAGCAGCCGGTGTCCCGAACGAGCTTCACGGTGACCTCGTTGAGGTGGTCGAGCACCACTCTGCCGGGTTCGATACCGGACTCGCGGACCACCGCGAGGCTGCGCTCCACGCCCCGGGCCTTGTCACGGTGCGGGGTGTGCACCAACGCGGGCAGGTCGTGCGCCACGGCGAGCGCGAGCTGCGCGGCGAACGCCTCGTCCTCCTGCGGGGTCATCGAGTCGTACCCGATCTCCCCGACCGCCACCACGCCGTCCTTCTCCAGGTAGTTCGGCAGCAGGTCGAGCACCGGTCGGCAGCGCGGGTCGTTGGCCTCCTTCGGGTTCAGCGCGATGGTGGCGTAGTGCCGTACGCCGAACTGCCCGGCCCGGAACGGTTCCCAGCCGACCAGCGAGTCGAAGTAGTCGCTGAACGAGGCGGGGCTGGTACGCGGCTGCCCGAGCCAGAACGCCGGCTCCACCACCGCGCGTACTCCGGCCGCCGCCATCCGCTCGTAGTCGTCGGTGGTGCGCGAGGTCATGTGGATGTGCGGGTCGAAGATGCGCATCACGCCTCCATGGCGGTGGGTCGGCCGGAGCCGGCGGTGAGCCGGCCGAGCAGGTCGGTGGCGTCCGCGGGCATGTTCCGCCCGGCGGCGTGCCGTTCGTCGGCGAGACCGGCGAGCATCACGGCCAGCTCGCCGTCGGCGCGGGCGTCGAGGTCGGCCACGGCGGCCAGCGGCACCCCGGTGAAGACGCACTTCAGGACCGCCTGCCGCCACGCGGCGACGTCGAGGTGCCGGGCGTACGGGCCGAGCGCGGCGGCGAGCAGCCGCGTGTCGTTGGTCCGGATCGCGTCGTGCAGCAGGGGCACCGCCGCCGCGCCGATCGGCAGCAGGGTCAGGGCCTTGAGCACGGCCCGCTTCTCGGCCGCGTCGCCCCGCCGGTAGAGGGTGTCCGCGTATTCGGCGTGGTCGGCGGGCAGGGCGGTGAGCAGTAGTGCGCGGGCGGCCTCGTCAGCGGTCCAGCCGGGTGTGTCGGGCAGCGCGGCTCGACCGCAGCGCCGGCCGGCGGCCGGGAAGAACCTGGTGATCGTGGCCGGGTCGACCGCCACCTGCCGCAGCGCCTCGTCCAGCCAGTCCGGGTCGGGTACGCCCCGCAGGGCCACCCGGAGATGATCCACTGTCATCGTGCCTCCCCTCGGCGCCGCTCCGGATCGCGGAGCCGGCGCGTATCGCCGTGGGTGCCCGAGCGTCGCCTCCCCGGCCGCGGCCGGAAGCCCGCGCCGGTGGCCGTGGCCCGGTCGCGACGCCGCGACCGCATCGCCGTGTGCCGTGCCGCGGCCGGAGCCGCGACGTGCTCGCGACGAAGGCCGCGGTACCGGCGTGGGTACGCCTCGGACCCCCTCTGCTCTGCACCTACATACGCACCGGGGCCGTTCCGGTCGACGACGCGTCGGTGGGTGCAGAGCGGAGGGGCGCGGTGGCGTCCGGCTGGGCCGGCACGGCGGGCTGGGCCACCCGCGCAGGTGGTGCCGGCGCGTCCGGCAGGAAGCCAGCCCGCGCCGCGGCGGCGTGCAGGAACTCCAGTGAGCGGGCGGCGACGGCGGGAGCGGCGTGCGAGTGCCGGGGCAGTTCCACGGCGACGAGCCCGTGGTAGCCGGCGTCGTCCAACGCGCGCAGCACCGGCGGAAAGTCGATCTCACCCTCACCGAACTCGAGGTGCTCGTGGACGCCCCGGCGCATGTCGTCGATCTGGACGTTGACCAGGTGTTCGGCGACCTCGTGGACGCAGCGGTCCACGGGCTGCGGCTCCAGGCAGCGGCAGTGTCCGATGTCGAGAGTTATGCCGAAGCCGGGCGGTCCGTCGAGCGCGGCGCGCAGCCGTCGCCAGCCGGCGATGTCCTCGACCAGCATGCCCGGCTCCGGCTCGAAGCCCAGCCGCACTCCCGCCCGGTCGGCGGTGTCGACCACCGTCGCGCAACCGGCGACAAGCCGGTCCCAGGCCGCCCGCGGCGGGACGTGCTCGGGACGTACGCCGGCCCAGAACGACACCGCCTCCGCGCCCAGGTCGGCGCCGATCCGTACGGCCCGGCGCAGGAACTCGACGCGGCGGGTCGGATCGTCGTGCAGCAGCGTCGGCGCGTGCTTGTGCCACGGGTCGAGCAGGTAGCGTGCACCGGTCTCGATCATCACGGCGAGGCCGAGGTCGTCCAGCCGCCGCCGGAGGGCGGTCACCCGGCGGGCCAGTCCCGGCGCGAACGGGTCGAGGTGGTCGTGGTCGAGGGTGAGCGCCACCCCCTCGTAGCCCAGGTCGGCCAGCACGGCGAGCGCGTCGTCGAGACGGTGGTTCGCGAAGCCGTTCGTGCCGTACCCGAAACGCGGGCCCATGCCCCCGGGGCGCTCGGCCGAGGCGGTCCGGCCGGGCGCCGGATCGGTCGCGGTGCTCATGTCGGGGAGACCAGCCGGGCCAGTCGCCGCCCCAGCGGCGCCGCGGCCGCGACCGCCAGGCCCAGCAGGCCGGCTCCGCTCCGCGCGGTGAGCGCACCCTGCAGCGCGGGCAGCCCGGTGATACCCGCGCCGACCGCTGCCCGGACGCGACCGGCGCTGGGCTCGGCCACCACCCGGGCCTGCGCGGCGCCGTAGCCGACGGCGTACCAGGCGGCGAGCGCCGCCGGCACCACGGCGGCGAGCGTACCGCGCAGTGACCCCGCTCTCGCGTCCCCGGAACCGCGCCGCGCGCTCAGGCGCGCCCGGATCCGATCGGTCCGGCGCGACGTGGCGTGGGCGCCGCACCGCGGGGCGTCCGCACGGGACGAGCCGACGGGTTGCGCGTCCGGGCCACGCCCGGCCGGGTCGTCGCCGGTCCGGCCGAAGAGGTCGCGGCCAGGGACGCCACGACCGGGGACTTCGCCGTCGGAGGTGAGCCGGGCAGCCCGCGCGGCGGCCGCCGCGACGACGGCGGTGCCGGCCAGCGTGCCGAGCGGCAGGGCCGGGTCGGCGCCGGTGACCTCCCGGCGGGAGAGCGCCGTGACCGTCCAGGTGTGCGCGGCCACGGTGAGCGCCGCGGGCAGCGCGCGGGCCAGCCGCCCGGCGCTCGCGCCCAGCAGCACGTCCAGACCCCGGCAGGCGGCCATCACGGCCGGACCCGCGGGGGTGTTCTTCGCGCGCAGGTCGTAGCCCCAGACGGTGACGGCCAGCGGCACCGCGACCGCAGCGGCGCGCCGGCCGCCGGCGGCAGCGGCCAGGGCGACCCCGGCGGTGGTCAGGCCCGCCGCGAGGCCAACCGCCGTACCCGGGCGGACCCGGCCGCTGGGGATGGGCCGTTCCGGCCGTTCGACGGCGTCCAACCGCCGGTCCGCCCAGTCGTTGGCGGCCATCCCGGCCCAGTAGAGCAGCACCGACGCGCCGGCCAGTGCGGGCGTACGCCGGTCGAGCACCCCGGCCGCGGCGGCACCGGCGACGACGTCCCCGGGAACCGACAGGGCGGCCGGCGCGCGGACCAGCTCGACCAGGTCAGCCAGCGTGGCCATCAGCGCTCTCCTGCCCGGCGTGCAAGCTCCGCGTGAAGTTCACGAGCCGGACCCACTGCTCGGTGAGCGAATGGGACGGCGAGCCGAGCGGGTCCTTGAAGAAGAAGCCCAACTCGGTCAGCGGGCCGACCTCGCCGGCCGCGTGCGCGGCCGCGGTGAGCCGGGCCAGATCGAGCACCAGCGGCGCGGCGAGCGCGGAGTCGCAGCCGTGCCAGGTGAACTCCATCCGCATCCGGGTGTCGAGGAACCCGGAGAACGTGATGAGGTCCCAGGCGGTCTTGAAGTCCCCCAGCTCCTCCACGAAGTCGATCCGGGTCTCGCCCTGCGGGACGTAGCCCAGTGTCTCGCCGAGCACCCGCTGCTTGCTCTCCACCTTCGCCGCGTTGGCGCCCGGGTCGACCAGGTTGGCGCCGTCACCGCCACCGAGCAGGTTCAGCCCGGACCAGGAGCGCACCCGCAGGTGCCGCATCGCGAACATCGGGGCGAGCACCGACTTCACCAGGGTCTCCCCCGTCTTGCCGTCGTGCCCGGCGTACGGCAGTCCGCGCTCGACGGCCAGCGCGTGCAGGGCGGGCAGCCGTGCCCCGGTCGACGGGGTGAAGTCGACGTACGGGCAGCCGGCCTCCAGGGCCGCGTACGCGTAGAGAGAGCTGGCGGGCAGCACCTCCTGCGGGCCGGCCAGCGCGGCGCGCAGGGCGGCCGGGTCGGCGTGCCCGGGATGGGGGTGGGCGGACGGCTCGGTGGCCGAGACGTTGACCACGACCAGCCGGTCCAGCTCGTGCCGGTCGCGGAAGCCGATCAGATCCCGGGCGGCGGCGACGGCTCGCACCGCTTGGGTGACGCCGGTCGGTGCGGGCCGCAGCTCGTCCTCGACCGCGGCAAGCTCGTCCGGGAGCGCGGCGACCAGTCGGCCCGGCAGCACACCGGCGGCGGCCAGCGCCTCGGCGCGCTTGGCCAGTGGGGTGGTGACCACGTCGTGGCCCCCGAAGACCAGGTCGGCGAAGGCGGGAAGGGCGGGCCCGCGTAGTTCGGGAAGTTCGGTGACGCAGCCGGTCGGCCCGGCGAGGCCGGCCCGCAGCGCGAGCCCTCCGACGATGCTCGTGGTCGCGACCGATCCGCGTGCTCCCACCAGCCAGACACCTGTACGCATGGCGCTCCTTCCCCGATCAGGAGGACCGTTGTGTATCGAATTACATTGATATCAGAAGTTGCCTCGGAAAACTATGGGTCTGAGCGGATGAACCCCGTCCGTCCGTCCACCGGGACGGTCCGGCGTCGAAGTCGGCGGCAACGCCGCCGGCCGACCCCGGTTCGGGTGCGGACGGACGGGGTGGCAGGCAGGGCCGGTCGGCGTCTCGACCCTGCCTCCCCCGCATCCGCGTCGGGGCGGTGGCCCGCCGCCCCGGCCGGACGTCTCAATGGCCGACGTGCACCTCGGCTCGGCGGGAACGCTCGATGACGGTCTCGCGAGAGGTGGACGGTGCCATTTGCTCCTCCGGATCGTCGGGATAGTGGCGGTCCTCCGGTGCGGCCGGGGAATCCCGGTCCGGCCGCACCGGACGGCCGTCCTGCGTGTGCCACCGGGCGCCGGCCCGGTGCACGCCCTCCGGGCTCGACCTCGTCCCGGCCACGGGGCGCAACCGCGGCCGGCCCTCGCCGGTCGGTCCGGAGGTACTCATCGGGCGGGAGCGGCGTCGCCGCCCCCGCGGGCGGATCGGGACTGTGCGGCCCGGTCGGAGGGTGCCCGGCCGGGCCGGAGGACGTCAGACGGACACCGCGGTGAGCGCGGGTTCCACCTCCGTCCACGACGAACTCTGCTCCGCCGAGCGGGCCACCGCGTCCAGCACCAGCTGGACCTGCAACGCGTCGGCGAAGGAGGGCGCCGGGTCGGCGCCGGTGGCGATCGCCTCGATGAAGTCGCGCATCTGGTGCGTGAACGAGTGCTCGTAGCCGATGATGTGTCCCGGCGGCCACCAGGCCGACATGTACGGATGCTCACCCTCGGTCACCAGGATGCGACTGAAGCCCTGCTCGACCGTGGGTCGCGTGGCGTCGTAGAACTCCAGCTCGTTGAGGCGTTCCAGGTCGAACACCACGCTGCCCAGCGAGCCGTTGATCTCCACCCGCAGGGCGTTCTTGCGGCCGGTGGCGAAACGGCTCGCCTCGTACGTGGCGAGCGCACCGCCGTCGAGCCGGGCCACGAAGAGCGCGGCGTCGTCCACGGTCACCGCCCCGGTCGCCGGACCGGCCCCGTCGGCGACCTGGCCGTCGGCACCGTTCGCCGAGGCGGCCAGCCCACTCGATTCGGCGGACAGCGGCCGCTCCTTGACGAACGTCTCGGTCACCGCGCTCACCCCGGTGATCCGCTGGCCGGTCACGTACTGGGTCAGGTCGATGATGTGCGCGCCGATGTCCCCGAGCGCGCCCGACCCCGCCCTGTCCTTCTGCAGCCGCCACACCAGCGGGAACTGCGGGTCCACGATCCAGTCCTGCAGGTACACCGCCCGGACGTGCCGGATCACTCCGAGCCGTCCGTCGGCGACCAGCTGGCGCATCATCGTGACCGCGGGCACCCGGCGGTAGTTGAACCCGCACATCGAACGCACGCCGGCGGCCTGGGCCGTGGCCGCCGCGGCGGCCATCTCCCTCGCCTCCTGCACCGTGTTGGCCAGCGGCTTCTCGCACAGCACGTGCTTACCGGCGGCCAACGCGGCGAGTGCGATCTCGGCATGACTGTCGCCCGGCGTACAGACGTCGACCACGTCGATGTCGTCCCGGCTGACCAGGTCACGCCAGTCGGTGGTGTACGCCTCCCAACCGAGCCGGTCGGCGGCGTCGGCCACCTTCCCGGAATCCCGGCCGCAGATCAACGCCATCCGGGCCCGCGCCGGCAGGTCGTACACCCGGTTCACGGTGCGCCACGCCTGCGAGTGCGCGGCGCCCATGAACGCGTAGCCGACCATGCCGACCCGCAGTTGCTTACCTGTAGTGGACAAGGTGGGTCTCCCCCCAATGTGTCAGAACCCGAGCTTGAGGTAGTTGCTCGCGTTCTCCTTCGTGATCGTCTCGGAGGCGAGGATGATCTCCTTCGGCACCTGGAGCTCGACCAGGTCGGACATGCCCTTGCCCTGGGCGATCAGCCGCGCCAGCGAGATGGCCGAGGACGCCATCGACGGGCTGTAGGTGACGGTCGCCTTGAGCACGGTGTTGTCCGCCTGGATGTCCTCCATGGCCTTCTTCGAGCCGGCGCCACCGACCATGAAGAACTCCTTGCGGTTGGCCTGGTTGACCGCGGCCAGCACTCCGATGCCCTGGTCGTCGTCGTGGTTCCAGATCGCGTCGATCTTCGGCAACGCCTGGAACAGGCTGGTGGCGGCCTGCTGGCCGGAGTCGGCGGTGAACTCGGCCGGCCGGCGGTTGCTCACCTTCAGCCCGTTCTGGGCAAGGGTGTCGGCGAAACCCTTGGAACGTTCCTGGGTCAGCTCCAGGGAGTCGGTGCCGGCGATCTCACCGATGATCGGGTTGCTGACGCCCTTGGCCTTGAGCTGGTCGATGATGAAGTGGGCGGCGGCCACACCCATGCCGTAGTTGTCGCCCTTGATCTGGAGGCGGTAGGCCAGCGCGTCAGGGAAGGCCCGGTCCAGGTTCACCACGGGGATACCGGCCTTCATCGCCTCCAGGCCGGCGGCGTTGAGCTCCTTGCCGTCGTGCGGCAGCATCACGATGACGTTCGGCTTCTGCGAGATCAGCGTGGAGATGGCGGCCCGCTGGGCGGCCGCGTCCGCGCCGGCCTCGACCGTCTTGAACTCCAAATCGGAGTACGCGGCGGCCTGCGCCTTGGCGTTGGTCGTGATCGCGGCGAGCCAGCCGTGGTCGGCGGCCGGGGCGGAGAAGCCGATGACCACCTTCTGGCCGGGCGCCGCGTTGCCACTGGCCGCCGCGTCGGCGCCCTTGGTCTGCGCCGCAATGGGCTCGGTCTCGTTGCTGGTGCAACCGGCGAGCAGCACGCCGGCGCCGACGGCAGCCCCGCCGAAGAGCAGGCGGCGGCGGGACAGGTCGCGACTGTGCTCGGTCATGACGACCTCCTGAATTCGCGGTGGTGGGAGTGGGAAAAGGGTGTGCGGGGCCCGGTCACCGTCGCCTGCACGGTGACCGGGTGTGCGGCGGTGGGTCAGGTGGTGGTGAGTCGGTTACGTCCGAGGAACTGGGTGAGGCTGCGGAACTGCAACTGCTGGACCAGGACGGCCGCGACGATGATGCCGCCCTTGACCATGTTCTGGGCCTCGGTGGTGAGGCCGTTGATCGCGAAGAGATTCGTGATCGTCGAGAAGATGATCACCCCGAGCAGGGAACCGATGATGGTGCCCCGCCCGCCGCTGAGCAGCGTGCCGCCGATGATCACAGCGGCGATCGCGTCCAGCTCGTAGAGGTTCGCCATCGCCGCCTGGGCCGAGGTGGCCTGGGCGGTGAGCATGATCGCGGCGATGCCGCAGCACAGACCGGAGAGCGCGTAGAGCATCAGCGTGTGCCGCTTCACGTCGATGCCGGCCAGTCGGGCCGCCTCCGGGTTGCCGCCCACCGCCACGGTGCGCCGCCCGAAAGTGGTGCGGTTGAGCAGCACCCACCCGGCGATCACCACCGCGGCGAGGATGTAGACCAGCAGCGGGATCCCGAGCAGGTTCGTGCTGGCGATGTCGTTGATGGTGGCGTTGTTCGAGACCTGGGTCTGCTTGTCGGAGAGCTCGGCGGCCAGGCCGCGGGCGGCCACCAGCATCGCCAGCGTGGCGATGAACGGCACCAGCCGGCCGTACGAGATCAGCAGTCCGTTGACCAGACCGACCCCGAGACCGACGGTCAACGCGCAGAAGATCATGCCGCCGGCGCCGTAGCTCTGGGTTGCCACCGTGGTCGCCCAGACCCCGGACAGCGCGACGATCGCGCCGACCGAGAGGTCGATGCCACCACCGATGATCACGAAGGTCATCCCCACGCTGACCACACCGACCACGGAGGCCAGCTTGAGGATGACGAGGATGTTGCTCCACACCCAGCTGGAGTTCCCGTAGAGGTCGGGTCGGGTGACGACGCCGATGACGATCAGCGCCACCAGCACCCCGATCAACCAGAGGTTACGGCGGGCGCCCTCACCGCCCTCACCGCGCCACCAGGAGAGCCGGCCCGCGGCCCGCTGCTCCGCCGCCGCGGTCTCCGCCGGGTCCACCGGCGGAGACTGCGCCGGTAGTTGCGCCGGCCGCTCCGGGGTGGAGGTATCGGTCACGTCGCTCATGCCGCCGCGCCTTCCATCAGGGACCCCGCCATGACGAGGTCGAGGACGGTGTTCTCGTCAAGTTCGCCGGCCGCTGCCTCACGGACGACCCGCCCCTCCCGCATCACCAGCACCCGGTCGGCCAGACCGAGCACCTCGGGGACCTCGCTGGAGACCAGCAACACCCCGACGCCCTGCTCGGCGAGGGAACGGATGACCTGGTAAAGCTCCGCCCGCGCGCCGACGTCGACTCCCCGGGTGGGCTCGTCCAGCAACAGCAGCTTCGTGTCGCCGAGCAGCCAGCGCCCGACCACCACCTTCTGCTGGTTGCCGCCGGAGAGGGTGCGCACCGGGCGACGCACGTCGCGCGGGCGCAGCTCCAGCCTGTCCGCGATCCGGGCCGCCTCCGCGCGCTCGCGGCCCACATCGGTGAAACCGGCCCGGGCGTACCGGGCGAAGGTGGCCAGGGTGACGTTGCGGTAGATCGGTTCGCCGAGCAGCAGCGCTTGGCTCTTACGCTCCTCCGGCGCCATGCCCATCCCGGCCCGCACCGCCGCGCCGACGTTGCCCGCGCGCAGCACCCGGCCGGCCATTCGCACCGTACCGGCCTCGGCCCGGCGAGCGCCGTAGATGGTTTCCAGCAGCTCCGAGCGGCCGGACCCGACCAGCCCGGCGATACCGACGACCTCACCGGGCCGTACCCGCAGCGAGACATCGGCGAACTCGCCGGCCCGGGTGAGCCCCTCCACCACGAGCAGGTCGGCCTCCGCCGGGCTCGCGCCGGACGGACGCTCCGGGAAGACGTACTCGATCGTGCGGCCGGTCATCCGGTTGACCAGGTCACGGGTCGGGGTGTCACGGGCCGGCAGGTTGGCGGCGGTGGTCCCGCCGTCCTTGAGGACGGTCACCCGGTCACCGATCTCGCGGATCTCCTCCAGCCGGTGCGAGATGTAGATGACCGCGATGCCCTGCGCGGTCAGCTCACGGATGATGCGGAACAGGTTGCCGACCTCGTCATGGGCGAGCACCGCGCTCGGCTCGTCCATGACGATCAGTCGCGCCTCGTAGGAGAGCGCGCGGGCCATGCTGACGACCTGCTTGCCGGCGGCCGGCAGCGAGCGGACCATCCGGTTCGGCGGGATCTCGGCGTGACCGAGCCGACCGAGGATCTGCCGGGTACGCGAAGCAATCTGACCGCGGCGCACGAAGCCGAACCGGCGCGGCTCGTGGCCGAGGAAGGTGTTCTCCGCGACCGAGAGATCCTCGACGAGATCCAGCTCCTGGTAGATCGTGGCGATCCCGGCGCGCATCGCGGCCTGCGGATTGACGAAGGTCACCGGCTCACCGCGCCACTCGACCTGACCGGAGTCGGGTTGGTGCACCCCGGAGAGCACCTTGATCAGCGTCGACTTGCCGGCGCCGTTCTGGCCGAGCAGGCAGTGCACCTCGCCGGCCCGGACCTCCAACTGCACGCCGTCGAGAGCGCGTACGCCCGGAAAGGTCTTGACCACGTTGGTGAGGCGCAGCACCACCTCGCCCGCGACGGTGTCGGCCGGCGCCTCGAGCAGTGGCGCGTCCACGGACCCGCCCTGCGCACCGCCGCCCGCCGGACTCGCTTCCCGTTCGGTCACCACGCCCTCCTCCCGGTCGGTCACACCCACTCCACCTATGGTTGCCGGGCTCGCAGACCCGGCTCACTCCTCGCGCTCACAGCACCACCCCGGCTCGCGACTGCGGGGCTCGCAGACCCGGCTCACTCCTCGCGCTCACAGCACCACCCCGGCTCGCGACTGCGGGGCTCGCAGACCCGGCTCACTCCTCGCGCTCACGATGCCTCCCCGAACGCGACGTCGCTGGCGAGCACCGCAGCGCCGGCGACCCCGGCCCGCGGGCCGAGCTCGGAGAGAACGACGGGCAGGTTGCCGGTGGCCAGCGGCAGCGACCGGCGGTAGACCACGCTGCGGATCTCGGCGAGCAGGATGTGACCGAGCTGGGCGAGGCCGCCGCCGATCACGATCATGGACGGATTGGCGAAGCTCACCAGTCCGGCCAGCACGCCGCCGACCCGCCGCCCCCCGTCGCGGATCAACTGGATGCAGGCCACGTCGCCCTCGACGGCGCCCTCGGCCACGTCGAGGGCGGTCACCGTGCCGTTGGCGGCCAGCCGCTCGGCGAGCGCCGCCGAGGTCCCGTTGCGAGCGGCGGCCGCGGCGTCCTTGGCCAGCGCGGCACCGCTGAAGAGCGCCTCCAGGCAGCCGACGTTGCCGCACGAGCACATCGGCCCGTGCGAGTCGACCTGGATGTGCCCGATGTCGCCGGCGCAGCCGTCAGTACCCCGGTAGACCTCGCCACTGAGGTAGATGCCGCAGCCGATACCCGTACCGATCTTGACGAAGAGGAAGTCGTCGACCGAGTGGGCGACCCCACCGTGCCGCTCGCCGATCGCCATGATGTTGACGTCGTTGTCGACCACCGCGGGGCAGCCGTGCTCACGGGTGAGCAGCTCGCGCACGGGAAAGCGATCCCACCCGGGCATGATCGGCGGCGACACCGGTAACCCGTCACGGAAGCTGACCGGGCCGGGTACCCCGACACCGACCGCGTCCAGCCGCTCGTACGCGCCGTCCACCTTGGCCTTGTGCAGCAACTCGTTGACCCGCTGGAGGATCACCTTCGGGCCGGACCGGATATCGGACGCCTCGCCGTACGCCGCGACAGGTTCGAGCCGCCCGTTGACCACCTCGACGTCGATCGACGAGGCGCCGAGGTCGACGGCCGCGAAACGCAGCCGCGGATTCAGTTCGACCAGGGTGGACCGACGGCCGCCGCGAGAGGCCGCCAGCCCGGCCTCGGCGACGTAGCCGAGCTTGACGAGCCGCTCCAGTTCCGCCAGGAGTCGGGGGCGTGGCATCTGCAACCGGTCGCCGAGTTCGGCCCGGGAGACCGCTCCCTCGTCGCGAAGCAAGCGCAGGAGGCGTACGTGCAGGGGGTCGTCGGTCCGCACCGGGCTCACCTCCACATCGGCATCCTTCACATCGACGAACTGTCTATGCGTTGTGTTCGACACAGTAGGAGTCTTCCGAGCCGCATGTCCAGAGCTTCGGCTGATCCGTCGCTAACTTTTGCTCATTCGGACAGAAGTTTTGGTAGGGAGGGGTGTCACGGAGACCGTCGTCGGCGCTTGGATCACCAACCGTACGGACGACGCCGCGCACGGCGAGGCGGCCGACGGGCGCCGACTCAACCGGATTCGGCCCCGCGGCGGCACGGGCACCAAACGTGGCGGTGGCTGCGGCGCCATCGCTCGACTGTCATCCGGCAACGTTCTGCGCCGGGCCCGGGACGACGCCTGATATGGGGGGTGAGCCCGCCGTGACCTCGTATGCGCCGCGAGCTGGCTCGACGGCCGCTGGTGCGGACATCCCCCCGCTCGAGAACCCGCCTGCAAGCATCTTCTGCCGTGAGCCGAAGGGCCGACCCGGCCGCACCGCGAGGACCTGCGCCAACCGTCTCGAATACGAGGAGCGACGGTCCCCGGAGGGCGGGGCGCTTTCAAGGTCGCGACTCTGGTGTGAGTGGCGTATCGCGGTCCAGACACACTGGCGAGTCGGGTGGACTGCTGGAACGAAGCTCCGGTAGAACGAACTCTTCTCACGGATCTTGTTCTTCACGGCGTCTGGTCGTGGTGGTACCTGCCATGCCGTGCGTCGCAGCGGACCATCGACTCGCGGCCAGAGGTCGAAGCTCGGGGTCGGCTTCCAGGCTTGTCGGTACGCCAGGGCGGCAGAACCGCGTGCGGAGCCGTGGACACCGACGGGGACCAGCTACGTCTGGTCGAGATGGGCCATGGAAGCCTCAAATATGATCTTGGCGCTTTCACTGGCCCTCCTCGGCGGCATCCGCCGACTTGCGGGGCCTCCGACCACCAAGGTGTCTCCCTCACGCCAGTTTGAACGCCCACCGGCCGTGGCTGGACCTGCGCCGCCCCGTGATTTCGAAATACTTGTTCCTGTTTCCACGAGCCAAACACCTTCCGCTGGAGGTGACCCCAGACAGATCAGGGCGGCGACCTCGCCAACGCACGGAGACCCCGGCCCGCTGGCTGGCCCGAGGTCTCTCGTGTTTTGACTTGCTACCAACTGGAGCCGCTGCCGCCACAGCCGCTGCACACACCGTCACCGCCGCACTTCGGGCACTTGCGCTCCATGGGGAAGCCGTCGACCTTGCCTCTTCCGTGGCAGGTGCGGCATTCACCCCTCTTGTCAGGACACGCCTTGCATCGGGGCATTTGGCTACCTCTTTACTGACGTGGGCCGGCCGGCCGCAGCCAACCGACCCGGCGAGTCTGGCTACTGGCAAATGCGGATCGAGCGGTTCGTGGTCAATGCGCGCTG
Source organism: Micromonospora sp. NPDC005367 (assembly GCF_040606825.1). Lineage (NCBI taxonomy): Bacteria > Bacillati > Actinomycetota > Actinomycetes > Micromonosporales > Micromonosporaceae > Micromonospora > Micromonospora sp. NPDC005367. Next base: position 28,085 of record NZ_JBEXFP010000009.1, on the reverse strand, counting down.
GACCGATCACGAGCAGCAGCACTAGTACCACTGCTCGAACCCAGCCGCACGACTTCTGCGCGCACCTCCTCCTTGAACATCGGATTCCTATATGATCGTTAATCTTTAACGACCACTTAGATTATGGGCATCGATGGGGAGGGTTGGCAACTATCGACGGCAGACGATCAGCCGGCCCGGGCCTGTTAGAACAGGACGTGGTGGCCGGCACGCCAGGCGGACTCAGGTGGTGTCGCGTTGCGACGGGAACGGCGAGAGCGCAGTGGGGAGATGAGGCGCCGTCGGCGTCCCGTATCGGCGAAGTCCCGCTGCTGGGAGTTCGCCGCGATGACCCTCGACGTGAGGTCGAAATTCTTGCTTACCGAAGAGCTCGGAGAAGCACCAACCTTCAGGTGCTCCGCACCCTGCTGAGGCCAGGTAAACCGGGGAAGGGAGGGTGAGCCGAGTGGCCACACAAGGGCGTCGTGAGCGGATGCGAGCGCAGATGTCTGCGGACGTCAGGTCCGCCGCCCGCCACATCATCACGCACGGGGGCGTTGAGGGCCTGACCCTTGCCGAAATCGCGCGACGGGTCGAAGTGACACCGGCTGCCCTCTATCACCACTTCGAGGGAGGCCTCCCAGAGATCGTGTATCGGGTCGCGGAAGACATCATCGAAGAGCTCGTACAGATCCTTCAATCCGCAGCTGCGTCTCACCCCGCAGAGAATTTTGCGATGCGGATGATCGAACCAACGCGCGCACTACGAAGGTGGGCAATAACCCATCAACCCGAATTCAACCTGCTGTTCGGCACACCGTCCACAGCCGCCGGCAACGCCCATCGAGACATGACCAGTGCCTGGGTACGGCGTCTTGCCGCCGTCTGGGGTCCCATCTTCGTGCAAGCGTGGGCTGAGCGGCCGTTTCCCGTCCTCGCCGAAGACGAGATGGATCCGCGTCTGCGACAGCAGATGCAGGACTACCGGCAAGACACCGGCGTCAACCTTCCTCCTGGAGCGATGGTGGTGATGCTCAGCTGCTGGCGATCGCTCTACGGTCAGATCGCGCTTGAGGTCTTTGGGCACTTCGCACCGCTCTTTACTGACCAAGAGCCAATGTTCGAGCTGCTGATGCGGGAGCTCATGCATGGTATGGGACTCGAAGACCAGTACCAGCCGCCGACCCGGTAGGCAGGCCGGTATCCCGGCGAGGATCCGCCGTTCCCGCAAAGCGACACCTGCCATCGCGGAGATCGCAACCGCATGCGCACCCGTTTCGGACCCTGCATCCTGGTTTCGCCACGCAACCTCCCCATCAGCGCCCTACGCCTGGCTGTACGCAGCGGCATCGCCGAAGCCACCCGATGGACCGGCCGCCTTATGAGCACGCCATTCATCATCCTCGGACTCACGTCATGATTTCGAAACGGCCGTACCCCCCTCCCGCCGCCGAAGGCACGCCACCGGTTCCGTTTCCGGTAGCCGTCACGAATTCGGGACACCGGCGAATTCCGGCGCGGTCGGTGGCACGCAGTTCTCCGGCCAGGACGGATGCGCCGGCTCGTCACTCCGGGTGTCGGCGCGGCGCCTTACGGAGCTTGCGGTCGTCGCGCAGCTCCACGTACGGCTCCTCGTCGGCGGCGTGACCGGCCGAGATCGCGCGCCCGCGCTCCAGCTCGGCCTGGAACTCCGCGCCGAGCAGGATCGCGATGTTGGTCAGCCAGAGCCAGACCAGGAAGATGATCACGCCGGCGAGGGTCCCGTACGTCTTGTTGTACGAGCCGAAGTTGCTGACGTACGCGGCGAACAGTCCGGACACCACCAGCCAGATCGCCACGGCCAGCGCCCCGCCCGGGCTGACCCAGCGGAAGCCGCCGTGCCGGGCGTTCGGCGAGGCCCAGTAGAGGATGGCGAACATCAGGCTGACCAGGATCAGCAGGACCGGCCACTTGGCGATGTTCCAGACCGTCACGCCCGTGGAGCCCAGCCCGATCGCCTCGCCGGCCGCCCGGGCGAGGCGGCCGGTGAAGACGACGATCACCGCGCATATCAGCAGCATCACGCCGATCACGGCGGTCACCCCGATCCGGGTGGGCAGTGTCTTCCAGATCGGCCGCCCCTCCGGCACGTCGTAGATGGCGTTCGAGGCGCGCATGAAGGCCGCGATGTAGCCGGACGCGGACCAGAAGGCAACGAGCAGACCGAGCACCGCGCCGGCGCTGGCCAGCCCCCCGGACTTCTGTGCCTGCTCGATCGCCCGTTCGAGGATCTGCTGGATGTTGCCCTGCGGGATGGCCTGACCAACGGTGTCCTTGACGCCTTCGGTGGCCCCCGACCCGAGCAGGCCGACGATGGAGATCAGCACGAGCAGGCCGGGGAAGATGGAGAGCACGCCGTAGTAGGTCAGGGCGGCGGCCCAGTCGGTCAGGTTGTCGTCGCGGAACTCCCGCACCGTCCGGCGCAGCGCCGCGAGCCACCCGGTGCCCGGAAGTTGGGCGGGGCTCTCCGGGCCCGCCTCCGGCCCGACCGGGTTCCGGCTCTCCCCGCTGCGGTCGGTGGCCGCCCGCGCCGCGTCGTCGTCACGGTCGGGTCGGGCGGACTCGTCGGCGGCCATTCGCCCCTCCTCGTCATCACAGGCCTTGCGGACATGCCCCGACGAAGCGGCGGGTAACCACCTGGGGCCTGTTTCATCAGGCTCGCTCGTGGCGCCCGCGCGGCGGACCGGTTGAGGCATGCTCACCCGCGGCGCCGGCGGTTGAGCGACCGTCCCGTCCGCCGCGTGGCCACCAGAAGCCCCACCGAGACCATCACGAGCAGGTAGCGCACGCGTCGAGCAGGCACGACCAGCGCGCAGCCGTGATTCCGTATCCACTGGAGGCGCTTAATCTACATAGGTAGCCTGAATGCGTGGAGCCACTCGGACGTATCGGCAGCGCGACGGTCGACGTACTTCGCGTGCTGGTGGACAGCGACCGGCCCCGATGGGGTTTGGAGATCATCAAGCTGACCGGGCGTCCCTCGGGCAGCGTCTACCCCCTGCTGGAGCGGCTGGAGCGCAACGGCTGGGTCACGTCGCACTGGGAGGAGACCGAGCGCCGCGGTCCCCGGCGGCGGATGTACGAACTGACCGCTGAGGGCACCCTGGCGGCGCGGCGGGTGTGCGCACAGGCCGCGACGCGGGGGGCACGGCAGCGTCCCGCACGGCTACGGGAGGCGCGATGACACCGTCCACCCGCGTCGCGCTCGTCGTCCTGCGCTGCGCGGCGGCGCTGCTTCCGCGTGACCTGCATGGCCGCTACCGCGAGCAGTGGGAAGCCGACGTACGCGGCGCTACGGACCTGGGCATGTCTCCACTCCGGCTCGCCGCCGGCACGCTCGGCGCCGCGGCCCTGATCGCCTACGCCAACCGGAAGGAAACTCGGACCACGCAGCCCATCGGCCCTCTCGCCCTCGCCCTGCGCCTCGCGGGCGACGCCAACGCCCGCCGGCGCGCCGCCGCTCTCGCCGCCGTGCTCACGTTGACCCTACTGGCCGGTGTCGGCCTGCTCATCGTCGGCTGACGCGCATCCGCGCCGGACCGCGATGCGCCGCGCGGGCCGGTGCGATGACCGACGGTGGCACGAGCCCGCGGATTCAGCGGCGAACGCTGCGCACCAGCGACCGGAGGGCGTAGCCGAGCAGCAGAGCTCCGGCGCCGGTGCCCGTGACGACGCCGGCCGACACTCCCGTCATCAGCCCCGTCAGCAGGCCGGCCACCGCCACCGCGCACGTCGCGACGCCGAGGTGGCGCAGTAGCGGGCTGCGCAGCAGCGGGGCGAGCGGGAAGAAGTGCAGCCCCACCACGGTGCAGACCAGCACGGGGATGTACTCCGACCAGTCGGCGACGGCCAGTGCCGCAGCGCCGAGCCCGGCGAGGGCGAACTCGGCCACGACGATCAGGAGGTAACGACGGCCGCCCGCCCGGTCACGCGGACCGGCCGCCGCGCCCCGGGACCGTGCCGTGACGACACCGCCGGCGACCGCGGTGAGCAGCGCCGCCACGCTGCCGGCCACCAACAGGCCGCGCAGTGGCTGCTCCGCCGCCGGGACGCTGAACCAGACGGTCGCGAAGATGCCGAGGTAGAGAGCGCCCAGCCCTTCCTGCCGCCGCCAGTGGACAGCCACACCGGACACTGTTTGTCCTCCCTCGTGGGTTCGCCAGGAACCGCGCAGTTGATCTTAGGGGCGCCGCCCCCGCGCCGCCGCCCCGATTCCGCGCGAGTGCGGCCAGTGAGATGCGGGAAGATGCCCTCCGGGCCGCGGCGAGGTCGCCGAACCTGCTCATCGCAGTCGATGCACCCGCCAACCATCAATCGACGTGTATCGTCCGGTTGTGGCGCCCACCCGCTCCTCTGACGGTTCGCCGCCGACGCCCCGGCGCCCCGCCTCGGCGGAGGCCCTGAACGGCCCGGCCCAGGCCGCGAACGTTCCGGCCGAGACCGGCCCGGGCCCGGCCCGCGCGCCCGGCGACTCCGACCCGCCGGGCGGCACCGTCCACCCCGGCCCGGACGCCATCGCGGACGAACAGCACGGTGGGAAGGCGCGGCGCGATCCGGACGGGTTGCCCGACCTGGCCGCACAGTTCGAGGACGAGAAGCCCGGCCGGGTACTCACCGGCTCGGCCAACCTGCTCGTCGGCGCGGCGGCGGTGGCCGTCGGCGTACTCGCCCTCTGGCAGGTCTTCCGGCCGTTGCCCCAGGGCAGCAAGTACTACCTCATCATCTTCCTGGCGGGTGTCCTGCCGCTGGTCTTCCTCGCCTACCCCTCGGGCCTGCGGCTCCGGCCGGGCCGCGGCGGTACGGCGGCAACCCGGTCACGGCCCACCGCGGCGGACTGGTCACTCGCCGCGCTCGCGCTGGTCGCCTGCCTCTACCCGGTGCTGCCGGTCCCGTTCGGCTCGGGCGGCGGCGGCTACGACGCCTTCCTCGACCGGCAGGGGCTGCTCGCCCCGGCCGACCTGGTGATGGGCACCGGGCTGCTGGTGCTGCTGCTCGAAGCATGCCGGCGCACCACCGGGTGGATCCTTCCCGCGGTTTGTCTGCTCTTCCTCGGCTACGGCTACTACGGGGGCCTGCTTCCCCAGTCCTGGCCGGTGGCCCACGCCGGGCTCGACTTCGGCCAGATCGTCGACGCCTTCTACAACTCCGACAGCGGGTTCTACGGCACTCCGCTGGACGTCGCCGCGTCGTACATCGTGCTCTTCACCATCTACGGCGCGGTGCTGGACCTCTCCGGCGCGGGCCGGTTCTTCGTCGACCTGTCCACCGCGGCGTTCCGCCGGTCCCGTACGGCCGCCGGGCGGACGGCGGTCGCGTCCGGTTTCCTGCTCGGCACCGTCTCCGGTTCGGGCGCGGCGACGACGGTCAGCATCGGGGCCGTGACCTGGCCGATCCTGCGGCGGGCCGGCTACCCGGCGGAACGGGCCGGCGGCATGCTGGCGGCCGCCGGAGTGGGTGCGATCCTCTCCCCGCCCACGCTCGGCGCGGCGGCGTTCATCATCGCCGAGTACCTCGGCGTCTCGTACCTGCAGGTGCTCGGCTGGGCGACCGTGCCGACCGTCCTCTACTACCTCGGCATCCTGCTCTCCGTGGAGATCGACGCCCGCCGCTCGGGCGTACGTGCGGTGTCCGTCGACGCGGCCTCCCCGTGGCGGCTGCTCGGTCGATTCGGCTACCACTTCGCGTCCCTGATCGTCATCATCGTGCTGCTCGCCGTGGGCATGTCGGCCACCCGGGCGGTGGTGCTCGCGACGGTGCTGGCCGCCGCACTCTCCTTCCTGGACCGGGGCCACCGGCTCACCCCGCGCCGGCTGGCGGGCGCCCTCGCCGGGGGCGTACGCGGAGTGCTGGCCGTCACCGCCGTCTGTGCCGCCGCGGGGATCATCACGGCGACCACCACGAAGACGGGACTCGGTCCGCAGGCGGCGGCGCTGCTGGTGGACGGCGCTCAGGCAGTCACCGACGACCCGGCCGTGGTGCTGGTGCTCACCGCGATACTCGCCGCGCTCGCGCTCACCCTGCTGGGGCTCGCCGTGCCGGTCACCGCCTCCTTCGTGATCGGCTGGGTGATCATCGGGCCGGCCCTGCTCAACCTGGGGGTGGCCGCACCGGCCGCGGCGATGTTCGTCTTCTACTTCGCGGTGCTCTCCGAGGCGTCCCCGCCGACCGCGCTCGCCGCCGTCGCCGCGGCCGCGGTCACCGGCGGCCGGCTGGTGCCGACCATGTGGCAGACCCTGCGCTACGCGCTTCCGGCGTACCTCATTCCGATCGCCTTCGTGATCACGCCCGCGGGGCTCGGGCTGCTCGGCATCGGCGGGCCGCGACAGATCCTGACGGCCGCCGTGGTCCTCGCCCTCAGCGTCGCGGTACTCGCCGTAGCGGCCGGCGGATGGCTGCCCGGGGTGGGACCGGCCGGTGCCCCGGAACGTGTGCTCGCCGCGCTGGCCGGGGTGATCCTGCTCCGGCTGGAGCCGGTGTCGGTGGCGATCGGTGTCGGACTGTCCGCCGCGGCGATCGCGGGGGTGCTCGTACGACGCGGATCCGCCGGTCGGTCCGGCGGGCAGGCCGGGACACCGGCTGAGCTGAGGGAGGTAACACAGTGAGCGGGAGAAGCGTTCGGCTCCTCGCGGGCGTGAGTGTGCTCGCCGTCGCGAGCGCGGGAGTGGCGGGTTGCGGCGGCCGGCAGGGCGGGGCGGCCCAGGACGACACCGCCAGTGAGGTCACCTGCGAGGTGGCCCGGGACACCCGGGTCGGCATCGCGACCGGGAACTCGACAGGCGTCTACTACGTGGTCGGCAACGCTCTCGCCGGTCAGCTTCCCGCTGCCACCGGCGGCCGGCTGACCGGCACCGCCGCCGAGACGGGCGCCTCGGTGCAGAACATCGAACAACTCGTCGCCGGGCAGTACGACGTCGCCTTCTCGCTCTTCGACACGGCGGTCAACGCCGTCCAGGGCAAGGAGAGCTTCACCTCGGCGCAGCCGGTGCAGGCGCTGGCCCGGATCTACGACAACTACACCCAGGTCGTCGTACGCCACGACGCCGGCATCTCCTCGGTCGCCGACATGCGGGGCAAGCGAATCTCCACCGGCTCGCCGAAGTCCGGCACCGAGGTGATCGCCCACCGGCTGCTCCAGGCGGCGGGCCTCGATCCGGCGAAGGACGTCCAGGCGCAGCGACTCGACCTGACCAAGACCGTCGAGGGGATGAAGGACGGCAGCATCGACGCCTTCTTCTGGTCCGGCGGGCTGCCCACCAGCGGGTTGACCGACCTGTTCACCACCGCCGGTGACAAGGTGCGGTTCCTCGACATCACCCCGCTGCTGCCGAAGATGGCCGAGCTGAACCCGGCCTACCAGGCCGGCACCATCGGCCGGGACGCGTACCGGACGGCGGCGGACACTCCGACGATCGTGGTGCCGAACGTGCTGCTGGTGCGCACGAATCTGGACGCGAACGTCGCCTGTGCCATCACCCGGACCCTGTTCGAACGCAAGGACGCGTTGGTCCAGGCGAACCAGGCCGCGAAGGGGATCTCGTTGGAGAACGCGCGGCGGACCGATCCGGTGCCGCTGCACCGGGGCGCGGAGAAGGCACTGCAGGACCTGGGCGCGCGCTGACCCGTGGCCGTCGGTCGCTCCCGCCGGATCAGACGTCGGCGGGAGCGGTCGCGCCTCGGGCCGCCACCACCAGCCGGTCGGTCTCGGCGGTCACCTCGGCGTCGTCGGGCGGGGTCCCCGGGTCGTACCGGACGGTCCAGGTCAGACCGTCGACACCGGGGGCCCGGCGGGCGGCGATCCGGCCGGCGCCGCCGGTCATCCGGTGGTGCTGGGTGTACGCGACGGATCGGGTGACCCGCGCCCGCACCTGATGCGGCACGTCGCCCGGGTCGAGCAGCAGGTACGTCTGCGGGGCGGCGTCGGCGACCACCAGGTAGCCGTCCCGCTCGGCGACCAGTTCGGCCGGCGTGACTGTCAGCTCCCGGCCGGACCAGCCCGCCTTGATCAGTTCGTGCCAGCCCAACCGCTCCGGCCGGCCGGGCAGCCAGAGCCCGAGGTTGGTGGCGACCAGGACGCCGCCGTCCACACCGTCTCCGGCCGCGGCCCAGGCGAGCACCCGCTCGTCGGGTTCGAGTGGTGGCCGGTCGGCCGGGCGCAACTTGGGCCGACGGTTGAACAGTCCCATCTACAGTCCTCCCGCGGCCTGTTCCCGCAGCGCCCGCGCGTGCTGCTCCAGCGAGAGCAGCTCACCGAAGAGCGCGAAGTACTCGTCCTTGTTGCTGATCGGGTTGATCCGTTGGATCCGGGACTTGAGGTCCTTGATCCGGGCGGTCACCGATCCCCACTGCAACCTGGCCACGGTCACCGAGACGTACCGGGGGTCCGGCTCGCCGTCGATCCGCAGCGGCTCGACGGCGAGTTCCGCGACGAGCGCCTGGCCGCCGAGGTCGGCGCAGGCGTCCCGGACCGACTCGATCCACACCGCCCCGCCGGGCGCGGCCGCCGCCCCGCCGGCCGCCGCGATCGCCTCGCGTACCGCCACGTGGACGGGGTGCCGGTATTCGGGGGCCTCCACTGCGTCGAACATCGGCCCGGCGAGCACCGGCTGCTGGAGGGCGAGCTTCAACGCCTCCCGCTCGACCATCGACTGCGGACTGTCCGCCGCAGGCCCGGCGGCGGGCCGGGGTGCCCGGGTGCTCGTCTCCCGACCGTCCGCGCCCGATGCCGCGGTCTGCACGGCCCGCTGCACCGGCTCGATCTCCATGCCCAGGTCGCCGGCGAGCTTACGGATGTACTCGGGCCGCTTCTCCCGGTCCTTGATCTTGGCGACCAGCGGCGCGGCCCGACGCATCGCCTCCACCCGCCCGTCGACGGTGTCGAGGTCGTAGCGGCTGATGACGTGCCGCAGCGCGAAGTCGACCAGCGGCTCGCGGCGCGCGACCAGGTCACGTACGGCCAGGTCGCCCTTGGCCAGGCGCAGCTCGCACGGGTCCATGTTGTCGGGGCTGACCGCGATGAAGGTACGGCCGACGAAGCGCTGGTCGTCGTCGAACGCGCGCAGGGCGGCCTTCTGCCCGGCGGCGTCACCGTCGAAGGTGAAGATGATCTCGCCGGCGACGGCGTCGGTGTCGAGCAGGAGCCGGCGCAGCACGCCGATGTGGTCGGCGCCGAACGCGGTGCCGCAGGTGGCCACGGCAGTGGTGACGCCGGCCAGGTGACAGGCCATCACGTCGGTGTAGCCCTCCACGACGACCACTTTGCCCTGCTTGGCGATCTCCCGTTTGGCCTGGTCGATGCCGTAGAGGACGTGCGACTTCTTGTAGAGCGGCGTCTCGGGGGTGTTCAGGTACTTCGGGCCGTCGTCATCGTCGAAGAGTTTGCGCGCGCCGAAGCCGATCACGTCTCCGCTGAGGTCCCGGATCGGCCAGAGCAGCCGGCGGCGGAAGCGGTCGATGAGCGAACCCGACCGGGCCGGACGGGACAGCCCGGCGGTGACCAGCTCGTCAGCGGTGAAGCCACGCTGGCGCAGATGCTTGGTGAGCTGGTCCCAGGCGTCCGGGGCGAAGCCGCAGGCGTACCGCTCGGCGGCCGCGCGGTCGAAGCCGCGCGAGGCCAGGAACTCGCGGGCCGGTCGGGCGGCGGCGGTGGTGAGCTGGGACTGGTAGAACTCGACCGCAGCGGCGTGCGCGGCGACCAGCCGCTGCCGCTGCCCCTGTTGTGGCCGGCTCCGCGACGGGCCCGAGTCGGTCTCGAGATACCGCAGCTGGATCCCGGCGCGGCCGGCGAGCCGCTCGACCGCCTCGACGAAGCTGAGATGGTCGGCATCCATCAGGAACTTGATCGCGTCGCCGCCCGCGCCGCAGCCGAAGCAGTACCACACGTTGCGTGCCGGCGACACGTTGAACGAGGGGCTCTTCTCGTCGTGGAACGGGCACAGCCCCTTGAGATTGCCGCCGCCTGCGGACCGGAGCGTCACCGTCTCGGAGATGATCTCCTCGATCGAGGTGCGTTCCCGGACCAGCGCGATGTCCTCGTCCCGGATCCGCCCCGCCATCGTTGCACCCCCTTCGGCCCTCCATCCTGCCTTGTACCGGCGGCAGTTCCGGCCCCGGGTGGCCGTCGCCACTCCGGGGCCTCGGCCCCGTCAGTGAGGTGCCGGTTGAATTGTCCTGGATCGTGACGCTTTCACTGCTCCGGCCGTCTCACGCCAGGGCCGTGCACACCGCCCTCACCTCCGCAGCGAGGTTGGGGTCGCCGCAGTCGACGCCGGCTGAGGTGCGGGCGACGACCTTCCAGACCCGCTGATCCGACCGGAGGAACACCTGGTTGCCGCCGGGGATCTCGGTCGACGCTCCCGCCCTGGCGAGCAGTCGGGCGAAGCCGTCGCGGCAGCCCACCACCTCGACCTGCGTCACCGTCGGCGCCTTCAGGGCGGCGGCGGTGGCCTCGAGCAGGACAGGTGTGCGGCACATCGGATCGGAATCCACAGCCGGCGGCATGGCTGCTATGCGCGTCGGCGCGGGGGCGGACGCCGGCGGTACCGGAACCGCGCCGCGACCCGTGTCCGTTACCGGCGGCGCGGCAGCGGGCGCGTCGGGGGACGTCGGAACCGGTTCGGCAGCGGTCGACGCCGCCCCGCCCGGCGCGGATGCCACCGCGGCGGCAGGTGATGCGGGTGCCGGGTTCGCCGTGACGCGTTCCGGCTGCCCACATCCGCTCGCCGTCATCGTCAGGGTGACCGCCAGGACCAGGTACGTGCTGCTACGTCGGAGCGTCATGATCGCCTACCCATTCTCGCGAGGACTGCCCGCCGGGCGCGTGCCCGGCGTTCCCCTCGACGCTAGGAAGGCGGTCTGCTCGAGATCTGAACCAAATCTTGAAACGCAGGCCACCGCCGGTCAGATCGGGCCGGCGGCCGAGAGCGGGCGGCCCGCCGACGAGCCGCTGGACGCACAACCGCAGCCCCAGCGCCGGTGCCAGCCGGACACCTCGGCCGCCTCACGGGTACCCAGGCGACGGAACGTCGCCGAGGCGAAATCCCAGGCCTCGTGCGCTGCCGCGACATCGCCCAGGGCCGCGTGCGCCGCGCCGAGGTCACGCAACGTCCGCGCCGTACCGAGATCGTGCCCCATCTCGACCCACCACTCGCGCGCCAGTCGCAGCGCCTCGACCGCCGCCGTGGGCCGTCCGGCGGCCAGGTGCAGCTCACCGAGTGTCCGCTGGATCAGTGCCGCGCCGAACCGGTCGTGCAGCCGACGACAGGTCGCGAGGCCGTGCTCGAGCAGGGCGCGCGGCCGAACCACGTCGCCTCGGCGGAACCAAACCTTCGCCAACGCCTGCTCCGTGTAGCAGACCATGTGCTCGTCACCGTGCTCGGTGACCAGATCCTGTGCCCGCACGAACCAGCGCTCCGCCTCGTCCAGGTCGCCGCACGCACGGTGCACCAGGCCGATCCCGCGGACAGCGATGACCTCGCCCCGGAAATGGCGCAGCGACCGGTAGCTGTCGATCGCGCGGTCGAGCCAGACCAACGCCCCGGCGTCGTCACCGAGTTCCCGCAGACTGTGCCCCATGCCGTAGGTGGCATCGGCCGCACCGGTGTGGTCGCCCAGCCGGTTGAGCGTCTCGGCCGCCGCGGTCAGCAGCGGAATCGCCTCCCGGTGCCGCCCGAACTCACGCAACACCGAGCCGAGACCGTTACGGCCCGTGGCCGCGCCTCGCTCGTGACCAGCCGCCTCGAAGAGTTCCACGGCAGTACGGAAGTTGCGCTCAGCGTCGGCGAACCGGTCCTCCTTGTACCGGAGCAGGGCGATGCCGCACTCGATCACCGCCTCGCCGACGGCGTTACCGGCCGCCCTGGCTGCGGCCAACGCCGCCGCATGGGTACGGCCCCAACCGACGAAATCGTTCCGGAGCGCGAAGGAGGCATGCACCAACGCGTCGGCCAGAGCACACGCGGCCACGTCCATCCCGAGATCGGCGGCCCGTTCCACCGCGGCGATCAGGGCGGGCGACTCGACCTCCAACCACCCGGGTCGGAGATGATCCGCCGCGAGCACGGATGGCTCCAGACCGACCGGCATCGACTCCTGACGGTAGAGGGGCGGGACGGCGTACGGCAGACGCTGGCCGAGCCGCTCCGCGATCTCGGTGGCAGCCAGCAGCACTCTGGAGACGGCCGAGCGCAGCGCCGCGTCGGCGTCCTCCTCTCGGGCGCGCTCCCAGGCGAAGAGCCTGACCAGGTCGTGCATCTGGTACCTGAGCAGCCCGTGGGTCGGGTCGGGCACCGCCATCACCAGTCGCGCGTCCGTCAACTGTTCCAGCAGCTCTTCAGCCTCGTCCACGGAACCGTCGATGAGCGCCGCCACCAGCCAGTCGGCGAAGCTGGGCACCCCCATGAAGCCGAGTAGCCGGAACGCCCGCCGGGCCGACAAGCCCAGGGCGCGGTAGCTGATTCCGACGCTGACCCGTACGGCCAGCCCGTCCGCCGCCATCTCGTCCAGCCGGGCCCGTTCGTCGCGCATCCGGTCTGCGAACCGGGCCATCCGGCGATGCGGACGGGCCGCGATCCGGGCGCCGACGATGCGCAGGGCAAGCGGCATGCCCGCGCACACCTCGACGAGCGCGTCCGCCGCCTCCGGCTCGGACAGCACCCGGTCCGGTCCGACGATGCGCTGGAGCAGCTTGATGGAATCGGCCCGGTTCAGCAGTGGCACCTCGATGTGCTCGGCGCCGGGAATGGTGGTGAGCATGGCCCGGCTGGAGACGATCAGGGCACTGCCCGGTCCGCCGGGGACCAGCGGGCGGACCTCCTCCGCGCTGACCGCCGAGTCGAGCACGATGAGAAAACGCCGTCCGCTCAACATCGACCGGTACTGGCCGAGCTTGTCCTCGATCGTGCGCAGCTGCTGCAGGTTGGTGGCACCGAGCGCCCGCAGCACCCGGTCCAACGCGTCGCCCGAGTCGCCCGAACGGCTACTCAGACTCACGAAGATCTGCCCGTCCGGATACGAGTCACGCAGCAGGTACGCGAGCCGCACGCTGAGCGACGTCTTCCCCACCCCGCCGGGGCCGGAGAGGATGACCACCGGCCCGGCGGTTCCATGGGTACGACTGCCGGTGGGCTGGAGCACGCTCAACGCGCAGGAGATCTCCGGTTCACAGCCCACGTGATCGGGCAGATCGGCCGGAAGCTGACAGCCGGGGCCGTCAGCCGGTGGCTGGGCCGGCGGCGGCTCCGGTGCCGGGGTGAGGATCACGGTCGCGGCCGGCGCGGATGGCTCCGCCGGCGCGGTGGCGACCGCCGGTGGCCGCAGGGTGCCCCGGAGGATCTCCCGGTGCACGTCCTGGAGCTCCGCGCCCGGATCGACGCCGAGTTCGTCGGCCAGCAAAGAGCGTGTCCGGGCGTACAGGTCGAGCGCCTCCGGCCGGCGCCCGTTGAAGTACAACGCCCGCATCAGGCAGACCACCAGTGGCTCGATGAGCGGGCTGCGGTCGACCGCCAGGGTCAGTCGGTCGGCGACCGGCCCTGGCCGGCCCTGACCCAGCTCGCTGTCGGCCCAGTCCAGCAACACCCGGACGAGTTGCTGGCGCAGCCCTTCGCGGACCCGGGCCGCCCAGCCGCCGGGCAGGCCGTCGAGCGGGTCGCCGCGCCATAGCTCGATCGCTTCCCGCAGCAGCGCCGGCCGGTCCGGGTGATCAGCCGGGAGACCTTGGGCCCGCTCGGCGAGGCGGCGCAGCCGGTGCAGGTCGACGTGGTCCGGATCGGCGGCCAGGAGATACCCGGACTGGTTGCGGGTCACGGTGACCGGCGCCGCTTCGGACCCGGCCGCAGCGAGTATCCGGCGGATGCGGGTGAGGTAGGTGTAGAGGACGCCGCGGGCGTCAGCCGGCGGGGCGTCGTCCCACACCCGGTCGACGAGCGCCTCGATCGGCACGCCGCGGCCCGCGTCGACGGCGAGGGCCGCGAACACCAGACGCTGTTTCGGTGGGCCCAGCTCCAACGGCCGACCGTCCACCAGGACCTGCAGTTCCCCAAGCATGCGTAGTTCCACGGCCCAGCCCCCGCGTCCGTAGTAACCGCCACGGCCTGCGACCAGGCCGTTTGAAATTGTCAAGGATTTGTTCAGGTTCGCTACCGGGTCCCACCGCGAAGGTCTTCCCCAGGAACAGCCCGGACCGAAGGCACCACACACCGGCGCCGTTTCTCTCCCATACCTCCGACAGAAAGGGGTCGTGCACCCAAAACCGCACAGCGAGACACCACTCGGGACCAGCCACAATGGCTGGCCCCACGGTAGACCTCGCGCCGCGGACTTTACCGGCCCTGTGTGCTCCGGCCAATACCCGCCGTGCACACCGGGCCAGGGTGCGACCCGCTGGTCCTACACAGGAAGGAACAACCCGTGCAGCACGCCTCGCGCCCCTTCCGGGGTCGCCGACAGCTCGCCGCCATCGGGGCCCTGGCGATCGTCGCCGGCGGCTTGGTCGGCCTGTCGCTCGCCGCCCCCGCCCAGGCCTCCACGATCGAGGGCCCCATCGGGCGTAGCGAGATGCTCTCCCGCACCCAGAACTGGGTCGATCGGGGCATCACCTACACCCAGACCGGCACCTGGGCCAGCGACATCGACGGAGACAAGACCTACCGCCGGGACTGCTCCGGCCTGGTCTCGATGGCCTGGCACCTGAACACCAGCTACATCACCGACGACTTCCAGGGCAGCAACTCGCGCTGGAAGACCCTCGGCAGCATCGACGACTTCCAGCCGGGCGACGCGATGGTGCGCTCGGGCCACATGGAGCTGTTCGCGCACTGGGCCGACCGGTCCGACCACAGCAAGGGCGCCTACGTCTACTCCTTCAACAGCGACGGCCAGACGGTCCAGAACCCGTACGCGAAGAACAACGAGGGCAATCTGGGCTTCAACAGTGCCGCCGACCTGCGCACCTACAAGCCGATTCGGCGAACCGGGATCATCGACGGCCCGGCAGGCCGGAAGGGGCCGGCGCTCGCGCACGACGACGGCGACGGCACCATGACCATCCACCGCTGGAACTCGACCGGCAGCAGCTTCACCCACACCACCGACTACAAGGGCGAGGGCTCCTTCGCCCTGTCCAACGTCGGCGACCGGGTCGCCGCCGGCGACGTCGACGGGGACGGCAACGACGACATCGTCATGGCGTACCAGATCAGCGACGGCACCTTCGGCTTCTACGTATTCGACGAGGGCCTGCGCAGTCGTGGTCGTTGGTACACCTCCGGTCCCTACAACCTCGGCCCGGTCGACGGACGCCTGGTCGTGGCCGACTTCACCGGAGACGGCAAGGCCGAACCCGCACTCGTACACGACGACGGCGACGGCACCATGACCATCCACCGCTGGACCTCCACCGGCAGCAGCTTCACCCACACCACCGACTACAAGGGCGACGGCTCATTCGCCCTGTCCAACGTCGGCGACCGCGTCGCCGCCGGCGACGTCACCGGCGACGGCAAGGCCGACATCGTCATGGCCTACCAGATCAGCGACGGCACCTTCGCCTACTACGTCTGGAGCGGCGGCCTCACCAGCCTCGGCCGCTGGTACACCTCCGGCCCCTACAACCTCGGCCCGGTCGACGGACGCCTGGTCGTGGCCGACTTCACCGGAGACGGCAAGGCCGAACCCGCACTCGTACACGACGACGGCGACGGCACCATGACCATCCACCGCTGGACCTCCACCGGCAGCAGCTTCACCCACACCACCGACTACAAGGGCGACGGCTCATTCGCCCTGTCCAACGTCGGCGACCGCGTCGCCGCCGGCGACGTCACCGGCGACGGCAAGGCCGACATCGTCATGGCCTACCAGATCAGCGACGGCACCTTCGCCTACTACGTCTGGAGCGGCGGCCTCACCAGCCTCGGCCGCTGGTACACCTCCGGCCCCTACAACCTCGGCCCGGTCGACGGACGCCTCGTCCTCGGCAACTGGTGACGCAAGCCGCGAGAACCGGGGGCGAGGGTAGGCCGGCAGCGAGCCGGTGACCCTCGCCCCTTTTCGTCCCTGGCGTCCCTGGCGTCCCTGGCGTGGAGATCATGGCGAGGTGCGGACGGTACGACCCGGAGATGGCCCGCGGTGACGCTGGTTGACCGAGCGGCCGGGTGAGCCGGATCGCGAGCAGCTTGTCCATTCCGTCCCAGGTACCGACCCGGTGCGGCGAGCATGGGCAGATGAGGAGGTGGCAGGAGCGGGCAGCAGAATGGGGCCGGCGGGCCATAGGCCGGCCGTTGGCCAGCGTCGACGAGACCGGCCACCGGCACGCCACCTGGTTCGAACTCTTCTTCGACGTGATCTTCGTCTTCGCCCTGGCGGCCGTGGTGGACCGGCTCGGCGAGGACAGCACCCCTCGGCTGAGCAGCGTGATCACCGTGTTCGGGCTCTTCCTGGTGGTGCAGTGGGCTTGGGTGGGGCACGCCTACTACGCCACCCGGTACGAAGCGGATGATCTGCCGCACCGTTTGCTGCTGCTGCTCGCGCTGCTCGGCGCCGGGGCGATCACCGTCGGGGTGGATGAGGTGCCCGACGGCGAGATGCTGCCGGTCGGCTACCTGATCGTCCGTGGCGTACTGCTCCTGCTCTACTTCCGGGGCCGCCCGACCACCGAGGTGGCCCGGGCGGGCACCCTCGTCTACCTGATCGGCTTCGGACTCGGCTGGCTGATCTGGCTGGCCTCGCTGGCCGTGCCCGGGCACCTGCGGCCGGCGTTCTGGATCACCGGCACGCTGGTCGAGCTCGCCACGCCCTGGGCCGGCTACCGCTGGCTCAGCCGGTGGCCGGTGGACGTCCGGCACCTCCCGGAACGGGTCGGCCAGTTCATCATCATCGTGCTCGGCAGCACGGTGGCCAACCTGCTCGCCACGGTGCCGAACCACCCCGACCAGAAGATGGCCCTCACCGCGGCGCTGGCCTTCACCGTGCCGGCGGCGATCTGGTGGATCTACGCCACCTTCGTCACCAGTGGCATCCCCATGCACCGGCTGCGCGGCGGTCAGCCCTACGCCTACCTGCACTACCTGCTCGGTGGCGGCCTGCTGCTGCTCGGCTGGGCACTCGGGCAGGTGGTCCGGACGGTCCACCGCGACGAGACCCTGACCACGGAGGTACGCCTGCTGCTCGCCGGCTCGACCACCCTCTGGCTCCTCTGCGGGCTGGGCCTCTACTGGCTGTCGATCCGGGTCGCGCTCGGTGTCACCGTGCTCGCCGCGTGCGGGATCGGCTCGGCCTGGGCGATCACCTTGATGGCCTTCTCGCCGTTCCTGGTGCTGGTGTTGCTCAGCGCGGCGATCGTCGGGTACGCGGTGCTGTTCACCTTCGTGCTGGGCAGGGAACGGATCGCTCCGGGAACGGAGCTCACCGCCACCGACTGACCCGGCGTCCGCTCGGGTCGCCGCGCCCCGGCGACGACGCCACCGTCGAGGCGCTCGCCCGCGCTGAAGCGGTACGGTAAGCGGCCGCCGGTCATGCCGAGCGGCCGGCCTCCGCGGGGGCGTCGCCGATGCGGGGGAACGGTTCGATCGAGAAGGCCACCTCGACCGGCACCTCGAAGTACGCGGCTATCCGCAGCGCCAGGTGCAGGCTGGGCCGGAACTCGCCCCGCTCCAGGTAGCCGACCGTCTGGTAGTGCACACCCAACGCGTCGGCGAGCTGCCGCCGGGAGATGCCCCGCTCGGCCCGCAGCACCGCGATGCGGTTGTGCACGGTCTCGCTCATCGACGTCCTCTCAGATGACCTGCTGCATGGCCCGCTCCCGGCGTGCGGCCACCCGGGAGCCGGATTCGCGGCGGGCCATCCGCCGCAGTACGACGGGGGCCAGCACGAGCCCGAGCACCGCCCACGCGCCGAGCACGCCGAACGTCTCCAGGTGCCGCCACGACCCGCCGATCTCGACCGCGGCCAGCGCGTCCGGCAGCAGCGCCGAGCGCATGCCCAACCCTAGCCAGTAGACCGGGAAGGCCTGGGCGACGGCCTGGAGCCAGCCCGGGTAGCCGTTGATCGGGTAGAAGATGCCGGAGAGCGCGATCAGCCCCATCATCGGCAGCATGATCAGCCCGAGGTTGCGCGGGTTCTCGATCAGCGACCCGATGACCGCGCCGAGGGGCAGGGTGGCCACCAGGCCGAGCACCGCCACCCAGAGCAGGGTGAGCCAGGCCGGTGCGCTGGTCAGGCGGAGCCCGTCCACAAGGAACAGCGACGGGACGAGCTGGATGAGCATGCTCACCAGCGCGACGGTCGACATCAGGGTGAGCTTGCCGACGAGGTAGCCGAGCATGCCGTTCGGAGTGGCCTTGGCCCGCAGCAGCGTGCCGTCCTCGCGCTCGACGACGAGCTGTTGGGCAAGCGTGATCAGGCCACCGAAGGCCAGCCCCATGCCGAGGACGCTGGGCAGCGTACGGGCGCCGAGGGAGAAGTCCGTGCCGGGAACCGTGGCTCCACGCATGAAGAAGACGGTGACCAGCAGGACCAGGGTCGGGAAGAGGTAGCCCCACAGGTCCTGCGCGTTGGTGAAGGTGTTGCGCAGCTCGATCAAGCCGCGCTGGTATCCGGCCCGGACGGCCGCCGAGGTCGGGTTCATCAGTGCCTCCCCTGCTGCCAAGCCCCGGCCGCCGTGCTGCCTCGGGCCCCGGACTCCTGCTCGTAGACCAGTGCCATGTACGCGTCCTCCAGGTTGGGCCGGCGGACCTCCAGCTCCTGCACGTCGTCGCCGTACTGCCGGAACAGGTCACGGAGGAAGGCCGTGGCGTCGGCTGCGGAGTGGACGAAGCGCTCGCCGTCCCGGGTCCAGCGGATCTCCGCGTTCCCGGCGACCCGGCGGGACAGCTCGTCCGGCGAACCGTCGGCGATGATGCGGCCGCCGGCCAGGATGAGGATCCGCTCGGCGAGCTTCTCCGCCTCGTCCAGGTCGTGCGTGGTGAGCAGGATCGTGGTGTCGTCCAGGTCGGCCAGCCGGTGCACCAGCTCGTGGAACTCGCGGCGAGCGGCCGGGTCGAACCCGACCGTCGGCTCGTCCAGGAAGAGCAGCTCGGGGCGGCCCACGATGCCTACCGCCACGTCGAGCCGACGCCGTTGACCCCCGGAGAGCTGGCTGACCCGCTTGCGGGCGTGCTCGGCGAGACCGACGGTGTCCAGCAGCTCGTCGACCGGCCACGGTCGGCGGATCCGGCCGGTGGAGTAGGGGGCGTAGAAGGCGCCCAGGTGCGCCAGCAGCTCCCGGACCCGCCACTTGCCGTGGTCACGCCAGGACTGGAGCACCACCCCCATCCGGGCGCGCCAACGCTCGTCGCCCCGGCTCGGGTCGACGCCGAGGACCCGGACATCTCCGGCGGAGCGCATCCGGAAGCCTTCGAGGATCTCGATGGTGGTGGTCTTGCCGGCACCGTTCGGGCCGAGCAGCGCGAGCACCTCGCCGCGCCGGGCGGTGAGGTCGACGCCGTGCAGCACGTCGACGGTGCCGTAGCGCATGCGCAGATCGCGGACGTCGAGTACGAGGTCCCCGTCGGGCGGGTGCGGAGCGGCAACGGTTCCTGGGAGCTCGACGGCGGTCATGACCCCTCCCTGGCTGATGAACTACTGCGCCAAAATGTAGCATCCCTACTACACATCGGCGTAGACACACTGCTGCCCGCGAGTTCGCCACTTCGGGGCCGGAGACGCCAGTGGGGTGGGAGCATGCCCCCACCCCACGATGCGTACCGTCAGCTCAGGCGGCCAGCGCCTCCTCGGCCTCGGCCTGCCGCCGCCACTCGGGCTTGCAGGCCCGCCAACTCTCGTCGTCCATGCCCCGTCGCCAGTAGCCGGAGATGGAGCACATCTCCCGGGGCACGCCCCGCTCGACGCGCAGCAGCCGACGCAGTTCCTTCACGAACGCCGCCTCGCCATGCACGAACGCGTGCACGGCGCCGGGCGGGAAGTCGAGCGTCCGTACGGCGTCCACGAGCACCTCGCCCACCGGCCGGGCGGCCCGGTGCAGCCAGTAGAGCTCGACCTCTCCCCGGCAGATCCGGCAGCTCGTCGGCCGGGCCGTCGACCTCGACGAAGACCTTCGCCGGCGCGCCGGACGGCAGCCGCTCCAGCGACGCGGCGATCGCCGGCAGGGCGCTCTCGTCCCCGACCAGCAAGTGCCAGTCCGCCGCCGGGCTCGGGGCGTACGCCCCACCGGGGCCGACGAAGTACACCGGATCGCCGGGGCGCAGGCCGGCCGCCCAGGGTCCGGCGAGCCCCTCGTCGCCGTGGTACACCACCTCGACGGTGAGCTCCCCGGCTCGCGCGTCCCACGCCCGCACGGTGTACGTCCGCAGGCGTGGCCAGTGCGAGCGCGGCAGGTCGCGGCGGACGGCCTCCAGGTCGTACGGCGACGGGTGGGCGACGTGCGGCTGGGGGAAGACCACCTTGATGTAGTGGTCGGTGAACTCGCCCACCGGCAGGCCGGTCAGCTCCTCACCACCGAGAACCAGCCGGATCAGGCGCGGGGCGGGCCGCTCGACACGCACTACCTCAGCCCTGGTGACCTTCGTACGGCGCTCCGTCATATTGGTTAGGTTACCCTAACCTTCACCGGCGGTGGGGCGGGGTCCACCATCCCTGGCCAGGCGAGCGTGCCAGGCGACCGCAGCGGGGTCGGTCAGCGAGGCGACCTGGTCGATCACCACACGCAGCCGCGCGCCGTCGTCCGGGGCCGCCCGCCACAGCGGCGCGAAGACCGGGTCGAGCCCCTCCGGCGCCCGGGCCACCAGAGCGGCGACCAACTCGGCGAGCACCTGCCGCTGCCACTCGTATCGGGCGCGCGCGCCGGGGCGACGCATCACGTAGCGCAACGCGATCCCCTTGAGCAGCGCGCAGCGGGCCCGCACCTCCCGGGGCACCACCAGGTCCGCCGCGTACCGGCGGTGCGGGCCGGGGCCGAAGCGGTCCTGTGTCGCGGAGACCGCGGCGGAGACGAAGCGGCCGGTCAGCACGCTGGTGGTGGCCTTGAGCGCGGCCTGCGCACCGTGGCTGCCGTCGTACCCGGCGAGCGGGGCGAGCGCCGGATCGGCGAGAAGCTCCACCAGCACCTCACCGAGGTCGGCCGGCGACTCGCGGGAGTAGATCGCCGCCACGTCTGCGCAGAGCGCGGCACGTTCGTCGGCGTCGTCGAGCAGGGGACGCAGCGACACGTACCCACTGTGGATGCCGTCCTCGACGTCGTGTACCGAGTACGCCACGTCGTCCGCCCAGTCCATCACCTGCGCCTCCAGGCAGCGCCGCTCCCCCGGCGGCGCGCCGGCCCGGATCCAGCCGAACACGTCGGCGTCGTCGGCGTACACCCCGAACTTGCGGCGGCCGGGGCGGCGCGGCCAGGGGTACTTGCCGACCGCGTCGAGCGAGGCGCGGGTGAGGTTCAGACCGGCGGAGGAGCCGTCGGGGGCGAACACCTTCGCCTCCAACCGGATCAGCACCCGCAGCGTCTGCGCGTTGCCCTCGAAGCCGCCGCAGTCGCCGGCCAGCAGGTCCAGCGCGGCCTCGCCGTTGTGCCCGAACGGCGGGTGCCCGAGGTCGTGGGCGAGCCCGGCGACGTCCACCACGTCCGGGTCACAGCCCAGCCGGGCGCCCATCTCCCGGGCGATCTGCGCGACCTCCAGCGAGTGGGTCAGCCGGGTACGCAGAAAGTCGTCGGTGCCCGCCGTGTGCACCTGGGTCTTCGCGGCCAACCGCCGGAACGCCGCCGAGTGCAGCACCCGTGCGCGGTCCCGCTCGTACGGGGACCGGCCGTGCCCGGTGTCCTTGGGCGCTTCCGTGACCCGCCGCCGCGTGTCCGGCGCGTCGAACGGCTGCCCGCTCAACCGGTCGTCCCAGCCCTAGTCACGTTGCCGGAGCACGCAGAATTCGTTGCCCTCCGGGTCGGCGAGCACCGTCCAGTCGACACCGGCCTGCCCGACGTCGACGTGCCGGGCACCCATGTCGACCAGCCGCTCGACCTCTGCCTCGCGGTCGTCGGGGCGCAGGTCGAGGTGGAGCCGGTTCTTGGTCTCCTTGCCCTCGGTGACCGGCACGAAGACGATGCCGGGGAGCCGCTCCGGCGACTGCCGGATCTCCACCTCGTCGGGCTTCTCGGTGACTACCTGATAGCCGAGGGCCTCGGCCCACCACCGGGCCAGCCGGGGCGGATCGTGGGCGTCGACGGTCAGGCTCTCCCAGACGCTGGTCATGCAGCCACCCTTCCGCAACGACGGAGTACGAGCGAGCCAAGGTTACGCCCGCGACCGCCGTGCGGCCTGCCGGCGAACCCGCTCGCGGGATGACAGTTCCCGGACCGGGGCCGGGTGAATCCGCCACGGCAACCCGGATCCGGCTCGCCCGACACCACCGGCGGCGGGACGGTCATCCGGCCCGCCGCCGGTCCGGTCAGCGGCTGTCCGAGCCGGTCGTCTCCACGACGGCTCGACCCGCCTCCAGCCGCGCCACCGGCACCCGGAACGGCGAGCAGGAGACGTAGTCCAATCCGACGGAGTGGAAGAAGTGCACCGAGTCGGGGTCGCCGCCGTGCTCGCCGCAGACGCCGAGCTTCAGTCCGGGCCGGGCGGCCCGGCCCTCCTCGGCGGCGATCCGGACCAGCCGGCCCACTCCCTCGGTGTCGATCGACTCGAACGGTGAGATGCCGAAGATGCCCAGCTCCAGGTAGCGCCAGAAGAACGCGGCCTCCACGTCGTCGCGGGAGAATCCCCAACCCATCTGGGTCAGGTCGTTGGTGCCGAAGGAGAAGAACTCCGCCGCCTCGGCGATCTGCCCGGCGGTCAGCGCCGCCCGCGGCACCTCGATCATCGTGCCGATCAGCACCTCGACGCCGCTCTCCCCGACCACCTCCGCGATGATCTTCTCGGCCTCGGCGCGTACCGTCTCCAGCTCCTGCACCGCGCCGACCAGCGGGACCATGATCTCCGGGCAGGCCGACCCGCCGTCACGCACGACCGCGACGGCGGCCTCGACGATCGCGCGGACCTGCATCGCGAACAGGCCGGGGATGACCAGGCCGAGGCGTACGCCGCGCAGGCCGAGCATCGGGTTCTCCTCGTGCATCCGCCGCACGGCGGCGAGCAGCGCCTCCTCCTTGGCCACGTCCTCACCGCGCTCCTGGGCCACCGCCACGTTGACCGCGAGCTGCTCCAGCGGCGGCAGGAACTCGTGCAGCGGTGGGTCGATCAGCCGGACGGTGACCGGCAGGCCGTCCATCGCCTTGAATATCTCCACGAAGTCGGTCCGCTGCAACGGCAGCAGGGCGGCGAGGGCGTTCTCGCGTTCGTCGTCGGTGCGGGCCAGGATCAGCCGCTCGACCAGCTCCCGGCGGTCGCCGAGGAACATGTGCTCGGTCCGGCACAGCCCGATGCCGCCGGCGCCGAAGCGCCGGGCCCGGGCCGCGTCGTCGGCCGTGTCGGCGTTCGCGCGTACGGTCAGCCGCCGCAGCTGGTCGGCGTGCGTCATGATCCGGTGTACGGCCCGGACGAGCGGGTTGTCACGCTGCTCGGCGTCGAGCGTGCCCTCGAAGTACTGCACCACCTCGGAGGGCATGACGGGCACCTCGCCCAGGTAGACCTTTCCGGTCGTGCCGTCGACCGAGATGACGTCGCCCTCTCCGACGGTGTGCCCGCCCACGGTGAACCTCCGCTGCGGGATGTTCACGTCCAGCTCGTCGGCACCGGAGACGCAGGTCTTGCCCATCCCCCGGGCCACGACGGCCGCGTGGCTGGTCTTGCCGCCCCGCGAGGTGAGAATGCCCTTGCTCGCGATCATGCCGTTCAGGTCGTCCGGGTTGGTCTCGCGGCGGACCAGGATCACCGACTCACCCTGGGCGGCCAGTTCGACGGCGCGGTCGGAGCTGAAGACCGCCTTGCCCGACGCCGCGCCCGGCGAGGCTCCGACGCCCTTCGCCACCGGGTCGAACTCGTGGTCGAGCCGGAACCGCGGGAACATCAGCTGGGCCAACTGCGCGCCGTTGACGCGGTGCAACGCCTCGTTCAGGTCGATGAGACCCTCGTCGACGAGCTGGCCGGCGATGACGAAGGCCGCGGCCGCCGTACGTTTTCCGACCCGGGTCTGCAGCATCCAGAGTTTGCCGCGCTCGATGGTGAACTCGATGTCGCAGAGGTCCCGGTAGTGCTCCTCCAGCCGGGCCATGTAGCCGAGCAGCTCGTCGTAGGACTTCTTGTCGATCCGCTCCAGCTCCTGCAGCGGCACGGTGTTGCGGATGCCGGCGACCACGTCCTCGCCCTGGGCGTTGGCGAGGTAGTCGCCGTAGATGCCCTGGGCGCCACTGGCCGGGTCGCGGGTGAACGACACACCGGTGCCGGAGTCCGGACCCAGGTTGCCGAAGACCATCGCCACCACGTTGACCGCCGTGCCCAGGTCGGCTGGGATGCGCTCCTGCCGGCGGTACACCACCGCGCGCTCGGCGTTCCACGACTCGAAGACCGCCCGGATGGCCAGGTCGAGCTGTTCCCGCGGCTCCTGCGGGAACTCCCGCCCGGTGTGCTTGACGAAGATCTTCTTGTACGCGTCGACCAGCCCGCGCAGGTCGTCGGCGGCCAGGTCGAGATCGTCCGTGGTGCCCCTGGCGCGCTTGGCCTCCTCCAACGCGTGCTCGAACTCCTCGCCCGGCACGTCGCAGACGGTCTTGCCGAACATCTGGATCAACCGGCGGTACGAGTCCCAGGCGAAGCGGTCGTTCTGCCCCGCCTGCGCGCTGAGGCCGACCACGCTGCGGTCGTTGAGGCCCACGTTGAGGACGGTCTCCATCATTCCCGGCATGGAGAACTTCGCGCCGGAGCGGACGGAGACGAGCAGCGGGTCGTCCGGGTCGCCGAGGCGACGGCCCATCTCCCGTTCGAGGGCCTCCAGGTGCGCCTCGATCTGGTCGGCGAGCCCGGCCGGTTCCGCGCCCGTGGCGAGGTACGCCTTGCAGGCCTCGGTGGTGATCGTGAAACCGGGCGGCACCGGCAGGCCGAGGTTGGTCATCTCGGCCAGGTTGGCGCCCTTGCCGCCGAGCAGGTCCTTGAGGTCCTTGTTGCCCTCGGCGAAGTCGTAGACGTACTTGTGATCGACCGTTTCTTGCGCTGCCACCAGAGCCTCCCGCGCGCCATCGACACTTAACGAAGGTTCAGTTCGGAACTACCCCGGGCGCGAGCGCCGTTAATCACGGCGTCGTCAGCGATCGGTGGGCGAAGGTTAAGCGAACATCGGGTGGCCTGGGGCCGTTCGGTGACAATAGGCACAGCCATCACCACTATCCGCGTTCGTACCGGCTTTTGGGAACGGTCCCACGCGCATGATCACGCAGGGACCACTGCCCGCCGTACCCTTGACGGCACGCATTTCGGTGAACGTCATATTTGCCACAACCGACGCGAATACACCCCGGAGCCGCCGCCGTGTCGTCCCTCCCCTCCGCCGCCGACCGCGAGCAGATGTCGCTGCGTACCCCCGCCGCCGGTGACCTCGCCCGGACCGCCGCCCAGGTCGCCGGCGACCTGCTGACCCCCACCGCCCCGGTACGGCTCACCGACGTCGTACCCAGGCCCGAAGAGGTACGTCCGGAACCGGCCGACGACCACCAGCTGACCGCCGACACGGTGATCCGGGTCAGCGCCGGCACCGCCGCGCCGGCCGTCGCCGAGCACCTCGCCGAACTGCTGCGGCCGGCCACCGGCTACCCGCTGCCGGTGACCGACACGGACGACCCGGAAACGGACAGCGGGATAGTTCTCGCGCTCACCGGGGACGACGCGCTCGGCGCCGAGGGCTACCGGCTCGCCGTGACCCGCACCGTCGTACGGATCACGGCAGCGTCCCCGGCCGGCCTCTCCCACGGCGTACAAACCCTCCGTCAGCTCCTACCGCCGGCCATCGAGAGCCGCACGCCGGTCACCGGACCCTGGGTGCTGCCCGGCGGATCGATCGTCGACCGGCCGCGGTACCCGTACCGGGGCGCGATGCTCGACGTGGCCCGGCACTTCTTCCCGGTCGCCGGCGTACTCCGGGTCATCGACCACCTGGCCCGGTACAAGCTCAACCGCCTGCACCTGCACCTCACCGACGACCAGGGCTGGCGGATCTCGGTACCCGGCTGGCCCCGCCTCACCACCGTCGGAGCCGCGACCGAGGTCGGCGACGGCCCGGGCGGCTACTACACCACCGCCGACTACCAGCGCATCGTCGAGTACGCCGCGGCCCGGCACATCACCGTCGTACCCGAGATCGATCTGCCCGGACACACCAACTCCGCGCTGGCCGCGTACGGCGAACTGGCCCCGGACGGCGTCACGCCACCGCCGTACACCGGCACCGAAGTGGGCTTCAGCTACGTCGACCCGACGAGCGAACGGACCTACCAGTTCATCGCCGACGTGCTCGGCGAGGCGGCCGCGCACACCCCCGGCCCGTACCTGCACATCGGCGGCGACGAGGCGTTCAAGGTGAAGGGCGCCACGTACACCGGCTTCGTCGAGCGAGTGCAGCGCATCGTCGCCGACACCGGCAAGACCGTGGTCGGCTGGCACCAGATAGCCCCGGCCGCGCACATCGAAGGACGGATCCTCCAGTGGTGGGGCACGAACGGCGACGACCCCGCCACAGCCGAGGCGGTACGCCGGGGAGCACGGCTCATCCTCTCCCCCGGCAACCACGCCTACCTGGACATGAAGTACGCACCCGACACCCCGCTCGGACACGACTGGGCCGGACTGATCGACGTACGCCGGGCGTACGACTGGGACCCGGGCAGCCACGTCGCCGACGTACCGGCCGAGGCGATACTCGGCGTGGAGGCCCCGCTCTGGACCGAGTCGGTGACCTCGCTGCCGGAGATCGAGTTCATGCTCTTCCCCCGGCTACCCGCTCTCGCGGAACTGGGCTGGTCACCGCGGTCGGCGCACAGTTGGGCCGGGTTCCGGCAGCGGCTGGCCGGGCACGGCGCACGCTGGGCGACCGCCGGGATCACGTACCACCCGTCCCCGGAGATCCCCTGGCCGGCAACCCCTGCCGAAGCCACCGATCCGGCGACCACACCGCCCGCCGGCGCCCCGACGCCGCCAACCGCCGACCCAGTGACGACACGACCCGCCAGCGCCCCGACGCCGCCAACCGCCGACCCAGTGACGACACGACCCGCCAGCGCCCCGACGCCGCCAACCACCGACCCAGTGACGACACGACCCGCCAGCACCGCAACGACGCCAACCACCGACCTGGTGACACCGCCCGCCAGCGCTCCGACGACGCCAGCCACTCGTCCAGTGGCGGATACCGCGCCGATTCCCACCCAGACAACGCCGGAAACCGCGACCGACCCGGCCTGAGGCGGCGAAGGCGGCGGGCGAGGCAGCGACCTGCGACCCAAAACGACACGCGGACCGACGACCGAGGCCGGCGCGACGGCGCAGCGCCCGACCGAGGCGATCGAGGCGACCGGCGCGATCCGCGACCGGTTGATCGGGGCGAACCGCGCGATCAGGGCGATCGGCGGGGTGATCGACTCGGGTTCATTGATGTCGGGGTGTCCCGGGCCTCGGGTTACCGCGACTTCAATAAAGGCGAGTCGATCATGTCGCCGGCCGGCCTAACCGGGCTGGTTTGTCCGGCTCGGTGGGCGACTGGTCGCGTCGAATGTCCGTTATCGGGGTGGGCGTCCCGTGTCCGGGGCCACCCCGGCGGTGGAATCATGCCGAGGGCCGGGTCGTTGAACATGACGTGCCGCGCGACCCCGGTCGCCGGCCCCGCGGCGCAGAACCTCGGCCGGGAACACCACCACCCCCGGGCTCGTTGAAACCCCCGAGCCGCCGCAGCTCCACCACGCGGCCACCCCCGGCCCCCGGCGGAATGCCGCACCGGCCCCCACCGTTACACCCCCAAGCCGCCGAAGTACTGGCAGCATCCCCGGGAAGCCGGGCCCCAGGCGGAACACCCCGCCGGCCCCCACCGTTACACCCCGGACCGCCCGAGCAGGCCACGCCGCCGGGCACACTCCCCCTCGACTTCACCCGTGCGACACCCCCATG
>NZ_JBEXFP010000008.1:0-175690 GCF_040606825.1 Micromonospora sp. NPDC005367 | reverse complement strand
CGGAAGCTAAGCCCTCCAGCGCCGATGGTACTGCACTCGGGAGGGTGTGGGAGAGTAGGACACCGCCGGACATTCTTTCCGTTCAGGGCCACCCCTTTTTGGGGTGGCCCTGAACGCGTTTCCACAGCAAATCCAGCAACAGCGCGGCCGCCATCCGCCGACTCTGCGGATCTCCGGTGGCCCCTCGGTTAGCGTCGTGGTCGCCGTGCCACTGACGGCGGTGCCGGAACCACCGAGCGAGCTCTTCGCCGGGAAGATCCCGCTCGACGCCGACAACTACTACCCGGACCGCCACCGCGAAATCCCGGAAGCCATGGACGGCAAGGCATCCAACCGGTGTACGCCCGAACAGTTCCCCGTTACTCGGCTGGTCAAGGCGTTCGGCACCATCACCGCTCGGCATCTGCTGGAGAACGCCGGAGCAGCCCACCGGGCGCCGGTCGGATCGCCCTGCCGATGGCCAGCAACGACCCCGACGCCGAGCGGGTGGCCATGGACCCGGTTGACGAGATCGACTTCGACCAGGTCGACGCCGGAGGCCTATCGGCCTCGACCTCGTCGACGGCTGGGGCCTCGACGACAGTTGGCGGCACGAACCTGGTGCCCCCATCTACCTGGCCGGCCGGGACGCCGACGGCGTACGGAAGGGTCTGGGCGAGGCGCAGTGCTGACCCGGGATACCGCGGAAACCGAGGGCGCCGGCGACCGTCAGGGCTGGCCGCCGCAGACATAGCGCGGCTCGGCGTCGTAGCGCCAGGTGAACTTCTCCCGCTTGATCACTTTGCCGTCCTTGCGGATCACCCGGAAGGCGTCCTGGGTGAAGCCGTTGATGCCGTTGCTGGGAATGCAGGACGGGCCCGGCTCCAGGTGGATGGTCCTCGGCGTGGTGATGTTGCGACGCGGGCCGTACTCCGTCTTGACGCTGTCGTAGATCTTCGTGCTCCAGATCGAGACCGTGATCGTGCTCGAGGTGTGCGAGGTGTCGATCAGAAGCCCGTGCTCGGTGTTGTTGCGGAACTTGAAGTCCAGGTCCGGCCAGAAGATGGTCGACTCGATCACCGCCGGGTACCGGTCGAACCAGTACGAGTGTGGCTTGTGCTCGACGTCCTCGAGGCCCGCGTAGTAGGTGGCGTTGAAGAGCGTGGTGGTGAACTGTGAGGTGCCGCCGCCGACGCCCGGCACCAGCTTTCCGTCGAGGATGACCGGCGCGTCCCGGTAGCCCTGCGCGTAACCGCGCTCACCGGTGTGCCCGTTCAGCGAGAACGTCTCGCCGGGCAGCACCACCGTGCCGTCGACCTCCCGGGCGACGGTCACGATGTTCTGGCTGCGCGACGACGACAGGCCCCCGGTGAACCGGGTGGTGAACGAGGAGACCTTCTCCTTGATGCCCAGACTGCCGAGCTTCTCCGCCGTCAGCTTCGGTTGCGCCGGTTCAAGCGTTCCGGTCACCTCACGTCCGTCGGCCTCGGGCAGGACGGCGAGCAGGTCCCGGCCCAGCCTGGCGTTGTCCAACTGCTGGCCGGGACGGCCGGGGTCGACCACCTTCGGCCGTCCACCGGAGATGGCCATCCGGGCGTTCTTCGGGGCCACCTCGATGGTCGACAGGTCGTCGCCGAGCGCGGTGCGCAGCCGCTTCACGTCCACCTTCGGGGTCAGCTTCCCGGACTGGTCGGCCGTGAACCGCAGGCTCTTGGCGATCGCCTTCGGCGGGATGCTCACCGAGCCCTTGTCGGTCGTGAGCTTCACCGGCGCACCGACAGCGGGCCGCGCCAGCTCGTCCACCAGCCGGTCCACCTCCTCGCGAGTGGTGGCCGGGTTCGTCTCGACCAGCGGTACGGTCACTGGATGGCCGGTGAGCCAGCCGGCCCGGACCGCGTCGGCCGAGAGACGCGGGTCGAGCCCCAGGCCCGGCTTCGGGTACACGACCTTCGGGGTCGTGCCGGTGTACGTGATCGCCGGCATGGTCATCTTCCGGCTCTGGTCGCCGGCCGCCTTCTCCAGGGCGGTGTGCAGCCGGTCGACGTCGACCGACACCACCGGCTGCACCGACCGGGAGCCGACCAGCCGTTTCACCAGGTGTGCCGAGGCGTCCGTTGCGGCCGCCACGCTCGCCGGCACGTCCACCGCCAGGCCGACCTCGACGGGAGCGACCTCGACGGTCCGCTCCCCCACGCGGACGGCGAATGGCTTGGCGAGATCGGCGCTGCGCCGATCCAGCTCCGCCTGTAGCTGCCGGACCGCTTCCGCGCGGCTCCGGCCGCCCAGCTCCGCGCCGAGCACCGTGGTGCCGCGCGGCACGTCACCGGCGTACGCGTAGGCGCCGACGCCTGCCACGGCGCCGAGGATGGCGGCGGCGCCACCCACCGCGACCAGCAGCCGCAGCCGACGCCGGCGGCGCGGCGCCACCGGGGCCGGTGGCGCGGGCTCCTCGATCGGCCAGGTGACCGCGGTGACCTGCACGGTGGGACGGTCGTCGGCGGGCGGACGGTTCGCGCCGTACAGCGTCACAGCAACCTCGATCGGATGTGTCACCGGGGACCCTCCCCGAACGGAGACCTACGGTAACCAACGCCGGGGCGGGTCTGGCAGTCGTCGTCGGGTCCGCCGTACGCCGCGCGTCGTGCGGCGTGTCGCATGCCGAGTGGCTGGTAGGCCACCGGTCCTGGCGGTCGCCGACGGGACGTGGCAACGTGACGGCGTGCGGATCGACGACGCGGTGTTCGCCTACGGCGGAGGGTGGCTCGACCGGGCGGGTGCGCTGCGCGCCGACAGCGAACGGTTGGCGGCGTTGCGCGCCGACGAGCGGACCACGGTGCTGCCGCTCTGGAACGACCGCTGCCTGGTGACCGCCGAGCACGCTCCGGTGCGGCTCACCGGTGTCGCCGCGGCCCGGGTCCTCGCCGCCGCGGCCGAGACGGTCTTCCTCGGCCTGGACGGCGACGTGGCGGTGTTCGGGGCGGATCTCACCCGGCACTCCGAGGCGGACGCCCTGGCGCTGACCGGTGCGATGTCGGCGGTGGACGTGCGGAAGCTGGCCGGTCGTCTCGGTCCGGCTGACGCGGCCGCCCAGGCGTACGCGCGGGGGCTGTTCCACTGGCACCGGCAGCAGCGCTGGTGCGGCAGCTGCGGCGCGCGCACCAGCGCTCGGGACGGCGGGCACGTGCGGATGTGCTCGGAGCCGGAGTGCGGGCGGTTGTTCTTCCCCCGCATCGAGCCGGCCGTCATCGTGCTGGTTCAAGCGCCCGGTGGTGCCGACCGCTGCCTGCTGGCGCGACACGCGGGTGCGGCGGAGGGGTCGTACTCGACGCTGGCCGGGTTCGTCGAGGTGGGCGAGAGCCTGGAGGACGCGGTACACCGGGAGATCGCCGAGGAGGTCGGCGTCGAGGTGACCGACGTCGCGTACCAGGGGTCGCAGGCGTGGCCGTTCCCGGCCGGCCTGATGGTCGCCTTCCGCGCTACAGCCGTGTCCATGGAGGTCGAGGTGGACGGCGTCGAGCTGCTGGAGGCGCGCTGGTTCACCCCGGACGAGCTGCGTGCCCGGGCGGCTGCGGGGCGGCTGGGCCGGATCGACTCGATCGACCGCCATCTGCTCGGGTCGTGGCTCGCTGCCGCCGGCCGCCCTGCCTGACCCGTACGTCGGGTCGGGTCACCCGGTCGGCGGAGGTTTCCGGCATCCTCAGCGCATTGACAGCTGTTCGTTACCGAACTGTGATTTCCGTCGGCTGTGGCTACCCGAGGTGAAGCCCGCTGACTGTCTGCTCCCGGTATGACCCGGTTGTCGCTCAACGCCGCGGTAGCTCTCCGCAACGCTTGGTGATGCTCGGGGGCCTCCCTGTCGCGAGCGGGTTACCGGTCAGTAGCACGGGTCTTGTGAGCTACGTCGCTTCGCGAGAACATCCATCCGCGTACTGCACAGCCCGTCGGCGACGGCCCCGCAGCGCCCCGATCTCCCGTCCGAGTCGCGTCCCTGATTCGTGACGACATCCCCGTCGAGGAGGACCCGTGAGTGAATCGGAAGACCGCCAACCTGGCGGTGGCACCCGGTGGCGTCGCTTCGCCGCCATGATGGTTCCGGCGACCGCCGTCGCCGGCGCCATCGTCTTCGGCATGGCGAACGGTGCCATCGCCGCCTCGTTCGACGTGTCCGGCCAGACGTTCAAGGTCGGTGCCTCGAAGCTGGTGGGCGATGGCTTCGAGCAGTACGGCGGCATCGCCGAGGAGAAGGACGGCAGCCCCCACCCGGTCGCGGTGTCCGAGATCGCCGACGCCCGGCTCTACGACCTCTGCCAGTCCGTCAACGCCAGCATTCCTGGGATGAAGATCGTGCTCACCATCAACGCCGGTGGTGGCGGCACGCCGGCGAGGGCCAAGGGCCTGCTGATCGACATGGACTCCCTCGAGGGCGACGCGACGTTCACCAACATTCAGATCGGCCGTGACGCGACCGACCTGAACAAGCACGCCCTGAAGAAGTCCTTCGGGCAGAGCGCGGACAGGGTGGTCATCACCGATCTCCGGCAGGTGGCCCGCTCCACCAGCGCCGGCACGTTCAACCTCACCGGCCTCAAGCTCAAAGTCAACATCGGCGACAAGGCGAAGGAATGCTTCCCGGACCCGAAGTGATCTGACGCCGAGGCCCGCGGAGGGCACCCTCCGCGGGCCTCGACCATGTCCCACCCCGTCAGCACCAGGAGGAGTACGTGACAACCGCCGAGTCGCAAGAAGTCCGCTCCAACCCGTTCGGCTGGCTGGGCCGGGCGTGGCGCGGATTCCGCCGCTGGCGGCGGCAGCGGCCGTTCTGGGGCGGTCTCTTCACCATGCTGGCCGGCCTGGAGATCTTCGGCAGCACGCAGATGAGCCTCAACGGCCTCACCTTCAAGATGGGGCCGACCGGCTTCCTGACCTGGTTGGTCCCCGCCATCCTGATCACCTGCGGGCTGCTCTTCTGGTTCAGCCCGGCGCAGCGCACCTTCTACGCCGTGGTCGCGGCGGTGACCGCCGTCTACTCGCTGATCGGCGTGAACCTCGGTGGCTTCTTTATCGGCCTGCTGCTCGGCATGGTCGGCAGCGCGCTCGGCTTCGCCTGGGTTCCGCGCAGAACACCGGCTGCTCCACAGGACACCGCGGAGCTGCACGCGACGACGAGTTCCACGGAGGAGCCCGGTACGGGAACGGCCGACGCCGACGAGGCCGCGCTCGTGGACGAGCTGATGCCGCGACAGCGTGCCGAGGAGCCCACCGGCGTCCTCGCCGACGTGCCGCCGCAGCCGCGTAACCCGCTGCGGGAACCGGCACCTGCCGAGCCGTCCGGCAGGACGGAGACCACCCAGGACCTGCCCGCCGATCCGGAGCAGCCGGCGGCCGACGGCCGGCACCGAGACCCGAAGACGTACGCGATCCTGCTCGTCACGACGGCGGCCGTTGCGGCCGGGTTGGTCGGGCTCCGCCCCGTGGAGCCGGCGGCCGCCGCCCCGGCCTGCCCGAAGCCGACGGCGACCGCGAAACCGACGGTGAAGCCGACCGCCCCGAGTTTGCCGAGCCCTTCGACGTCGAGCAGCGGTACCCCCGACCCGGACGAATCGTCGGACGGCAACCTGCTGACCGACATCGTCGACGGGATCACCGGCCTGCTCACCGGAGACGACCCGGACGACGACCGCGAGGCGTCACCGTCGACCACGACGCGGCCGGGAGGCGGCAGCACGGCCACGCCGACGCGGGCCGCCTCGCCAGGCGACCGGCCGGGCGCCTCGTCGAAGCCGGGCAAGCCGGCCCGCGACACGTGCGGGGCACCGACCCCGGGCAAGCCCAAGCCGGTCGAGGTCGGCAAACCACTGCCCCGGGTCGCCACCGGCTCGGACGTGCCGAAGGTCGCGGCCAAGCCCGGCAAGCTCACCGGTTCGAAGCAGACCATGACCGGCCTGCACTTCGCGGGAATCGCCGAGCTGGACACCGACGACGGCAAGCTCAAGACGCTGATGTTCACCATGGACAAGGCCGTCACGAACGACTTCGTGCTCGAGGTAGGCGGTCCGGAGGGGAAGACCGTCCGGTACGTCACCGAGCGGCTGATCGTGAAAGGCAACGTAACGTTCTACGCCACCCGGTACGTGGGGCGGCTCGCCGGCGTGAAGGTCACGCTCACCCCGGACCTGCCCTTCCCGGACGGGATACCGGTCACCTCGCCGGTGCCCATCACCTTCACCGATGTCGAGATCGGCCTGGCGTACATCGACTGCGACACGCTGACCGCGAAGAAGCCCACCGGGCCGCTGCACATCGACCTGACCTGACGAGCGCCGGCTACGGCCGGGGCGCCGCGATCGGCGGTACCCCGGCCGTAGCCCGACGAGCGGTGGTCAGAGCCGGGCGAGCGCCTGGCGGAGCGGGTCCAGACCGAGCGCACCCAGGTCGAGGGCCTGCCGGTGGAACTCCTTGAGGTCGAAGTCGGCGCCCTTGCGGGCCTTCGCATCGTCCCGGGCCTGGAGCCAGATCCGCTCGCCCACCTTGTACGACGGCGCCTGCCCCGGCCAGCCCAGGTAACGGTTCAGCTCGAAGCGGAGGTTCTCGTCCGGCACCCGGCAGTGCGCGCGCATGAACTCCCAGCCCAGCTCCGGCGTCCAACGCTCACCCGGGTGGAAGCCGAACGGGTTGTCGCGCGGGATCTCCAGCTCCAGGTGCATGCCGATGTCGACGATGACCCGCGCCGCCCGCAGCGCCTGGGCGTCGAGCATGCCGAGCTTGTCGCCCGGATCCTCCAGGTAGCCCAGATCGTCCATCAGCCGCTCCGAGTAGAGCGCCCAGCCCTCGCCGTGCCCGGAGACCCAGCAGAGCAGCCGCTGCCAGCGGTTGAGCAGGTCGGCCCGGACGGCGGTCTGCGCGACCTGGAGGTGGTGACCCGGCACTCCCTCGTGGTAGACCGTGGTCACCTCGCGCCAGGTGGAGAAGTCGCTGATGCCCTGCGGCACCGCCCACCACATCCGCCCCGGGCGGGAGAAGTCCTCGCTCGGCCCGGTGTAGTAGATCGCACCGTCGCTGGTCGGTGCCAGGCAGCACTCGATCCGCCGGACCTGCTCCGGGATGTCGAAGTGGGTGCCGTGCAGCTCGCTGATCGCCTTGTCGGCGAGCGCCTGCATCCAGTCGCGGAACGCCTCCTTGCCCTGGATGGTCCGCGCCGGGTCGGAGTCCAGCTTCGCCACGGCCTCGTCGACCGTCGCGCCCGCACCGGCGATCCGCGCGGCCACCTGCCGCATCTCGCTCTCCAGGCGGGCCAGCTCCGCGAAGCCCCAGGCGTACGTCTCGTCCAGGTCGACCTTGGCGCCGAGGAAGTACTGCGACGCCAGCTCGTAGCGCTCCCGGCCGGCGGCCTGCTTGTCCCGCCCCCGCGGGGCCAGCTCGGTGCGGAGGAACTGGCCGAACTCGGCGGTGGCCGCAGTGGCCGCGGCCGCGCCCCGGCGCAGCTCGGCACCGACGCTGCCGTCCGCGCCCAGTCGCTCGACCAGGCCGTGGAAGAAGTTGTCGCCGCTCGGGTCGACCCAGATGTCGCACTGCTTGGCCACCTCGGTCAGCTGCACCTTCGAGCTGATGTGCCCGGCGGCGGCCGCCTCACGCAGCGTGGTCTTGTAGCCGTCCAGGGCGGCCGCGAAGCCGTTCAGCCGGGATGCGACGTTGGCCTGCGCGTCCTCGCCCTCGGTCGGCATCAGGTCGAAGACCATCCGGATGTCGTGCAGGCCGCTGGCGATGACGTTGACCTCACTGGTCGTCTCGCCCGCCTCGTAGCGCGCCAGATCGAGGCCGAGCCGCTCCTGCATGGCCTCCTTGGCGGTCCGTTCCGCCTCGGTCTGCGGCTCGGTCACGTCCAGGTCCGCCAGGGTGCGGCGGGTAAGTTCGGCCCGGGACTCGTACCCCTCGGGCGTCAGGTCGTCCAGCTTGTCGTCATATCCGGCGATGCCCACGTAGGTGGCACCGGTCGGGCTCAGCGGCACCCACTCGGCCACGTAGCGGTTCGCGAGTTCGTCGATTCGTCCCACGTGGCGACCCTACGTGACCTGTCCCGCCCCGTGTCGCCCGTGTTTGCCGTGTTCAGGGCAGCCGGTCCGCCGGGTCGGACCCGATCGGGGAAAGGGGTGGGGCATCCTGTCCGAAAGTCGCGCGACATCGTCGTACCCATTCGGCAAAGTGTCAGGGGTGACTGACCACTCCGCTCCTGACCGGCCGGCGTCCCGCAGCTGGCTGCCCGGTTTCCTCGCCCTCGCCGCGATCTGGGGTTCGAGCTTCCTGTTCATCAAGGTCGGGGTCGAGGAACTCCATCCCCTTCAGCTCACCCTCTACCGGGTCGTCACCGGAGCCGTCACCCTGCTGGTGGTGCTCGCCGTGCTGCGCGACCGGTTGCCGCGGGAGCCCCGCGTCTGGGCGCATCTCTTCGTCGTGGCCGCGTTCGGCGTGGCCGTCCCGTTCACGCTCTTCGGCTACGGCGAGCAGCGGGTCGAGTCGATGCTCGCGGGCATCTGGAACGCCACCACGCCGCTGATCGTCCTGCCGCTGGCGGTGCTGGTCTTCCGTACCGAGCGGCTCACCACGCGCCGGGCGGTGGGTCTCGCCCTCGGGTTCACCGGCGTGCTGGTGGTGCTCGGCGTCTGGGAGGGCGTCGGCGGATCGCACTTCGCCGGCCAGCTGATGTGCTTCGGGGCCGCCGCCTGCTACGGCATCGCGATCCCCTACCAGAAGCGCTTCGTCGCCGGCAGCACCCACTCCGGGCTCTCGCTCTCGGCCGCGCAGCTGCTGCTCGCCACCGTGCAGTTGGCGATCGTCACCCCGCTGGTGGCCGGGGCGCCCCCGCTGCCGACTGCGCTGTCGCTGCCGGTGGTGGCCAGCGTGGTCGCGCTCGGTGCGCTCGGCACCGGCCTTGCCTTCGTCATCAACATGCGCAACATCCGGGTCGCCGGGGCGAGCACGGCCGCCACCGTGACCTACCTGATCCCGGTGTTCGCGGTGCTGATCGGTGCCGTGGCCCTCGGTGAGCGACTCAACTGGCACCAGCCGGTCGGCGCGCTGATCGTGCTGATCGGCGTCGCCGTCTCGCAGGGCCTGCTCAGCCGACGCCGCACCACGCCCGTCAGCGTCGGCACCCCCGCCACACCCGCACCCGAACCCGCCACCCCCCATTAACCCCCACCCCCCCACCCCCCATGCCCCCCACCCCCTTCCACCCCTGGCTAGCCCCCGTTGATCAAGAAGTTTGCGTCAGATCAGGCGCCCGCCATGACGCCAACCTCTTGATCAACGGGGTGGGGGGAGGTGGGGGGAGGGGGTGGGGGGTCAGTGGTGGGGGTGGGTCCAGTCGACGAGCTGATCCGCCGACCAGGTGTTGATCACTCGGTCGGCGGGGACGCCGCAGCGGGCCGCGCGCTCGCAGCCGAAGCGCTGCCAGTCCAGCTGGCCCGGAGCATGGGCGTCGGTGTTGATGGCGAAGCGGCAGCCCGCCTCCAGCGCCCGCCGGATCAGACGCTTAGGTGGGTCCTGCCGCTCCGGACGCGAGTTGATTTCCACGGCCACGTCGTGCTCCGCGCAGGCGGCGAAGACGGCGTCCGCGTCGAAGTCGCTCTCCTTGCGGGTACGGGCTCGGTGCCCACGGTCGCCCGGCCCGGTGACCCCGGCCGGACGGGAGGACACCATCCGCCCGGTGCAGTGCCCGAGAATGTCCAGGTGCGGATTGGCGATCGCGGTCAGCATCCGCCGGGTCATCTTCGACCGCTCGTCGTTCAAGCCGCTGTGCACCGAACCCACCACCACGTCGAGTCGCGCCAGTAGCTTCTCGTCCTGGTCGAGGGAACCGTCGGCGAGGATGTCCACCTCGATGCCGGTGAGGATCCGGAAGCCCTCGGGAAGCGCCGCGTTCAGCTTCTGCACGTGGTCGAGCTGACGACGTAGCCGATCGGCGGTAAGTCCCTTGGCCACCGTCAACCGGGGCGAGTGGTCGGTCAGCACCAGATATTCGTGCCCCAGCTCCACCGCGGCCAGCGCCATCTCCTCCACCGGCGATCCGCCGTCCGACCAGTCGGAGTGCGTGTGGCAGTCCCCGCGCAGCGCCGTACGCAGGGCTGCCGCCTCGGCGTCCAGGTCGCTGCCCTCGGTGGCGACCAGCCGGCGCAGGTATACCGGTTCCTCACCGGCGAGCGACTCGGCCACGCAGCGGGCCGTGACGTCGCCGACGCCCGGCAGTTCGGTGAGGGTGCCGGCCTTCGCCCGCTCGGCCAGCTCGGCCGGCGCAAGGGCGGCGAGCGACCTGGCTGCGGAGCGGAACGCCCGTACCCGGTAGGTCGCCTCGTTCGCCCGCTCCAGGAGGAACGCGATCCGCCGCAGGTCGGCGATGGGGTCCCGGGGATTCATCCCATCGAACCTAGTGCAGCAGCGCCGTTCAGGGAGCCTTCGGACAGCCGTGCCGCCGCTGCCAGGTGGTGACCTCGGAAGCCGGACCCCGGTTGCCGCCCTTGCGCCACGAGTCCAGGTAGCGCGCCGGCCAGACCACGCCCCGCCGGATCCACCAACCGTCCTGACCCGAGCAGCGCGGGGAGATACCGAAATGCAGGTGGCAGACGTTGTTCGCGTTGCCCGTCCGGCCCACCTCGGCCAACTTCTGACCGGCACGTACCCGCACACCGGCGTCCACGCCGCCCGCGATCGTGCTCAGGTGCGAGCCGTAGTACCGCACCCCGTCGTCACCGAGCAGCGACACCGACAGCCCGCCGTTGTTCGGCCCGAGCGGGCCCCGCTTGTCGAACCGGTCCACCCGGCTCACCTCGAGGATCGTGCCGTCGGTGACCGCGACGACCGGCTCGCCGCAGTCGGCGAAGATGTCCGTCGCCGGGTAGCCGGAGTGCGTCTTGTGGTAGTCGACGTTGCCGCTGCGAACCGGGAAGACATGCCGCAGCTCGGCGCGCGGCGTGGTCGTCGACGCGGGTGCCGTGCCCGGCGCCGTCGGGCGGGCCGATCCCGGTGCCGCCGGCTGGTCCGCGCTGGCCGGGGCGCTCGGCGGGGGCGGTACCGTGCCGGCCGGCGGCACCCCCGGCCGGGTCGAG
Source organism: Micromonospora sp. NPDC005367 (assembly GCF_040606825.1). Lineage (NCBI taxonomy): Bacteria > Bacillati > Actinomycetota > Actinomycetes > Micromonosporales > Micromonosporaceae > Micromonospora > Micromonospora sp. NPDC005367. Next base: position 164,612 of record NZ_JBEXFP010000008.1, on the reverse strand, counting down.
GCGCAGCCGCCGGCGAGCGCCGTGGCGAGCAGCAGCAGGATCGGGTACGCGCGGCGTCTGATCGTCGGCGACGGCATCCGGTCATCCTGACAGAGTCGGTACGGTGAGACGAGTACTCCGGCCGAGGGGAGGCGAGGCGTGACGACCGGGCAGCAGCCCCTTCCGTACGACCCGGGTGCCGCGTACCGCCCGTCTGCGCGTACCCCCTCGGGGCTCTTTCCGGCCGGGCCGCCCACCCGGCCCACCTACCGCGAACCGCACCCGGTCACCGGTGTCGGAGTCGCGGCCGGCGGTGGCGCGGCCTTCGCCTGGCTGCTGCTGTTCGGGCTGCTTGGCACGGACGTGGCGGGCTACGCCTGGTGGACGTTGCTGGCCGGGCTGCTGGCCTGGCCGGCGGCCCTGGTGCTGGTCCGGCACGGCGACCGTGGAGTGGCCACCGGGATCGCGATCGTGACCGCCGGCGGATGGAGCATCGCCGCCGCGGTGGTGGCCGTACGCTGGGCGACCACCGGGAACTGGCCGCTCTGGTGACTGCGTCGCGTGGCCGCCCGGCTGCGCTCCGGAACCCGGCTTGACGTGCGCGTGTGGACTCGGCACGCTCGGCAGCATGGCCTGGACCACACCGCGGCTCGACCCGGACCGCAGCCGCCGTCGCCTGCAAGTCCTCGCCGAGTTGGCCGGGGCTCGGGCGGTACGCCAGCGCGAACGCCCGCAGCGGATGCGTACCGAGCGGCTCCGGCAACTGATCGCCACGAGGCGGCGGCTGGCCGGCTGAGACGGCCATGACTTTGTCAGTATTGACCTGCCCGTCGGGGCGTTGACCGGCCGCCCGCCGACCCGACCGGATAACGTGCACGCGTAACGAGTCGGCGTGCTGTGCCGAGGCAATTTGGGGGGATCGTGTCGTACTTCGCTGCGGCCGTGGTGCGCGATGACGGCGACTGGACGGCCGCCGAGGTGAACCTGCGAGGGGCCACCGACATCGACGAGGTCGCGGACCGCCTGCGGGACGTCGACCAGGACGCCGACCTGTCGCTGCTCTTCGTCGAGGCCGACGACACGTATTTGGTGATCATGCGTCTCGACGAGGGTGAGGACCTGCGCGTCTTCGGCTCCGACTCGGCGTACGCGGAGGAGTCCCGGCTGGGCGCGCTGCTCGTCGGTGACCTGAAGACCTCCGTCACTGGGCTCGACGAGGTGGACGAGCCCCGCCCCAGCGGCGGTGGCGAGGAGGAGAGCGAGCAACCGGCCGTGGACCCCGAGGCCGACCCGGTCGGCGACGCGGATCTCCTGGCCGACCTCGGCATCTCCGCCCAGAAGCTGCTCTCGCTCTGCGCCGAGGAGGGGCTGTTGCCCGCCGACGTGACCGCGGAGGTCTGTCAGGTGCTGGGCTGCGCCGACGAGGTCGAGGAACTGCGTGAGGTCTGACCCGGCGGGTGGCGACGCGGTTCCGCGCAACGGTGGCGAGCCGCTTCTCCCGTCGGGTGGTGAACCGGCGGACGCCACCGATCCGGCCCTCGAGACGGTACGCCCCGGGCAGCCGACGCCGGGCCGTCTCGGCCGGGTCGGCCCCGGGGCCGACGAGGGGCTGGCGGATCCGGGTGAGCCGGGGCGGCGGCAGCGGCACGAGCTGTGGATGCGCCGGGCGTTGGAGGTCGCGATGACCGGCCCGGCGGACGGTGGCCCGAGTACCGACCGCCCGGACGGTACCGACCTCGCCGTCGAGGACGTGCCGGTCGGCGCGGTGGTCTACGGGCCGGACGGGGCCGAACTGGCGTTCGGCCGCAACGAGCGCGAACTGACCGGCGACCCGACCGCACACGCCGAGGTGCTGGCGTTGCGCCGAGCCGCGCGGCGGCTGGGGCGGTGGCGGCTGGACGACTGCACGCTGGTCGTCACCCTGGAACCCTGCACCATGTGCGCCGGGGCGTTGGCGCTGGCCCGGATCTCGACAGTGGTCTTCGGCGCCTGGGAGCCGAAGACGGGCGCGGTCGGATCGCTCTGGGACGTGCTGCGCGACCGGCGGGTCAACCACCGTCCCGAGGTTTACGGCGGAGTGCTGGAGAACGAGACCGCCGCCGTCCTCCGCGCCTTCTTCCGCTAACCCCTCCCCCGGCCTCCCTCCCCCGCCCCCGCCCCGCCGGGCCCCCTTCTCCTTCCGCTCGCCCCGTTGATCATGAAGTTAGCGGCGCCCGGCACGGCGTGTCGTGACGCTAACTTCATGATCGACGTTGTTTGGGGGGCGGTGCGTCCGGGCGGCGGCTGGGGGTGGTGCGTTCCGGCGGTGGCTGGGAACGGGGCGCCCCGCCGGTCCGGGGGACGGGCGGGGCGCAGGTGGGGTGGCGGGGTCAGCTGATGATCGTGTCCAGGGCGATCTCGACCATCTGGCTGAAGGTCTGCTCACGCTCCGCGGACGTGGTCTTCTCGCCGGTCTTGATGTGGTCGCTGACGGTCAGCACGGTCAACGCCCGCGCCTTGAACCGGGCCGCGATCGTGTAGAGCGCGGCGGACTCCATCTCCACGGCCAGCACGCCGTAGTCGGCGAGCGTGTCGTACAGATCCGGCCGGTCGGTGTAGAACGCGTCAGCGGCCAGGATCGGCCCGACGTGCATGGTGATGCCCTGCCGCTCGGCCACCTCGACCGCCGTGCGCAGCAGGCCGAAGTCGGCCACCGGCGCGTAGTCGATCAGACCGTCGAAGCGCATCCGGTTCATGTTCGAGTCGGTGGACGACCCGATGGCGGCGATCACGTCCCGGAGCTTCAGGTCCTCCCGCAGCGCCCCGCACGAGCCGACCCGGATCAGCGACTTCACGCCGTACTCGTTGATCAGTTCGTGGGCGTAGATCGAGGCGGACGGCATGCCCATGCCGGAGCCCTGGATCGAGACGTCGACCCCCTTCCAGCGGCCGGTGAAGCCCAGCATCCCCCGGACGGTCGAGTAGCACTGAGCGTCCTCGAGGTAGGTCTCCGCGATCCATTTGGCCCGCAGCGGGTCGCCCGGCATCAGGACCCGTTCGGCGATCTCTCCCGGCTTCGCGCCGATGTGCGTACTCATGGCAAAGATCCTGCCAGGCGCGGCGGGCCGACACCGGTTCGGCATCGGAACCCGCGGTCCTGTAGCCTACTCGGCGGTGGCGTGTCCGAGTGGCCTAAGGAGCACGCCTCGAAAGCGTGTGAGGGTTTACGCCCTCCGCGGGTTCAAATCCCGCCGCCACCGCCAGTAACAGGCGAAACGCCTGGTAGGTCCGAAGGGACCGGCCAGGCGTTTCGTTTTGTGGTCTCGGTGCGCTCAGGCGGCCGGTTCGTCCGGGCCGGCCTGCCGCCAGTTGAGCTGGTTCCTGGTGATCTCCTGGAGCTTCGTCTTGAAGGCCGCGAAGGATCGGACTCCGAGGTCCTTCGCGTGGCGGTGTTCGATGGCGGCGAGGGTCGCACGGGCTTTGGTGATCTCGTCGAGGCCGAGTTCGGTGAGTACGACGCGTTTGGCGCGACGATCGTCCGGCTCGGGCTCCCGAGTGACGTAGCCGAGCCCGACGAGTTCGTCGACGATCGTGCCGACGATCTGTTTGTGTTGCCCGGAGCGGGCGGAGATGTCGGTTGCCCGGGCCCCCTCGGGTCCGAGGAACGCCAGGACCGAACCGTGCCGTGGGCGTACGGCCCCGCCTTCGGGCGCGGCGCCGAGTTCGTCGACACCCGCGGACTGCTCGAAGGGGTCGGCAAGAAGACCCGGCACGTGAAGATCAAGACGCTCGACGGGATCAACGAGACGGCCCTGCGTGACTACACCACCCAGGCTGTGTGCCTCGACCAGAGCTGACCTTCGGTGGATCACCGGTAGTCGGGCGGGTTGCGCCGGCGCAGCGGCGTCGACGGGACTGTGCCCCGCCATCGGCGGGCGCACACGCGGCGCCTGGGCCGCGTACCGCCGCAGCGGCACCGACCAGGCGCGTCTGGTTCAGCAGGGGCCGTCGCCCTCGGCGAAGAGGCGCTGCGCCCAGTCGGCATAGCCCGCGATGACTTTTCGGACGGTACGGCCGTCGTGCAGGAAGAGGTAGGCCAGCTCGCCGTCGCGGGCGAGCAGGCCGTCGAGCCGGTACGTCCCCTGCGGAGCATGCAGTGCCGTCAGCTCGGGATAGCGCATCCGGACCTGCTGGACCGGGCTGCCGACGCCGACCCCTCCCGTGGTTCGGGTCGAGTCGCCGAGCCAGAGCAGCACCAGCCGGTCGTCGATGAAGACCGGGCTGGTCGTACGGTGCCCGGTCAGCGTCCGGCCGCAACCTCCCACGTCCGTACCCAGGAGACCGCGCCGAGCCAGCTCGTGCTCGGTGTCGCCGAACTCGACGTCGGGCAGGCCGTTCAGGTCGAGGACCTCGCCGGCCGGCACGGTCTGCTGTGGACCGGAGGCGGGAATGTACGGCGGACTACCTGAGACGACGGCAGCCGCCAGCAGCCCGGCAATCAGGGCAAATTGTCGCAATTTCATGGATTCCCCCCGGGGTCCCTAACGCCCCGGGTGCGGCTAAGTTGCGCACTCAGCGCCCGGATTGCTCCTTTTCCCACGCATCGGCGAGCTCGTCCCAGTAGTCGGCGCTCAGCCGTCGCCGTCCGTGGGCCAGCCAGCCGTCGGTGTTCCGCTCCAGGTGCAGCCCCACCTCCGCGAACGCGTCGATCCACGGCCCGGGCTCGACGCCCAGCTCGACGAGAGCGGCGTTGATCGGCCACCCCGCCCGCGGGCTGTCGAGCGTCCTGTCGAGGCGGGGTCCCCAGCTCAGCGCCCCGCCGAGCCAGACGGCCGCCGACTGGTACCCGAGCCCGCCGGCGAACTTCGCCTCCACGTACGCCACCGGGCCTCGCCCGGACCAGCGGGCCAGTATCGCGGTCAGTGCCGTACCGAGGACCAGGTCGAACGGGTACTCGTCGTCGCGCTCCTCGACCGAATAGTCCGGCAACGCGCCGGTCAGCTCCTCGACCAGTTGTGGGGTGACCGGCAGCAGCGCGAAATCCTGCCGCAGTTCGCCGAGGACCGCGTGATCCAGCTCGGCTGTCTGCTCGCGCAACAGTTCGATGTCAGCGATCACGGCGCTGAGCTGGTAACTCACCGGCCTGCTCCCGCATCCACAGGCTGTGGATAGAACATGTGTACGACGGTCGGCCGCGGCTGTGGATAGTGCTCTTCGCCGTGCCGTGCCCGTCCTTCCACGCCGCCAGTATCGCGGCGCCGTCACGCGGGTCGCCAGCCGAGCCAGCCGAGCGGGTCGGGCGCGGCGAGCTGAAGCGGTCGAGGCCGGGCCGCGGTCCGGTCCCGCAGTACCGTCGCGGCCCGCCCTCAGCGTTGCGACTTCACGGACGAGTTCCAGGGCGCACGTCGTGGACGAGGATGCTCGTGTCGGGCGACACCGACGCCGCGACGACGCCGGCGCCGGCGAACGACCACCGCCATGTTCCGGAGGCGTCGGCCGTGACGGTCGTCCGCACCGTGCCGTCCGCGGCAGACGTGACGGTCCTGACCCGCGTGTACGACGTGGTGCCGGCCTTCTTGAACTCGAGGCTCACCGGCTGGCCGGCGTACGCCGCGGAGTAGTACGAGTTGCCACCCACCTCCAGGCGGTTCCAATCGGGATAGGTGAGCTTGCCGGTGATGGTGAGGCTGCCACCCTTGCGGACAGCTCCGGAACCAGCCTCCGGCGCCACCAGCCCGGCCTTCTTCAGCAGGAGAACGTTGTCCGCAGGGTCGCCCAAGAGGGTGTACCGCCCGCTGTCGTAGGCGTAGCCGTCGAGTCTCAACTGGACCGGAAGCCCCGCGGAGGTGTTGTCCACGTAGCCCATCCCGAAGGTCGCGGCGCCGGTGCAGGTGAACATGGTGGCCGGAACCGGCGCGCACGTCATGTTGTGATCGGCCGGCCCATCGAGGTAGGCGAAGAAGAAGCCGCCGAAGCTGTGGAGCTTGGCGTCGACGGTTGCCAGGCCACCGGAGTCCTCGGCGATCTGGACGGTGACCGGGACTGTGATCGAGCCGCTGGCGCCGAACGCGATGGGCTTGCCGTCGTTGATGACGGTCTTGACGAGTCGGGTGTCATAGGGTTCGTAGGGGTCGGCGTGAGCCGGGGTGGCCGGCAGCAGACTGCCGACGACCGCCACCGCCACGAGCCGGGCGACGTTCCGCATCGATACCAAGGGTCCTCCACGGGGTTCAGAAACCGTGCAGCGGGCACGGGCGGCTGCATCCTGCCACAGACGGGAGTCCATGGACGGTCGGTGGAGGACCGCCCAGCCGGCCCTCGCGGACCCACCCGGGTCCGAGCCGTTAACGAGCTGTGGCGGGGTCGAATCCGTGGAGCTGTCCGTCCCCACAGTGCAGGTGGGTCGGCAGCTGAGACGAGAGTGACCATAGGTACGACGAAGGGCCGGTCCCCGTGGGGCCGGCCCTTCCGTTCGTGCTGCTCAGGTGAGCGGAGGATACGAGATTCGAACTCGTGAGGGTGTAAACCCAACACGCTTTCCAAGCGTGCGCCCTAGGCCTCTAGGCGAATCCTCCGCGAGCCAGAATACAGGCACCCGGCGGGTGGGCCACCCCACCACCCCCTGAAGATCGACCGGAGGTCGGGTACGCTTGGCGAGCCCCCCGTGCGGCGTGCATCTCGTGAACCTCCCCAGGGCCGGAAGGCAGCAAGGATAAGCGGGCTCTGACGGGTGCACGGGGGGCCCTTCTGTTCCGGGTCCCCTCGATCAACTCGAGCTCAGTGAAGTCGGGGCGTTCTCCACGTACTGACACCCCGACATTCGTGAAGTCGAGTTGATCGAGCGCGCGGACCCTCGCCAGCGGCGGGGTGGGTGGTCACCCGGGGCGTACCGGCGCAGAATGGCTCGGTCGAGAGGAGGCGGGACGGGTGGCACTGGCCCTTTACCGCAAGTACCGGCCGCGTACGTTCGCCGAGGTCATCGGTCAGGAGCACGTCACCGAGCCGTTGTCGCAGGCGTTGCGCAGCGGCCGGCTCAACCACGCGTACCTCTTCTCCGGCCCCCGCGGCTGCGGCAAGACCACCAGCGCCCGGATCATGGCCCGCTCGCTCAACTGTGAGCAGGGCCCCACCCCCGAGCCGTGCGGGCGGTGCGAGTCCTGCCGCTCGCTGGCCCCCGACGGCGGCGGATCGATCGACGTCATCGAGATCGACGCGGCCAGCCACGGCGGCGTCGACGACGCCCGGGAGCTGCGCGAGAAGGCATTCTTCGCGCCGGCCAGCAGCCGCTTCAAGATCTACATCATCGACGAGGCGCACATGGTCTCGACCCAGGGCTTCAACGCCCTGCTCAAGCTGGTCGAGGAGCCCCCGGAGTACGTCAAGTTCATCTTCGCCACCACCGAGCCGGAGAAGGTCCTCGGCACGATCCGGTCGCGGACCCACCACTACCCGTTCCGGCTATTTCCGCCGAAGGTGGTCCGCCCATACCTGGAGCAGCTCACCCAGGCCGAGGGCGTCGCCGTCGAGCCGGCGGTCTTTCCGCTGGTGGTCCGCGCCGGTGGCGGCAGCATGCGGGACAGCCTCTCCGTGCTCGACCAGCTCATCGCCGGCGCCGGCGCGGAGGGGGTCAGCTACGCCCGGGCCGTCGCGCTGCTCGGTGTCACCGACTCGGCGCTGATCGACGAGATGTGCGACGCGCTGGCCGCCGGTGACGGTGCGGCCGCGTACGCCACCGTCGACCGGGTCGCCGAGGCCGGGCACGACATGCGCCGGTTCGCCTCCGACCTGCTGGAGCGGCTGCGCGACCTGATCGTCATGCAGCAGGTGCCGGACGCCGCCGCAAAGGGTCTCATCGACGGCCCGGCCGACCAGATCGAGCGGATGGCCGCCCAGGCGTCGCAGCTCGGCTCGGCCACGCTGTCCCGCTGCGCCGACATCGTGCACAACGGGCTGGTGGAGATGCGCGGCGCCACCGCGCCCCGGCTGCTGCTGGAGCTGATCTGCGCCCGGATGCTGCTTCCGGGCGCAGACGACTCGGCCGGCGGCCTACTCCAGCGCCTCGAACGCATGGAGCGCCGGCTCACCCTGGCCGGCGCCGACGCGCCGTCGGCCGCCGCCGGCTCCGCGCCGGTCGCCCCGGCCCCGGCCGTACGCCCGGCGCCCCCCGCCCCGCACGCGGCTGACGCCGCGGCACCGGCCGGGTCCGCCACGGCGGCTGCCGCCATTCCCGCACCGAGCACCTCCGCCGAGCAGGCTCCCGCCGTCGGCGCGCCCCGCCCGCAGTCCCCGGCCGAGGTCCGGCCCGCGGCGGCGACCCGTCCGGACGACACGTCCCGGCGGGTAGTGCCGCCCTCGGCGGTGATGCCCGACCCGGCCACCCCGGAGCCGCCCCGGCCGGGAGCCGAGACGCCCGGTGCCCTGGACGCGGTAGCCGTACGACGGGTCTGGCCGGACGTGGTCGGAAAGGTCAACCGCACGAACAAGCGGATCGCCGCGTTGATGCGCGACGCCGTGGTGCGGGAGCTCGACGGCGACACGCTGGTGCTCACGGTGAAGTCCGGTGTGCTGGCCCGGATGGTGTCCGACCACGCCGCGGTGCTCACCGACGCCCTCTACGAGGAGCTGGGTGGGCGCTGGCAGATCCGCTGCGAGGTCGCCGGCGAGCGGGGTGCGGCCACGCTCTCCGGCTCGCCCCGTCCGACCGCGCCTGCCCCTGCTCCGGCGGCCCCGGCGTCCGGCGCGCGCAGCGGCACCGGCCCGGCTGCCCGACCCGGTGCGAATGGCGAGTCCGGCCCGGCCGGCGGCCGTGGGAGTGGCGAGTCCGGCCCGGCGGCGGCCGGTGCGGCCGGGGGCGACGACGAGGACGACTGGCCCGAGCCGGCCCGCCCCGGTGGGGCCGCCCCGGCTCCGGCCGGCGGTCCCGCCGCGGGTGATGGTGCCGGGAACGACTGGCCCGAGCCGGCGCGCCCGGGCGGTGGCCCGGCGTCCGCCCCGGAGGGCGTGCCCGCTTCGGCAAGCACCCCGGCGGGTGCCACCGCCCAGGCCACTCCTCCGGCAGGCACCGCCGTTGCGGCGAACCCCGCCGCTCCGGCGGCGAACGGCAACGGCGCGCCGGTGAGCAGCGCCATCGCCGCGGCGCGGGCCGCTGCCGCGGGCCGTGGTCCGCGTACCGCCCAGCCGGCCCGGCCGACCGCGGACAGCGACTGGGCGGGCGAACCGCCGTACGACCCGGACTACGACGGTCCGGCCCGGTCCGGCGGTGGGCGACCGCCGGCGACCCCGGTCTACGAGGGGTTCGACCCCGGCGACGAGCCGTTGGACGACGTGATCGACGAGAAGACGGCCCGGGAGTCGAGCGAGGAGCAGGCGGTACGGCTGCTCCGCGAGGCCCTCGGTGCTGAGAAGATCGACGAGGTGGACGCCCGCTGAGCGGGCACGGAGAGCGGGTCGGTCGGACCCAGCGGATAGGCTGAGCGACGGCCCAGCAGACGAGTGCGAGAAGGAGCCATCGTGCGCCCAGGTGGACAGCCGAACATGCAGCAGATGCTGAAGCAGGCGCAGAAGATGCAGCAGCAGATCGCCAAGGCGCAGGCCGAGCTGGCCGAGGCCGAGCTGACCGGCACCGCCGGGGGCGGCCTGGTCACCGTGACCGTCGTCGGTACCGGCGAGGTCAAGAGCGTCAAGATCGACCCGAAGGCGGTCGACCCGGAGGACGTGGAGACCCTGGAGGACCTGGTCGTCGCGGCCCTGCACAACGCCGCCGAGGCGGCCCGGGAGTTGACCGAGCGCAAGATGGGTCCGGTCACCGGCGGCATGGGCGGCCTCGGCCTGCCGGGTTTCTGAGCCGCAGATGTATGAAGGCGCCATCCAGGACCTGATCGACGAGCTGGGCCGGCTACCGGGCGTGGGCCCGAAGAGCGCCCAGCGGATCGCCTTCCACGTCCTCTCCGCCGACCCGGCCGACGTCAACCGGCTGGCCGGCGCCCTGCGCAAGGTCAAGGAGCTGGTGCGGTTCTGCACCAGCTGCTACAACGTCGCCGAGTCCGAGCAGTGCCGGATCTGTCGCGACCCGCGTCGCGCCGACGAGGTGATCTGTGTGGTCGAGGAGCCGAAGGACGTGGTGGCGATCGAGCGGACCGGTGAGTTCCGCGGTCGTTACCACGTGCTCGGTGGAGCGATCAATCCGCTGGAGGGGATCGGGCCGGACAACCTGCGCATCCGCGAGCTGATGACCCGGCTCGGCGGTGGCGCCGTCCGCGAGCTGATCCTCGCCACCGATCCGAACACCGAGGGCGAGGCGACCGCCACCTACCTGGCGTTGATGGTCAAGCCGATGGGGATCGCGGTCACCCGGCTCGCGAGCGGCCTGCCGGTCGGTGGTGACCTCGAGTACGCCGACGAGATCACGCTCGGCCGAGCCTTCGAGGGCCGCCGGGCCGTCTGAGCCGCAACTCAGGTGCGATCGCCCGGCACCGCTCTGATCGGGTGTGATCGATGACGCCCGAGCAGCCGACAAATCGCTTATTCCTGCCGTCAGCATGTGTCGCCTTCGGTACCTGGTGAGCCTTCGGGTGTCAGAAGGTGTCGGCTTGATAGCGATTACCTCGCGGGCGTTCCGCTTCCTGTGTGACCTGTCATAGCCTCCCGCACACGGACCGAGCCACGACTTCGTGTGGTCAGGCGCATGACAGAGGTGAGAGATGCAGGGGAGAAGGCTCAGAACGGCCGTTGCGATCGCGGCCGTCACCGCCCTGGCGGTAGGCGCCGCCGGGTGCGCGGAGAGTGAGCGTGACGGCGACAGCGGCGAGGCCAAGACCGGCGGCACCTTCATCTTCGCGGGTGCCGGTGACCCGAAGAACTTCGATCCGATCTTCAACGACGACGGTGAGTCGTTCCGGCCGATCCGGCAGATGTTCGACACTCTGGTCACCCACAAGCCAGGCACCGCGGAGCTGACGGGCGGCCTGGCCGAGAGCTGGGAGCACGACGCGACCGGCAAGGTCTGGACCTTCAAGCTGCGCCAGGGCGTGAAGTTCCACGATGGAACGCCGTTCAACGCCGCTGCGGTCTGCTACAACTTCGACCGCTGGTACAACATGAAGGGCGCGGCGGCCCAGGCGAACATGATCTACTACATGGACACCTTCGGCGGGTTCGCCTCGAACGAGGCCGAGGGTGCCGGTGAGTCGATCTACAACAAGTGTGAGGCCAAGGACGACGGCACCGCTGTCCTGACCTTGAACAAGTACAAGGGTGCCTTCCCCGGTGCCTTCGCGCTGACCTCGCTGTCGATCGCCAGCCCCGAGGCGCTCAAGAAGTACGACGCCGACACGGTCACGCAGAACGGCGACTCGTTCGCGTACAGCGCGTTCGCCAACGAGCACCCGGTCGGCACCGGTCCGTTCACCTTCGGCGGTTGGGACAAGGCCAAGGGTGAGATCACCCTGAACCGGAACCCGGACTACTGGGGCGACAAGGCCAAGGTCGACAAGCTGATCATCAAGATCATCAAGGACGAGAACACCCGTAAGCAGGAGCTGCGGGCCGGCACCGTCCACGGCATCGACTTCCCCGCCCCGGCCGACCGCAAGGCGCTCACCGACGAGGGCTTCCAGGTCATCGACCGCCCGGCCTTCAACATCCTCTACCTGGGTATCAACCAGAAGAACCCGAAGCTGAAGGACCTGCGGGTACGCCAGGCCATCGCCTACGCGCTCAACCGCCAGCAGCTGGTGCAGACCAAGGGCCCGGGCGGCGCGAAGGTCGCCGACGAGCTCATGCCGGACACCGTGCTCGGCTACGCCTCGGACGTGCAGAAGTACGAGTACAACCCGGAGAAGGCCAAGCAGCTGCTCAAGGAGGCCGGCGCCGAGAACCTGACGCTGAACTTCTACTACCCGCCGGACGTCACCCGGCCGTACATGCCGAACCCGCAGGAGATCTTCACCATCCTGGCCAACGACCTGCAGGCCGTCGGCATCAAGGTCAACGGTGTGCCGCGTCCGTGGAACGGTGGCTTCAAGGACGACGTGCAGACGTTCGGCAAGCACGACCTGCACATCCTCGGCTGGACCGGTGACTACAACGACCCGGGCAACTTCGTCGGGACGTTCTTCGGCCGGGCCAAGGCCGAGTTCGGCGACCAGGCGATGACCGACATGTTCGACGCCATCGCCAAGGCCGACGGCACCGTCGACGAGGCGGGCAAGAAGGCGGCCTGGGAGCAGGTCAACCGGGACCTCGCCAGCAAGTGGCTGCCGGCCGTCCCGGTCTGGCACGCCCCGCCGGCCATCGTCGTCACCAAGGACGTCGACGGCCTGGTGGCGAGCCCGCTGACCGACGAGCGGTTCAACACCGTCAGCGTCAAGCAGTGACGCCGATCGGCTGACGCCGTAGCGGAATCGGCCCGGGTTGGGGGTTTCCCCCGCCCGGGCCGATTCCGCGACCATCGAGAGTCTGGTGTGTGAGAGATGTTGCGAGTCATAGTCCGCCGCCTGCTACAGCTGGTGGTGACGCTGATAGCGCTGTCGGCGCTGATCTTCATCTGGTTGCGGAACCTGCCCGGCGGTCCGGTCGACGCGCTGCTCGGTGAGCGGGCCACCCCCGAGACCCGTGCCCTGCTGACCAAGGCGCTCGGCTACGACCAGCCGATCCACGTGCAGTACGGCAAGTTCATGCAGCGGATCCTGACCGGGGACTTCGGCAACTCGATCCGCACCGGCGATCCGGTGATCGAGGTGATCGGTCGGGCCTTCCCGGCGACCGTCGAGCTCGCCCTGGCCGCAATGATCGTCGCGGTCGGGCTCGGTATTCCGCTCGGCTACCTCGCCGCCCGCTGGCGGGGCCGGTCCCTCGACCACCTGACCGTCGTCGGCACGCTGCTCGGCATCTCGATCCCGATCTTCTTCCTGGGCTACCTGCTCAAGGACGTCTTCACCCAGAACATCCACTGGTTCCCGCCGTCCGGTCGGGTCGGCATCGGGTTGGACAACACCAACATCACCGGCTTCTTCGTCCTCGACAGCCTGCTCACCCGGGAGTTCGACGCCACAGCGGACGCGCTCTGGCATCTGATCCTGCCGGCGGTCACGCTCGCCACCATCCCGCTGGCGGTCATCGTCCGGATGACCCGGGCGAGCGTGCTCGACGTGCTCAACGAGGACTACGTCCGCACCGCCGAGGCCAAGGGTCTGCGGCACCGCACCATCCGGGGACGGCACATCCTGCGCAACGCACTGCTGCCGGTGGTCACGACCATCGGCCTGCAGACCGGTGCGCTGCTCTCCGGTGCGGTACTCACCGAGAAGGTCTACAACTGGGGCGGCCTCGGCACCCTGATCACCGACTCGATCACCGGCAGCCGTGACTACCCCGTCCTCCAGGCGCTGATCCTGCTGGCCGCATTGGTCTTCGTGGTGGTCAACCTGCTGGTCGACCTCTCCTACGCCTTCATCGACCCGAGGGTGCGTGTGCGATGACCGAACCAACCACGCAGGCTGGTACCCCGGCCCCCCGGCGCAAGGACGAGCGCCTGGGCGGCGCGAGCCTCAACCGACTCGGTGACCGGAAGAAGGCGCGCCTGGAGGAACTGGCGCAGGCCAGCGCCGGCAAGGGTGGCGTGAGTCTCTTCCGGGACGCGTTGCGCCGGCTGCGGCGCAACCCGGCCGCGATCGTCGGCGCCACCATCATCGCGCTCTTCGTGCTCGTGGCGATCTTCGCGCCGTTGATCGCCCCGCACGATCCGGTGCAGCGCTTCGACGAGTTGACCAGCCGGCTCGCCGCGGACCACATCCCCGGAGCCACCGACGGATTCCCGCTCGGCTCCGACGAGTTGGGCCGGGACCTGCTGTCCCGTCTGATCTACGGCAGTCGGCAGACGCTCTTCGTCGGCGTCCTGGCCACCCTCATCGGGCTCGCCATCGGCGTACTGCTCGGCGCGGTCGCCGGCGCCTTCGGTGGCTGGGTGGACAACATCCTCATGCGGGTCACGGACGTGATGCTGGCCCTGCCGGCCCTGCTGCTGGCGATCACCCTGGTCGCGCTGGCCAGCAAGTCCAGCCAGTGGACGGTCATCCTGGCCGTGGCCATCGTCAGCGTGCCGGTCTTCGCCCGCCTGCTGCGCGGCTCCATGCTCGCCCAACGGGAGAGCGACCACGTGCTCGCCGCCCGGGCGCTCGGCGTGAAGGAGCACAACATCGTCCTGCGGCACATGCTCCCCAACGCCATGACGGCGGTGATCGTGCAGGCCACGCTGACGCTCTCCGTCGCGATCATCGAGGCCGCGTCGCTCTCCTTCCTCGGCCTCGGCGACCCCAACCGGGACCGGGCCGAGTGGGGCGCGATGCTCGGCGACGCCGGCGTCCGCTACTTCGAGGTACGCCCCGAGTTGGCCTACTACCCGGCGCTGGCGATCATCATCGTCGCGCTCGGCTTCACCCTGCTCGGTGAGGCGATGCGTGAGGCCATCGACCCGAAGAACCGGCGGTGACGACGGTGCGAGACGACAGCACGGCCGGCGTGGACCGGCGGCGGCCGCGAGGAGCCGGCCCGCGAGTCCCACGGTCACGAGTGACGGACCAGCACGGTGAGGAAGTGACCCGATGAGCCTGCTCGACGTACGTGATCTGAGCGTCGTGTTCCAGCGGCGCGGCGAACGACCGTTCACGGCGGTCGACAAGGTCAGCTTCACGGTGGAGCCGGGGCAGACCGTCGGCCTGGTCGGCGAGTCGGGCTGTGGCAAGAGCGTGACCAGCCTGGCGATCATGGGATTGCTCCCCAAGCGCGGCAACAAGGTCACCGGTGAGGTGCTCTTCGACGGCGCCGACCTGCTCAAGCTGCGCCGGGACGACATGCGGGACCGGCGCGGCCGGGACATCGGCATGATCTTCCAGGACCCGCTCTCCTCGCTGAACCCGGTCATCCCGATCGGCGTCCAGGTCGCCGAGGTGCTCGAGCGGCACCAGGGCCGCGACCGCAGGCAGGCGCTGCGGGAGGCCCGCGAGCTGTTGGACGCGGTCGGCATCCCCGACCCCGACCGGCGGCTCAAGGAGTACCCGCACCAGATCTCCGGCGGCATGCGGCAGCGGGCACTGATCGCCATCGCGCTGGCCTGCAAGCCGCGACTGCTGATCGCCGACGAGCCGACCACCGCGCTGGACGTGACCATCCAGGCGCAGATCCTTACGCTGCTCAAGCAGCTGGTCGACGACACCGGGACGGCGCTCATCATGATCACTCACGATCTGGGCGTGGTGGCCGGTCTCTGCGACACCGTCAACGTGCTCTACGGCGGCAAGGTGGTGGAGCGGGCCCGGCGGCACGAACTGTTCGCGCACGCCCGGCATCCGTACACGCACGGGCTGCTCAGCTCCGTACCCCGGCTCGACTCACTGCGGGGCGAGCGCCTGCACGCGATCCGCGGCTCGGTGGCCGACAACATTCCGTGGGCGGAGGGCTGCGCCTTCGCGCCGCGCTGCGACAACGTTGTCGATGCCTGCCTCGAAGGAGCGCCCACGCTCGAGCCCACCGCCACCGGCGGCGACCTGCGCTGCAACAACCCTGTCTCCGAGGAGGTGGCGGTACCGTGACCGAGCGGACCGGACCACTGGTCGAACTGCGTGACGTCAAGGTCCATTTCCCGATCAAGAGCGGTGTGCTCTTCGACCGCACCGTCGGCTACGTCTACGCGGTGGACGGCGTCTCGCTGTCCATCAACGCGGGTGAGACGTACGGGCTGGTCGGCGAGTCCGGTTGCGGCAAGTCGACGCTGGGCCGCGGCCTGCTGCGGCTGGTCGAGCCGACGGATGGCGAGATCGTCTTCGACGGCACGGACGTCCGTGCGCTCAAGGGCGAGAAGATGCGTCGGGCGCGCCGCCGGATGCAGATGATCTTCCAGGACCCGCTGTCCAGCCTGGACCCGCGGCAGTCGGTGGAGTCGCTGCTGCTGGAAGGACTCAAGGCGCACGGACTGGCGGACGACAAGGCGGAGACCAACAAGCGGCTGCGCGAGACGTTGGAGGCCGTCGGCCTACCCGCCTCGGCGCTCAGCAAATACCCGCACGAGTTCTCCGGCGGCCAGCGCCAGCGGATCGGTATCGCCCGGGCCCTGGTGCTCAACCCGGACCTGATCGTCGCCGACGAGCCGGTCTCCGCGCTCGACGTGTCGATCCAGGCCCAGGTGCTCAACCTGCTGAAGGATCTGCAGATCGAGCGGGGCCTCACGTATCTGATCATCGCGCACGACCTGGCGGTGGTCCGGCACATCTCGGACACCGTCGGGGTGATGTACCTGGGCGGGCTGGTCGAGGAGGCATCCAGCGAGGAGCTCTACCGCGAGCCGATGCACCCGTACACCCGGGCGCTGATGTCGGCGGTGCCGGTACCGGACCCGGTGGTGGAGGACCGGCGCGAGCGGATCCTGCTCGCCGGTGACCTGCCGTCGCCGTCGAACCCGCCGGCGGGGTGCCGTTTCCACACCCGATGCCCGTGGGCCCAGCCGACCCGCTGCGTCGACGAGCGGCCGGCGCTGCGCGAGGTGCTCTCCGGCCACCGGGTGGCCTGCCACTACGCGGAGGAGATCGCCGCCGGGAAGATCCGGCCGCACGAGGTCGAGCCGGAGATCGTCCGGCCGACCGAGGGGACCGCCCCGGGTGACCCGGGCGAGCTGATCCCGACGATCTGACCGCCAAGCCGGTGGCCCTGCCGCCGGCTTCGGATGCCCGCGACCTGTGCTGCCGCGGAGGCTGGAACAAGCCTCCGCGGCAGCGCTCGCTCGAGCACCGGGCGGACCGTGCCGCAGGCCTCCCGGCGGTCAGCCTTCCGGACGATTGAGCAGGCCGACCGCGATGCCGTGCACCGCGTCCAGTCCGGCCGGGTCGGGCAACGCGACCCGGCCGCCGGTGACCGCGTACCACTCGTCGGCGTCCTTGTACTGCACGGTGAGGGTGACGTGCCCGTCGGCGTAGTCGCTGCGCAGGGTCAGCTCGCCGGTGACGACACCTACCTCGTCGGTCATCACCCCGCCCGGCCCGGCCACGATGTCGGTGGTCCGGCTCTGCGGGGCACCCCCGACGGCAGCGTCCCCGCCCGCCACGGTGGGCTCGCGCTCACTCGCGGGAACGCCACTGTCCGCGTCCGCCTGCATTCCGGCGCCGGGCACCGCGGTGGTGGCGGCGGGCGGCCCGTCGGCGTTCATGCCGGCCCCCGGAACAGCCCCCGGCGCGGCGTCGCCGTCCGCGTTCATGCCGGCCGTGGTCGGTTTCGGCCCGGTCACCGGTCGCTCGCTCATGCACAGCCCTCCAGCATGTCCGTGAGGGCGGTCTTCTCGGCGCTGGTCACCGTGAGCCGCCAGTGGTGCTTGACGATTACCCAGGCCTGGGCGTACTGGCACCAGTACGACTGGTTCGCGGGCTTCCACTGGGACGGGTCCTGGTCGCCCTTCGACCGGTTGGAGGAGGCGGAGACCGCGAGGAGCTGCGGGCGCGTGGTGTCGTTGGCGAAGTCGCCCCGCTGCGTGTCGTTCCACTCGTCCGCGCCCGAACGCCACGCGTTCGCCAGCGGCACCATGTGGTCGATGTCAACGTCGGAGGGGTCGGTGAAGGTGCGGCCGTCGTAGACGCTCTGCCACCGGCCGCCGACCACGTTGCAGCCGGAGAGCTTGATGTTCTCCCCGTCCCGCTTCAGCACCGTGTCGCGTACGTCGCAGTTGGTGCCGGTGTCCCGCCAGTGCGGGAAGCGGGCCCGGCTGTAGCCCTTCATCGACCCGGCGCTGGCCACCGTGAGCTGGCCCAGCATCTCCATCGCGTTGCCGCCGGTGCTGCTGGGAGCGGCCTCCGGCTCGTCCAGGGGCATGCAGCCGGACGCACCGAGCGTCAGCGCCACGGCGAGCGCGGCCACCGCCGCGCGCGGTCCTGATCTGGTACGCACAGACGACACCTCTCCAGCTTGCGGGCTTCCGGCGATCCCGCACAGTACCCAAGCATGGTTTCGGCGTTTCGTGGCGTCTCTCAGGTGGCGCGTGGAAGATGGGTACCCGTGCCCCAACCCTCGCCTGCCCTCCGGATGACTACCGCCGCAGGTCGCGGCACGCTGCTCGCCACGGTCCTCGCCTCCGGGATGGTCTTCCTGGACAGCACCGTGGTCAACGTGGCGCTGCCCCGGCTCGGTTCCGAACTGCACGCCACCGTGGCGGACCTCCAGTGGACGGTCAACGGCTACATGCTGATGCTCGCCGCGTTCGTACTGCTCGGCGGGTCGCTCGGCGACCGGTTCGGCCGACGCCGGATCTTCCTGCTCGGGGTGATCTGGTTCACCGCCGCGTCCGTGCTCTGCGGCCTGGCGCAGGGGACGGGCTGGCTGATCGGCGCCCGGTTCCTCCAGGGCGCCGGCGGCGCTCTGCTCACGCCGGGCTCGCTGTCGGTGCTCCAGGCGAGTTTCCATCCGGACGACCGTGGCCGGGCGATCGGTGCCTGGTCCGGGCTCTCCGGCGTCTCCACGGCGCTCGGTCCGTTCATCGGCGGCTGGTTGATCGACGCGTTCTCCTGGCGGTGGATCTTCTTCCTGAACCTTCCGCTCGCGGTCCTGGTGGTGCTCTCCGCGCTGCGTTGGGTGCCGGAGAGCCGGGACGAGGGCGTGTCGCGGGCCCGGGTCGAGGGCGACCGGCGCCAGCGGTTCGACGTGGCCGGTGCCCTGCTCGGTGCGCTGGCCCTGGGCGGTCTCACGTACGCGCTGATCGACGCGACCGGCCGCGGCTTCGGCTCGCCGCCGGTGTGGGGGTCGGCGCTGCTCGGCCTGGTCGCGGGAGTGGCCTTCGTGCTGCTGGAACGGCACCGGGGCGCGGCCGCGATGCTGCCCACCGAGCTGTTCGACAGCCGGCTCTTCTCGGTGCTGAACATCTTCACCGTGGCCATCTACGCCGCGCTCGGTGGCTTCACCTTCTTCTTCTCCGTGTACCTGCAGAACGTGCTCGGCTGGTCGGCGCTCCTCACCGGGGTCGCGCTGCTGCCCTGGACCCTGCTGATGCTGGTGGGTTCGGCCCGGGCGGGGGCGCTCTCGGCGCGCATCGGTCCCCGGCTGCCGCTGGCCGTGGGTCCGGTGGTGGGGGCCGCCGGGCTGCTGCTGTTGCGCCGGCTCAGCCCCGGCGCGTCGTACTGGGTCGACGTGCTGCCCGGGGTGTTGCTCTTCGGCATCGGTCTGACCCTGGTCGTGGCACCACTCACCGCTTCCGTGCTGGCCGCGGCGGCGGACCGGTTCGCCGGAGTGGCCAGCGGGTTCAACAACGCGGCCGCCCGGGCCGGCGGCCTGCTCGCGGTGGCCGCGTTGCCGCTGCTGGTCGGGCTCTCCGGTGCCGCTTACCAGCAGCACAGCGCGCTGACCGGGGCGTTCCGTGCCGCGATGCTCTGGTGTGCGGGCCTGCTGCTGGCCGGCGCGCTGATGGCTCTCCTGCTGATCCACCGCCCGCCCCGGGAGGCGCCACCCTCCCAGCCGTGTCAGACACTCCCGGTGTCGACCCCACCGCGAGAACGCTGATTGGGGTTTCCCGCCCAGCTCCCGGCACCGGGGAAGGGGCCCCCGTCTCGGCGGGGGCCCCTTCCGGTGTCAGCGGCGGGCGCGATTGACCGCGCTGGTCACCGCCTTGATCGAGGCGGTGACGATGTTCGCGTCGACACCGACGCCCCACACGTTCCGACCGTCCACCTCGCACTCCACGTACGCGGCGGCCTGCGCGTCCCCGCCCGAGGAGAGCGCGTGCTCGTGGTAGTCGAGCACCCGTACGCCCACACCCACCGAGTGGAGCGCGTTGACGTACGCGTCGATCGGGCCGTTGCCGACCGCGGAGAGCGACCGGTGCCCGCCGTCGAGGTCCACCCGTGCCTCAATCTCGACCTTCCCGTCGGCCGTGCCGATCGTGTAGCCGGCCAGTTTGACCGCCGGGTCGGGCTGGTGATCGACCAGGTAGTTGCGGGCGAAGATGGCCCACATGGCGGCCGGTTCGACCTCGCCGCCGTCGTGATCGGTGACCTGCTGGACCACGCCGGAGAACTCGATCTGGAGCCGGCGCGGCAGGTCGAGCTGGTGCTCGCTCTTCATGATGTACGCGACGCCGCCCTTGCCGGACTGCGAGTTGACCCGGATGACCGCCTCGTAGGTGCGGCCCAGGTCCTTCGGGTCGATCGGCAGGTACGGCACCGCCCACGGCTGCTCGTCGACCGGTACCCCGGCCGCGGCGGCGTCCGCCGCGAGGGCGTCGAGACCCTTCTTGATGGCGTCCTGGTGCGAGCCGGAGAACGCGGTGTAGACCAGGTCGCCCGCGTACGGGTGGCGTTCGTGCACCGGGAGCTGGTTGCAGTACTCGACCGTCCGCTTGACCTCGTCGACGTTCGAAAAGTCGATCATCGGGTCGATGCCCTGGGAGAAGAGGTTCAGCCCCAGCGTGACCAGGTCGACGTTGCCGGTGCGCTCACCGTTGCCGAACAGGCAGCCCTCGATCCGGTCCGCGCCGGCCAGCAGGCCGAGTTCGGCGGCGGCCACGCCGGTGCCCCGGTCGTTGTGCGGGTGCAGGCTGAGCACCAGGCTGTCCCGGCGGGGCAGGCGGCGGTGCATCCACTCGATCGAGTCCGCGTACACGTTCGGGGTGGCCATCTCGACGGTGGCCGGCAGGTTGATGATCAGCTTCCGGTCCGGCGTCGGGTCGATGACGTCGATCACCGCCGAGCAGACCTCGAGCGCGTACTCCAGCTCGGTGCCGGTGTACGACTCCGGCGAGTACTCGTAGTGGATGTCCGTGTCCGGGGTGTGGATCTCCGCGTACTTCTGGCACAGGCGGGCCCCGGTGGTGGCGATGTCGGTGATGCCGTCCCGGTCGAGGCCGAAGACCACCCGGCGCTGGAGCGTCGAGGTGGAGTTGTAGAGGTGCACGATCGCCCGCCGGGCGCCGCGCAGCGACTCGAACGTCCGCTCGATCAGGTGCTCCCGGCACTGGGTCAGCACCTGGATGGTGACGTCCTCCGGGATCAGGTCCTGCTCGATGAGCTGCCGTACGAAGTCGAAGTCGGTCTGGCTCGCCGACGGGAAGCCGACCTCGATCTCCTTGTAGCCCATCTGTACGAGCAGCTGGAACATGCGGCGCTTGCGCTCGGGCGACATCGGGTCGATGAGCGCCTGGTTGCCGTCCCGCAGGTCCACCGCGCACCAGCGCGGCGCCGCGTCCACCTGCCGGGTGGGCCAGGTGCGGTCCGGCAGGTCGACGCGGAACTGCCGCTGGTAGGGCTCGTAACGCTGGAACGGCATGCCGCCGGGGCGCTGCCGGGCGAAGGGATCGGTCTCGACGTCGGTGACGGTGTCAGTCATGACGGAGTGGTCTCCTGAACAGGTGGCGTCAGCAATCGGAAGGTGTCGGCTGGTGCCGGGCCACGATGCTCCGGCGGTGCCGATGGGAAGTTCGGATGTGCTGGACGGCGCGAAGCGACTCCGCGACGAGGTGCCGGCCGGTCAGGCCTCGTCGCGGCGGCCAAGGAGAAGAAGCGCCCGCCACATGACCAAGTCACCCTACGTGAGGGAACCGGGGGTGGGAAGGTAGGTCCGGATTATGGGACCGGCGTCATGGCCGGCTCCGGGGCCGGGGAACCCAGCCTCGGCGTCCGTCCCGCCCAGGCAACCGCGGGTACGATCGCCAGCCCGAGCAGCACGAAGATCGCCGCCGCCGGGAACCAGCCCCAGCCCCCGGTGGTCACCCCGAGCGCGGTCAACCCCGCCGGAGCGATCAGGTACTGCACCTGCTCGCCGAGCCGCAGCGCCCCCACGTACGCGCCGCGCTGGTCGTCGGGCGGAAGGGTGGCGGTGAGTCCCCAGGTGCCCGCCGACTCGATCAGCTCGGCCAGGATCAGCAGCGTCGCGGCAGCCACCAGCACCACGACGGTGAGCAGCCCCCGGGTGGCCCCGGAGATCGGCAGGACCAGACAGGACAGGGCGATCAGCAGGCCCCCACGGCGGGAGGCCCGCGCCGCGCCCGCGGCGGTGTCGGCACCGCGGCTGACGCGTACCTGGAGCAGCACGATCAGGACCGTGTTGAGCAGCACCAGAGCAGCGATCACCGTCTTCGGGGCGTCGGTGTGGGTGAGGATCCAGAGCGGCATGACTGTCAGGTAGAGCACTCCGTGTGCGGTGAGCAGCCCGGAGAGCAGGGACACCGTCATGAACGGCCGGTCCCGCAGCACGGCGAGCCGACCCATCGGTTCCACCGGCCTGACCACCTGCGGCAGCCGGGGCAGTCGTCGTACGAACAGGGCCGTCACCAGGATCACGGTCGCGATGAACCAGGCCATTCCCCGGTACGCCTCGATCGTGTCCACGGCCAGCACCAGACCACTGATCACCGCGCCCAGCCCGAACCCGACGTTCAACGACGAACGCTGGTACGCCATCGCCGTGACCCGTTCGGCCGGGGGGAGCGCGTTGATCGAGTAGACCTGGCGGGCCACCCCGGTCGACGCGTCCACCGCCGCCAGCGCCACCACCACGGCGAGGAAACCGGCGAAGCCGCCCACGAACGGGTACGTCGCGAAGAGCGCCGCGTTCAGCACCAGCCCGATGATCCAGACCCGCTGCGGTCCGTACCGGTCGGTGAGCCCGCCCAGCGGCACCGTGCCGAGCAGCGACACCCCTGCCGCGATGGACAGGCCCAGCCCGACCTGGGCGGCGCTGAGCCCCAGCGCCCGGGTGAAGAAGACGGCGCTGCCGGCGTGGAACAGGCCGCTGCCGACGGCGGAGACCATGGCCTGCACGGCCAGCGCGCGGGTCAAGCCGGCCGGCGGTACGACGTTTGCCACAGCGCTGCGGATGCTGTCTCTGGTCCCCATGGCCGGGAAGTGAACCGAGCCCCCACGACATCGGTCGAGCCTTTTAGGCTGGGCCGAATCCTGCTCCCGGGGAGGGCGCGTGTCCGAGTTGCGGTTCACTCTCGCCGACGTGGCGGGCGTCCGGCTGGCCGTGTCGCCGGTCAACGAGACGGTCATGAGCATGTGGGCGCTGGCCAGTCCGGTCCGCTACGCGGTGCACCTGCCCTGGATCGACCGGGCCCGGGTGACAGTGCGCCGTCCCGAGGTCGCCGAGCGGGTCCGACCGCTGAGGGCGTTGGCCCGGCAGGGTTGCTGGCTGCCCGACTTCCTCACTCCGGCGGCCCGGCCGAACGTGGAGATGGCCGAGCAGCTCGACCAGATCGCGGCGACACCACCGGCCGTGGTGGTCCAGGACCTGCTGGCGACCACCCCGCGCCAGCCGCTGAACGCGTTCGGGCAGGCGCTCCTCGCCGACCCGCGTGGGCTGTTGCCGCAGCTCGTCGACGCGGTGCGGGTCTGGTACGACGAGGCGATCGCCCCGGACTGGCCGCGGATGCGGGCGCTGCTCGACGCCGACGTTGCGTACCGGGCCGCCCAGCTCGCCGAGAACGGTGCCGGCCGGTTCTTCGAACAGCTCCACCCGAGTCTGCGCTGGCTCGGCGACCGGGTGGTCAGCGACGACCCGTTCGAGCGGGACTTCGACCTCCGCGGTCGTGGACTGGCGCTGAACCCGACGGTGTTCACCGGGCAGCAGGTGCTGTGGAACCTGCTGGAGGACTCGCTGCCGGCCGGCGCGTACCCGGTGCGGGCGGTCGGGACGCTCTGGGAGGCGACCGCGTCGCCGCCCGGCGACTCGCTGGCGCGGGTGGTCGGCCCCGGCCGAGCCGCGCTGCTGCACCTGCTCGAGACGGCGACCACCACCACTGACCTGGCCCGACGCACCGCGATGTCCGCCGGAGGTGTCTCCCAGCACCTCGGCGCGCTGCACGCCGCGGGTCTGGTCTCCCGGTCCCGACAGGGCCGGCACGTCCTCTATCGCAACACCGACGCCGCGAGGGTTCTGCTTCGGGCCAGCCGCGGCGGCGACCCGATCGGGTAGTCAGGCGAGCAGCAGGTCCGCGACGGGGTGGCGATGCCGCAGGCCGACCTCCCGACGACGCAGCTCCTCCGGCAGCGTGAACGGGTCACCGATCCGACCGACGGTCGCGACGACCAGCGGGTGGACTTCGCCGGGAAGGTCCAGCTCCAGGGCGAGGCCCGGCCGGTCGAAGCGGGTGAGCTGGTGCACGTGCAGGCCGAGCGCGGTGGCCTGCACGGTGAGGTGGGCGACGGCCTGGCCCAGGTCGTACGCGGCCCGCTCGTCGTCGCCGGTGTGCGCGCCCACCAGCAGCGCGGCGGCGTGCCGCGCCCAGCCCTGGTCGTCGACCGGCAGGCAGGTCAGGATCCGCTTCCACGTCTCGTCCTCCCGGTGGCCGAGCGCGAACCGCCAGGGCTGGCTGTTGCCCGCCGAGGGCGCCCAGCGGGCCGCCTCCAGCAGCGAGGCGGCCTCGTCCGGGCTCAGTTCGGCATTCGGGTCAAAGGCCCGGGGGCTCCAGCGGAAGGCGAGCAGCGGGGTGAGGTCGGGCATGGGAGGAAGCGTCCCGTATGGCCGATTCGCCGCCACAGACCGGGGTGTCAAATGTGGGCAATAGCACCCGTAACGGTTAGAAGATCACTGCGTTCCGGCACTCGGACTGTCCGACGGATCAGGCGGTGGCGGCGAGGCCGTGCCGAGCGGCTCGCGATCGACGACCGGCCCGGCCAGCTGCACGCTGGCCGGCGCCGGGGCGGGAGGGCCGGCCAGCGTGAGCGTGCCGTAGTCGGTCCGGACCGCCGTCGGCGTGCCGTCCTGGTCGTAGCAGTAGATGCCCACGTCGAGCGGGGCGTTCAGCGAGGCCGCGGTGGTCTCCACCGAGTAGCAGCTGCCCGGGACCCCCGGAAGCGGCTGCGCGGGCGAGATCGAGAGCGGGGCACGCCGATCGGTGAGCACTTCCAGCCAGTCGGTGAACGGGTGCTGCACCCGCGGATCCAGCCGGCGGGGGAGCGCGTCGTCGGTGTCGCCGAGGCGTACGCAGCTCGGCGGTTCCGGCCGGGCGGCCGAGGGCAGGGCGCACTGGAAGAGCCCGTCCGCGGTTGCGGCCAACGAGATGTCCGAGGCGCCGCCGAGCGCGCCACCGGGTACGTCGACCCGCCAGCTGCCGTCGTTCGCGCTGGTCACGACGATCGTCCGGTCCGCCTCGCCGCTCCGGCCGAACTTGTAGTGGGCGGTGAGATGCCGATCCTGCGCCGCCGCGGCCAGCGCGGCCAGTTCGTCCCGCGCGGCGTCCACCGCGACCGGCCCGGGGTCGGGCGGCGGGGGCGCGGGCGGCGGGTCGGCGCTGCAGGCGACGAGGAGCGCCGGCAGGGCGAGCGCGAAGAGCGCGAGCGGGGCGGATGGTCGGTGGCGACGGAGGACGGCCGCGCGCGGGCGGAACGCCGCCGGCTCGACCGCGGGGGTGCCGGGCGAGCGGTGGACGGGCGTGCGCGGGACGGTCACGCGTCGGATCGGTCGGGAGAGGTCGTACACCGCCTCATTCTCCGGCGCTCGCGCTCGCGGCGCTGGCCTGCTCGGGCCAGCGGCCCGGCGTGTCGCGGGCGGCACCCGCCGGCGCGCGGCGAGCCCGTCCGAGTCGGCCCTGCCCCGGCGTGTCGGCCCCGGGTTGCCGGGCGTGGTGTTCCCTGGTGTCCGAATCGATGCTGGTCACGGCCGCTGCGTAGCGGTGCGGGCCGACGCGGCCGGGCCGGATGGTGGGATCACCTGACCCGGCGGTCCGGCCGGCCCGATACCCTGGGGAGGTCTGACACGCGCCGCCGGCCCCGTGACCGGCGGCGTCGGCACGCTCAGGGTCACTGGGAGGGAGTGCACTTCGTGGCACTCGTGGTGCAGAAGTACGGCGGGTCCTCCGTCGCCAACGCGGAGCGGATCAAGCGGGTCGCGGAGCGGATCGTCGCCGCACGCAAGGCCGGTGACGATGTCGTGGTGGTGGTCTCCGCGATGGGCGACACCACCGACGAGCTGCTCGACCTGGCCAACCAGGTCAGTCCGCTGCCGCCGGGCCGTGAGCTGGACATGCTGCTCACCGCCGGGGAGCGGATCTCCATGGCGCTGCTCGCCATGGCCATCCACAACCTGGGGTACGAGGCGCGTTCGTTCACCGGCTCCCAGGCCGGCGTGATCACCACCTCGGTGCACGGCAAGGCGCGGATCATCGACGTCACCCCCGGCCGCCTCAAGGGCGCGCTCGACGAGGGCTCGGTGGTGATCGTCGCCGGCTTCCAGGGGGTCTCCCAGGACACCAAGGACGTCACGACGCTGGGTCGGGGTGGCTCGGACACCACCGCGGTGGCGCTGGCGGCCGCGTTGCACGCCGACGTCTGCGAGATCTACACGGACGTGGACGGCATCTTCAGCGCCGACCCGCGGATCGTGCCCGACGCGCGGCACATCAAGCAGATCACCTACGAGGAGATGCTGGAACTGGCCGCCTGCGGCGCCAAGGTGCTGCACCTGCGCAGTGTGGAGTACGCCCGCCGGGCGGGGTTGCCGATCCACGTCCGTTCGTCATACTCGACCAACACCGGCACGATGGTCACCGGATCGATGGAGGACCTTCCTGTGGAGCAAGCACTGATCACCGGGGTCGCCCACGACCGCAGCGAGGCGAAGATCACGATCGTCGGCGTGCCGGACGAGCCGGGTGCCGCCGCGCGCATCTTCGACACCGCGGCGGGCGCCGAGATCAACATCGACATGATCGTGCAGAACGTCTCCACCGAGGGCACCGGGCGCACCGACATCTCCTTCACGCTGCCGAAGACCGACGGTCCGACGGCGATGGCCGCGCTCAGCAAGATCCAGGAGTCGGTCAAGTTCAAGGGCCTGCTCTACGACGACCACGTCGGCAAGGTCTCGCTCATCGGCGCCGGGATGCGCTCCCACCCGGGTGTGGCGGCCGGCTTCTTCGCCGCCCTCGGCGCCGCCGGCGTCAACATCGAGATGATCTCGACGTCGGAGATCCGGGTCTCCGTGGTCTGCCGGGACACCGACCTCGACGCGGCGGTCCGCGCCATCCACGACGCCTTCGACCTCGGCGGCGACACCGAGGCCGTGGTCTACGCGGGCACCGGGCGGTAGGGCCGATGGGCGACCTGCCCACCCTCGCCGTCGTCGGGGCGACCGGTGCCGTCGGCACCGTCATGTGCGAGCTGCTCACCGGCCGTCGCAACGTCTGGGGCGAGATCCGGCTGCTCGCCTCCGAGCGGTCCGTCGGGCGGCAGGTCCGCTGCCGGGGCGACGAGCTGACCGTCCAGGCCGTCACGCCGGAGGCGTTCGACGGCGTCGACGTCGCGATGTTCGACGTACCGGACGAGGTGTCGGCGCAGTGGGCGCCGGTCGCGGTCGACCGTGGCGCGGTCGTGGTGGACAACTCCGGGGCCTTCCGGATGGACCGCGACGTGCCGCTGGTGGTCCCCGAGATCAACCCCGAGCAGGTACGCAACCGGCCGAAGGGCATCATCGCCAACGCCAACTGCACGACGCTCGCGATGATCGTCGCGGTCGCCCCGCTGCACCGCGAGTACGGCCTGCGTGAGCTGGTGCTCTCCTCGTACCAGGCAGTCTCCGGCGCCGGTCAGGCCGGCGTGGACACCCTGCACGCCCAGCTCGGCAAGATCGCCGGTGACCGGGTGCTCGGTTCGCGGCCGGGCGACGTCCGGCAGGCGGTCGGTGACGAGCTGGGCCCGTTCCCGGCCCCGCTCGCGTTGAACGTGGTGCCGTGGGCCGGCTCGCCCGCCGACGGCGGCTGGTCGTCCGAGGAGATGAAGGTTCGCAACGAGTCGCGCAAGATCCTCGGCCTGCCCGACCTGAAGGTCTCCGCCACCTGCGTACGGGTGCCCGTGGTGACCGGCCACTCGGTCGCCGTGCACGCGGTCTTCGCCACCGAGGTGGACGCCGAGGGAGCCCGCGAGGTGCTGCGGAACGCCCCCGGTGTGATCCTGGTCGACGATCCGGCCGCCGGTGAGTTCCCGATGCCGATCGACGCGGTCGGCACCGACCCGTCCTGGGTCGGCCGGATTCGCCGGGCGTTGGACGACCCGCGCGCCCTGGACCTCTTCATCACCGGCGACAACCTCCGCAAGGGCGCGGCGCTGAACACCGCCCAGATCGCCGAACTCCTGGCCGGCGAGCTGTCCCGTTCCTGACCGTGCCGCTCGACCGGCTGCCGCGCGCAGACCCGTCGCCGGGCCGGGACCGGGAAGCCGCCGGAGGAGGCGAACGGCGGCTGCGCGGTTCCGGGGCGGGTCAGGCCGGGGCCAGCCGTACGCCGTCGCGGCCCTGCCGCTTGACCGTGTAGAGAGCCTGGTCGGCGCGGCGGAGGGTGACCTCGGCGGATTCGCCCGGGCGCGGCAGCGCCACCCCGACGCTGATCGTGCGGCCGGTACGCCGGGCCGCCTCGGTCAGCCGCTCGGCGATCCGGACCGCCTCCTCCGGACGGTTCACCTCGATCACCGCGACGAACTCGTCGCCACCGATGCGGTACAACTCGTCGCCGTGCCGCAGCGCGCTCTCCAGCGCCCGGGCCAGGCCGATCAGCAGCCGGTCGCCGGCCTGGTGCCCGTACGTGTCGTTGACCGTCTTGAAGCCGTCCACGTCGATCGCCAGCAGCGCCGTACGCCCCGGGGTGGCCGTCGCGATCCGCTTGCCGAACGGGCCGGTGTGCCGCAGCCCGGTGAGTGGATCGGAACTGGCCTGCTCGCGCAGCCTGTTGAGGGTGCGGAGCCGGTCCAGGCTGTTCCAGGCCTGACCGGCGAGCAGTTCCATCAGGCTGACCGTGGTGGGGTCCGGGCGGAGCAGGCGCTCGTCGGCGACGAGCAGCACGCCCCCGCCGTCGGGTGGGCCGAGCGGGACCGCCACCAGCGTGCGTACGCCCGCGTGGGAGAGCGGAACGTACTCCTCCGTCGGCGGCTGCCCGGCCTCGCCGAGCGTGTAGCCGGCGCCGTACCGGTGGACCAGCTCGACGATGCGGTCCAGCGCCACCGGTCCGGCCTCGGTCAGTTCGGCGCGGATCCGGTCCTCCAACTCACCCGGGGTGCGCGGTGGTCGGCAGAGGCGGGACGTCTCGGGACCGTCCAGCAGCAGCACCGCGGCGGAGAGCGCGGAGACGTCACGGGCGGCGCAGATCGCCGAGGTGATCAGATCGCAGTCCGTCGTCGCGGCGGAGAGCGCAGCCGCGTGCCGGAGCAGCTTCTCGCTTCGGCTCTCGGGCGGCGGTCCGCCGAGCGCCAGGATCCGGGCGCCGAGGCGGGCGGCCAGCCGCTCGGCGGTGACTCGCCACGGTGCCAGGTCGACCGGTGCGCTCCACTGGAGATCCAGCGCGCCGACGGCTCGCCCGGCCGGGTCGACGACCGGTACGCAGATCTCGGCGGTCACGTCCGGTCGGATCGGCAGGTGGTCCGGGTCGGCGGCGACGTCGGGCACGACGGCGGTCTCGCCGGTGGCGTACACCCGGCCGACGATGCCGGTCTTCGGCGGCACGGTCGAGAAGATCTGCCAGGCGCCGGTGGCCGCGACACAGCGCAACCGGCCCTGGACCTGGAGCAGCAACGAGATGGCCGCCGGGGTGTGCCCGGCGAGCGCGGTGACGAAACGTTGGCAGGCGTCGAGGGCGGTTGTGGCCGCGGGAAGGTCGGCCGTGACGTCACGGATGATCCGCTGGTGATCCACTCGCTCGTCGTTCCAGGTAGGGGTGGGGTCGGCCGGTGCCGAACCTGCGACCAAGCGTACTCATGACGCGACCGGTGCCGTCGCGATCAAGATCGCGCACGCCCTTCGTACACATGTGCTATCCACAGGCTGTGGACAGCGCCGGTGGATGGCGCGGCGCCGGTGGGGCGACAGCGACCGGTCGGCCCGGCGACGCGCTCGTCGCCCGGAGTTCGTCCAGCGCCACCGAGGTGTACGACGCGAGCCGTCCCGCTGGGCCGCAGCCGCCGGGACCGGCGACGACCGTGGCTCTCCGTCGCCCCACCGGCGGGCGGCCACGGCGGTAGCGTGAAGACCTCGTCCGCGAGGAGGCGCGCATGCTGATCGCCCAGCTCAGTGATCCGCACCTGACCACCGGTCCGCTCGCCGCCGACCCGGCCACCGGGCTGCACCAGGCGCTCGGCCGGGTGCTCGCGCTGCGGCCCCGTCCCGACTGCGTGGTGATCACCGGTGACCTCGTCGACCGCGGGCGACCCGACGAGTACCTCACGCTCCGGGAGGTGATCGGCCGATTCCCGCTGCCGGTGCACCTGGCACCGGGCAACCACGACGACCGCGAGTCGCTGCTCGACCAGTTCGGCGGTACGCCGTGGCTCGGCGGCGGCTTCTCCGCGTACTACCACGTCGACCACCCTGCGGCCACCGTCATCGTCCTGGACTCCCTCGTGCCGGGCGCGGACGGCGGGCAGCTCGGCGAGGAGCAGCTGGGCTGGCTCGACGGCGTGCTGGCCGGGCGGCCGGACGTGCCGGCACTGGTCTTCCTGCACCATCCGCCGGTGCTCGTGGGGCTACCGGCCGCCGACGCGATCGGGCTGGCGGACGCCGACGCGCTCGCCGAGGTGGTCGGGCGGCACCGGCACGTGGTCCGGATCGGCGCCGGCCACCTGCACCGCCCGGTCACCGCGGCGTTCGCCGGTACCGTGCTCACCACCGCGCCCAGCACCTGGCGGCAGGCGTCGCTCACCATGACCTCGGACGAACCGATCGGTTGGGTCACCGAGCCCACCGGGTTCCTGCTGCACCTGGTGGCCGACGGCAACTGCGTGACGCACACCGTCCAGGTCAGCCACTCCGCCGGGCAGACCTGCGGTTTCTGAATCACGGTCGGCCCCGGTCGCACACGCGGACCGATCCGTCCTGCGCCGTCGGCGCCCTCCCAGCCGTGAAGATCGCGCTCGTTCCGTGAAGTAGTGGCATCCTGCGGCCCGGGATGCCACTACTTCCTAGTTCCAGCGTGATCTTCACTCCCGGCTGGAAGACGCAGCGCGGTGCCCACGGTAGGGCGCGTGCGGTGTGCCGGCGCGGTGGGGCGGCGTGCGCGCGTGGGGTGTGCGAGGGCGTTGTGCGGGCGGGGCGCGCGCCCCGCACGGGGTCAGGCCGAGGCGGGGGCGGGTTCGGGGACGACCTCGACGTCGCGGGTGCGGCCGTCCTCGGCGGGGGCGAGCAGGCGGCGCAGGGAGAGCGCCACCACGGAGGCGAGCAGACAACCGACGACGACGGCCACGACCCACACCTTGCCGTCGGCCGCGCCGATCAACGGGCCGGCGGTCACCGGGCCGATGACCCCGCTGATACCGAAGATCATCGAACTCATCGCGTTGTAGCGGCCGCGAAGCTCGTCGGTGGCGAGCGCGTTGGTCAGCGCCGGCATGACCGGTGAGAGCATCGTCTCGCCGAAGCCGAAGATCGCGGAGCAGGCCACCACGCCGAGCGCGGCGACGAGCGCGTTGCCCGTACCGACCACACCGGCGGCACCCAGGACGAGCCAGGCGGCGGCGAACACCGCACCCACCGCCGCGAGCGCTCCGGTCCGGCTCCGCCCCTCCAGCCGCCGGATCACCACCAGCTGCGCGAGCACGATCATCACGGTGTTCGCGGCGAGGGCCCAGGCCACCACCCGGGGGCTCACCTCGACGACCCGGACGGCGTACGCGGTGAAGCCCACCTCGATCTGCGCGTAGCCGCAGGTGGTGAGGATCAGACCGAAGATGACCAGTCGGCGGAACGGACGGTCGCGCAGCACCGTGAGGTAGCCGCCCCCGGACGGCCGGTCACCCGCCACGGCCGCGCTGATCCGGCGGCCGACGCCGGGCAGGGTGAGCAGGATAAGGGCCGGCATCAGGTAGCTCACCGCGTCCAGCAGGTAGATCGTCTGGAAGGTCACCGGACGGCCCGTGTCGACGATCGCGCCCGAGGTCATGCCGCCGATGCCGATGCCGAGGTTGAGCAGGGCGAAGTTCAGCCCGAAGACGCGCTGCCGCTCGCCGTCGTCGGTCAGCGAGGCGAGGATCGTGTTCTGCCCGGACCAGATGGCCGAACTGCCGATCGCGATCACCGTGACCACCAGGAACGCGGACGCGGACGAGTGGACCAGGGCGAGCGAGCCGGTGCCTGCGGCCTCGATCAGCAGGCAGGGGAGCACCACCCGCCGAGCACCGAACCGGTCGATCAGGGTGCCGCCGAGTGGCGACAGCACCAGCGTGACCGCGCCGTACCAACCGATCACCAGGCCGGCGCGGGCGTCGGTGAGCCCCCGCACGTCGGTCAGGTATATGAAGAGGAACGGCAGGGTGAGACCGCGCCCGATCGCCGAGAGCAGAGTGCCGACGAGGATGCGTCGGGCTTCGGGACGGCGGGGTAGGGCGCGGCGCAGCATGTCCGCATTCTCTGCGTCGGCTGTGACAGTGTGCGACTCGATTAATCTTCGTCCCGCCCGGCGGAACGCCGGTTCGTGATCGATCCCACCCCGGCCGGTGTCCGACCCCTCTGCGATGCTGACCGGGTGACCACCACCTGGCGTCATCTGCCCGCCTCCGCCCGCGAGATCGCGGAGAGCGCCGTCGAGGCGGTCAGCGCCGCACGGCAGCGTGACACGCGGGCGTACGACGAGTCGGTGGCGCGCCTGGCGACGGCCGATCGGTCGGGGCTGGTACTCGGCGCGGTGGTCCGGCTGCTGCTCGAGGAGAGCCACCCGGACGGCGTGGACGGCGACGACGTCCGACAGGTGCTGGAACGCTGCGCCCGCGGCGCGGCACAGTGGCGCTCGGACGTCGATCCGCACGTGCTGCTGGTCCTGCTCGCCGGTGCGCTCGGCGTGTACGACCCGGACGGCGACGATTCGCCGCCGGACCCACCGGCGATCGCCCGGCACGCCCCGCTGCTCGTCGCCGACCTGTCGGCCCACACCGGCCGGCCGCTCGACGCCTACCTCGTCGCGGCGTTCGCCGAGATCGAGCGCGCCGAACGGCACGACTGAGCGCCGTCGCTGCCGAACGGGCCTCGTCGGCTCGTTCAGCGAACCGGCCTCGTCGGCTGGTCGTGGCCACGAAGATGACGGGGTGCGCATCCCCCGGTACCGCTACGAGACGACCGAGGAGACGCACCGGACGACCAACTTCGAGATCTTCTTCGATCTCGTCTTCGTCTTCGCGCTCACCCGGACCGTCGAGTTCATGGCGCAGACCCCCGCCGCCATCACCATGCTCCGTGGGCTGATCCTCATCCTGCTGCTGTGGTTCTCCTGGTCCGCGTACGCCTGGCTGGGTAACGAGGCGCGCGCCGACGTCGGTCTCATCCGCACCGGCACCATGACCGCCATGGCGGCACTCTTCGTGGCGGCGCTGGCCATTCCGGACGCCTGGCAGGAGGAGGAGAACCCGCTGCCGGCCCCGCTCCTGATCGCCGCCGCCTACCTGGTCGTACGGGTCCTGCACATGACGCTCTACCTGTACGTGTCCCGCAGCCCTCAGCTCACCCGCACGCTCCGGCTCAGCCTGGTTCCGCTGGCGCTGGCGTCGCTCCCGCTGGTGGCCGGCGCGCTGGTCGGCGGCATGGCGCAGACGGTGCTCTGGGCGGTGGTGTTCCTGGTCGACGTCGGTGGCGAGCGGATCGCCTCCGGCTACAGCCCGTGGGAACTACGCAGCGTCAGCCACTTCGCCGAGCGTCACCGCCTGGTGATCATCATTGCGATCGGCGAGTCACTGATCTCGATCGGTCTCGGTGCCGGTGCGGAGCTGGCCACCTGGTGGGTGCTGCTGGCGGCGCTGCTCGGCTTCGTGGTCAGCGTATGCCTGTGGCGGTTGTACTTCGACCGGTTCGCGTCGGTCATCGAGCGCATCATGGCGACCGCGCCCCGGCCGCGGTTGGGCACCATCGCCACCGACGCCTTCACCTTCGCCCACCTGCCGATGATCGCCGGAATCATGTACATCGCGCTCGGCATCGAGCAGGTGCTGGCCATGCTCATCCACCAGGGCGCCGCCGATCGACTGGGCCTGCCGGGCGTCGTGGCTCTCTACGGTGGTGCCGCGCTCTACCTCGTCGGTCGTGGGCTCTGCCTGCGGCTCGCCGTCGGCCGTACCGCGCTGCCGCCGGTCGTCGGCGCCGTCGTACTGCTGCTTCTCATGGCCCCGGCCCGGCTGCTGCCCGCGCTCTCCGCCCTGGCGTTGCTGGTGGTGGCACTGGCGGTGCAGTGTGCGGTGGAGCGGAGGTACGGCGAGCTGGCGGCGTCCCTCACCGCCGAGCCGGCGAGCTGATCGGCCGCGTCAGCCGGGTCGGAGCCCCGCGTCGGCCGCCGCCCCCGGCCGTGTCGCCGCGTCCCCGGCTGCCCGCCGCAGGTCGCCGGCCGACGGTGGGCGGCGGAGGGCTACGGTCCCAGCCGGCTTCGGAACCAGTCCGGGCTCGGATTGACGGCCGGCTCACCGTCGGCCAGCACCACCGTCGGCACCGTTTCGTTCCCACCGGCGACCGCCCTGACGGCCGCCGCCCCGGCCGGGTCGCTCCAGATGTTGACCCAGTGCGCCCGGCGGGCGGCACGGCCGAGCCGGAGGCGCAGCCGGAGGCAGTACTGACAACCGGGCCGCCAGTAGACGACCGGCCGACCGTCCGCCGCGCTGTGCTGCTGTGCCTGTTGCGCCGTCACGGAACGGGGGAAGGCCAGCGGCGACAGCACGAACGCCAGCGCGGCGAGGACCGCCAGCCAGACGGCACCGGCCCACAGCGAGCGCTGGCCGGACGCGGCGAACAGTCCGCTCGCCAGCAGCAACCCCGGCGGACCCCAACTGCGCAGCACAGCTCGGGATGCTAGTCGCCGCCGCGTGATCCGCGTCGGCCGGTATCGTCGCCGGGTGCCCGAGCTGATCGCCCCCACCGTTCGCCGCCACACCGCCTGGCTGGCAGCGCGTGACGACTGGGGCCTCGGCGTTCATGAGGACGGTTTCGGCCTGCGGCCGTCCGACGAGGTGGACTCGCCCGACGGGTTCACCGCCTGGGTGGCCCGGCTCACGGAGGAGTCGGATCCGACGAAGCCTCTGGATGCCGGGCGGGTGCACTGTACGTACCGATGGATCGTCGAGGGTGACCAGGTGCTCGGCGGAATCGCCCTGCGGCACGAGCTCGACGACTTCCTGCTGCGGATCGGCGGGCACATCGGCTACGGCATCCGGCCGTCCGCGCGCCGCCGCGGACTGGCCACGTGGGCGCTGGGCCGGATGCTCGACGAGGCGCGCACGCTCGGCATGAACCGGGTGTTGATCACCTGCGAGGTGAACAACACCGCCTCGGCGCGGACGATCGAGCGCCAGGGCGGCGTCCTGGAGGACATCCGGGGCACCGAACTCGGCACGGTGCGACGTTACTGGGTCGAGCTGTAGCAGCGGGTCCCTCGATCCGGGTGGCGGAAGCGAACTGCCACCGATGACGGTGGGGAACCAAGCTGCCCGGCGGATCACCGTCGGCGGCACGACACAGCCTTGTCGCGGGGCCGCTATCCGACGACCGCCAAGAAGTCCGAGTAGAACAGTCCCAGGCCGGCCGCCACGCAGACGCCGGCCACGATCCAGAACCGGACCACGATATTGACCTCACTCCATCCGGCCAGCTCGAAGTGGTGGTGCAACGGCACCATCCGGAAGACACGTCTTCCGGTGGTCCGGTACGAGACGATCTGGATCACCCAGGTGACCGTGATGATGAAGAACAGACCGCCGATCAGGATCGACAGCAGCGTGGTGCGGGTTGCCACCGCGAGCCCGCCGATCAGCGCGCCGAGCCCGAGCGCGCCCACGTCACCCATGAAGATCCGCGCCGGGGACGTGTTCCACCACAGGAAGCCCACGCAGGCGCCAGCGGCCGCGGCCGCGATCATGGCGATCTCCAGAGGATCGCGGACCTGGTAGCAGTAGTCGTTCGCGCGGGCGTACGTCTCGTCGGCGCACCAGTGCCGGTACTGCCAGTACCCGATCAGCGCGTACGCGCCGAGCACCAGGGTCGACGCTCCGGTGGCCAGGCCGTCGAGGCCGTCGGTGAGGTTCACGCCGTTCGACATCGCCGTGATCACGAATACGAACACGATCACCGAGCCGACCTTGCCGACGTCCAGCCAGCTGATGTCCCGGATGAATGAGATGTGCTCGCTGGCCACGGTCTGGCCGTTGGCGCTCGCCACGTAGAGCGCGGCGATGCCGAATCCGGTGCCGATGATCGCCTGGCCGAGCAGTTTGCCCTTGGCGGACAGGCCGTCGGAGTTGCGCCGGCGGACCTTGAGGAAGTCGTCGACGAAGCCGACCGCGCCGCAGAAGACGAAGAGGCCGAGCAGGACGATGCCCGTCATGGTCGGCTTCACCTGCGCGATCTGCCCCTCGGGCAGCGTGGTCAGCGCTAGATGCCCGGCGACGTAGGCGACGACGGTCGCCACGATGAACACCACGCCACCCATCGCAGGCGTGCCCCTTTTGCCCTCGTTCGAGGCGAGGCCGAGGGAACGGATCGG
Organism: Micromonospora sp. NPDC005367; assembly: GCF_040606825.1. Lineage (NCBI taxonomy): Bacteria > Bacillati > Actinomycetota > Actinomycetes > Micromonosporales > Micromonosporaceae > Micromonospora > Micromonospora sp. NPDC005367. Next base: position 128,209 of record NZ_JBEXFP010000008.1, on the reverse strand, counting down.
CTGTCCGGCCTTGAGCGCGGTGAAGACGCGAATCGCCAGTGGCGTGCCGAGCAGGGAGACGATGAACGCGACCCCGGCCGCGACGATGGCGGCCCTCACCGGCGAACCTCCACCAGATCCGGAATTCTCACGACGTCCCCACCGGGCTTCCAGATCAGCGCCTGACGTATCGATGTGAGCTGGCCGTGCAGATGGCCCTTAACAAGATCGTCGATCACGAGACACGAGCTTGCCATCCGGACGGCGAGCGGAGCAGCCCGGGATCTCGCGGCGCCGTGGTTCGTGACTCGCCGACAGGAATCCAACGACGATCTCGCAGCGCCGGCCAGGGGTTCAACACGTGCCCGAACCGGCAAGAACAACCCGGGCGCCATGGTCCCTTGTCGACTGTGTGCGCGAGGCAATCCGTCCAGGAGCGGTACACGGCCGAGCGTCATGGCGTTCAGGGCGAGGTGTGCCAGCGCGGCCGCCTGGAGAGCTACGCGCACTCGACTCGACGCGGGACCGGGACCGTACGGTGCTCGCCTCGTCCGCTGCGTTCTCGCTGCCTCAGGAGGAGCGGCGACCTCTGGAAACGAATCAAGGCCCCTCCGTGGAGGGGCCTTGACCTGCTGTTACCTCTGGTCGGGGTGGCCGGATTCGAACCGACGACCTCTTCGTCCCGAACGAAGCGCGCTACCAAGCTGCGCCACACCCCGAGGCGTGCCGACAAATAGTAGCCCACCCGCCCTGGCGCTCCAACTCGGTACCCCCTGGGTCGAGCCGCCTTCGCGGACCGTCCGGCCCGGTAGTTGGATCAACCGCCGCCAGGGTCGGGCCAAGATCCGGACAAGTCGCTTGAAGTCGGTGCCCGAGATCCACCACGCGCCGAGAATTCCGGGGAATCGGGCGGATCCCGAGCCGGCCGCGGTGCCACGGACGCAGCGCCCGGGTACGCCCGTGTGCGAGCCAGGCCGGCCCGCCTGCGGGCGAGTGAATGATCAGCGGGGGATGAGTGTGAGGATGCTCGCTTCCGGTGGGCAGGCGAACCGGACCGGTGCGGTCGGGTGGGTGCCGAGACCGGCGGAGACGTGCAGCCAGGAGTCGGAGCCCGGCCAGCGGTGCAGCCCCTGTGCCATCGACCTGGGCAGCCCGCAGTTGGTGACGAGCGCCCCGACGCCCGGTATGCAGACCTGTCCGCCGTGGGTGTGACCGGCGAGCATCAGGCCGAAGCCGTCCGCGGCCATCTGGTCGAGCACGCGTGGCTCCGGAGAGTGGGTGAGCGCGATCGACAGGTTGGCGGACGCGGCGACCGGCCCGGCCACGGCAGCGTAGTCGTCCCGCTCGACGTGCGGGTCGTCCACGCCGACCAGGTCGATGAGCCGCCCGCCGGCCTTCAACGTCGCCCGGGCGTTGTTGAGGTCGATCCAGCCGGCGCCGGTGAACACCTCGCGCAGCTCCTCGTACGGCAGCTCGACGCCCTCGACGTACTCCCGGTCGGGAAGGAAGTAGGTGAACGGGTTCTTCCAGACCGGGCCGGTGTAGTCGTTGGAGCCGAACACGAAGACGCCGGGGTAGTCGAGCAGCGGTTGCAGGGCGCGCAGCACCCCCGGTACGGCCTCCGGATGCGCCATGTTGTCGCCGGTCACCACGACCAGATCGGGGTCGAGGGCCGCCAACGACGCCACCCAGCGCTGCTTGCGCGCCTGATCGGGCGTCATGTGCAGGTCCGAGATGTGCAGGACGCGCAGCGGTTCCGCGTCGGTCGGCAGCACCGGTACGTCGTACCGGCGCAGGGTGTACAGGTTGCGCTCGATGAGCGACGCGTACGCCAGGGTGGCCGCGCCCACCGCGGCGGTGGTGGCCGCGAGCCGGAATACTGTGCGCTTTCGCATGCCGATCAGGGTAGTTTGACCGTCCATGAGCACGCTGAAGGACCGCCTGACCGCTGACATGCGTAACGCCCTCAAGGCGCGTGACGAGCTGACCACGTCCACCCTGCGGCTGGCGCTGGCCGCCGTGGGCACCGCGGAGGTCGCCGGGAAGGTGAAGCGCGAGCTCTCCGATGACGAGGTGCTCGCGGTGCTGATCAAGGAGGCGAAGAAGCGCCGCGAGTCGGCGGCCGCGTTCGCGGACGCCGGCCGCGCCGAGCAGGCCGCCAAGGAGACCGCCGAGGGGGAGGTGCTGGAGCGTTACCTGCCGAAGCAGCTCTCCGACGCCGAGCTGGCCGAGCTGGTTTCGCAGGCGCTGGCGGCGGGCGGTTTCACCGGCAAGGCGCAGATGGGCCCGGCCATGAAGTCGGCCCAGGCCGCGGTGGCGGGCCGGGCCGAGGGCGGCCGGGTGGCCGCGGAGGTACGCCGCCAGCTCGGCCTCTGACACCGGCCGTTGGCCACTCTTTCGCGGAAGGAGTGCCTGGGCGCCGTCGACGGCCACGCTTTCGCTGAAAGAGCCCTCTGCGCTGTCGCGCTCTCGGGTGCGCGCCGCGGGGTGCGTTACATGCGGACGGGCGGGCACCCACGAAGGGTGCCCGCCCGTCTTCGTTCAGGTCGGGTGTCCGGACCGGCGGGGCTCAGCCGCCGGGACGGCCGCCCGGACGGTCGTTGCCCGGGCGGTCAGGCTGGTTGCCCGGCGGGTTGCCGGGGCCGTTGCCGGGTCCACCGCCGCCACCGCCGCTGCTGATCTGGATGGTCACCACGCCGCCCTTGATCGTCCGAACGTCGGGGCTGGTGCCGGCGACCGTGCCGGGCGGGCAGCTGGAGGCGACCTTCGCGTCGGAGACGACGGCCTCGAAGCCGGCGCCGTTGATCCGGGACTTCGCGGTGTCGACGGACTGGCACTTCACGTTGGGAATTGAGCGCTGGTCACCGTTGGAGATCTTCTGACCGGGCGGCTCGAACTCGATGCCCTTCTTGCCCTGCATGGCGGCGCGCAGCGTCTCGTAGACCGGCGGGTTGATGCCGTCGGGCACGTTGTGCCCCATCTTCTTGTTGGTCTGCGGCCAGTCCGGGTCGGCCATGATGCCGGCCACCGCGTACTGCTTGGTCATGGCGACCAGGGCGGCGGTCTTCTCCGAGTCGGTGGTGCCGGACTTGCCGGCCACCGGCTTGCCGACGAAGCCGCGCACGTTCGACGCCGTACGGGTGCCGCCGCACTTGGTGGTCGGGGAGTTATCACCGACCGGGCAGCGGGCGGCGTCCACGGCGGCCCGGGCGACCTCGGTGCTGATCCGCTTCTCGCAACGCGGGTTGGCGATGTCCAGCTTCTTGCCGTCCGGGTCGCGGATCTCCTGCACCGGGATCGGCTCGCAGTACTTGCCGTCCGCGGCCAGGGTGGCGTACGCGTTGGCGAGTTCCAGCGGGGTGGTCTGCGAGACCCCGAGGGTGAACGCGCCCCACTGGTGGGCGGCGTCCTTGGTACCGGCGAACTTGGCGTCGTTGGAGGCTCGGAACTGGATGCCCATCCGCTTGGCCGCGTCGACCACGTTTTCGGCGCCGACCTTCTGCTCGAGCGGCACGAAGAACGTGTTGGTCGAGGCGCTGAACGCGCTCCACATGGTCTGCACGCCGCCCGGCTGCATGTTGGAGTTGGTCGGGCAGTAGAAGTGCGTGCCCGGGCAGGCAGCCGGGCTGCTGGAATCGATGATGTATTCGGACTTGAACTGCTTCGGTGCGTTGTAGGTGTAGCTGAGCGGAATGCCCTTCTCCAGCGCCGCCACGATGGTGAAGATCTTGAAGGTGGAGCCGGCCTGGTAACCGGTGATGCCGTCACCGCCGGTGAGCAGCGGGTTCACCGTGTTCGGGTAGTTGCCGCGCTTGCCCTTCGCGCGCTGCTTCGGGTCGCTGTGCTGCTTGTTCTGCGGGTTCTTCGGGTCGTCGAGCTTGTAGTTCCGGTTCACCGCGAGCGCGCGTACCCGACCGCTGCCCGGCTCGACCACGGCCACCATCGCGGCTTCCTTGCTGTTGACGCTCTTCGCCTTGCGTACGGCCTTGTCCGCCCCCGTCTGCGCCTGGACGTCGAGGGTGGTGGTGATGGTGTAGCCGCCGCTCTTGAGGCGCCGCTCCCGGTCGTACGAGGTGGAGCCGAAGGTCTCCTGCTGCAACCACCAGCGGTAGAAGTAGTCGCAGAAGAAGCCCCACTCCTTCTTGTTGGTGGCCACGCAACCGTTCGGTGCCCGCTTGCCCTTGACCACCAGCTTGGTGTCCTTGGCGGTCTCCGCCTCCTCCTTGGTGATCGCGCCGATGTCGACCATGTTCTGGATGACGTAGTCGCGTCGCTGAAGGGCGAGCGGGTAACCGCTCTTGGTGGTCGGATCGTTGGTGCTGGGGGCCTTGACCATCCCGGCGAGCATGGCCGCCTCCGGGATGGTGAGGTTCTTGGGGCTCTTGCCGAAGTAGACCTGGCTCGCGGCGTAGATCCCGTAGGCGCCGTTACCGAACGACGCGATGTTCAGGTAGCGCTCCAGGATCTCGTCCTTGGAGAGCTCCTTGTCGATCTGGAGCGCGTAGCGCATCTCGCGCAGCTTGCGGGCGCTGGTGTCCTCGGTTGCCGCGACCACGTCGGCCGGGTGGGTGGCCGAGTACGCGATGGCCAGCCGGACGTACTGCATGGTCAGGGTGGACGCACCCTGCTGCGAGTTGGTGCCGGACTGGTTGTTCACGAAGGCGCGGGCGACGCCGTTGATGTCGACGCCGTTGTGCTTGTAGAAGTCGTGATCCTCGGCCGCGACGATGGCCTTCTGCATGTAGGGCGAGACTTCGGAGAGCTTGACGTCCTTACGGTTCTCGTCGTACATGGTGGCCAGCGGCGTCTTGCCGTCCTTGGCGAGCAGGTAAGTGATCTGCGGTGCGCGGGCCACGGTCAGCTCTGTGGGCAGAGCGCCGAAGGTCTCCGCGCCGGCCTTCGCGGCCAGTCCGGACATCGCCACCGCGGGGAAGGCCGCCGCTGCGACCACCACGCCGGCCAGTAGGCCACATATGAGTAGCGATGCGGTGTTGGTCAGCACATTGTGGTCACGTTTCCGCATCCAGGTCACCTCGACAGGGTACGCGAGTAGGGAACGAGGGGCGCTGGGGCGTTCTTTCCCCATTTCCTGCGCGCGCTGCCCTCGTTGTGCTAAACGCACGACCCCTGGTGCGTGGTTGCGTGGGACCTGCCGCGAGTTTTCCTTCCCGAGACGGGTCTTCGCAGCGTTTTCGCGTACTGGGGCGGGGTAAGCGGCGGTCGATGGCCCGGGAAGCCGGGAGTGTCCGGAATGATGGATTTGGCCGACAACGTTGCGTAATCGGGTGACTACAGAGCATGATGGTGGACGGCGACAGCGCCACATGTCGTCCGTGCCGCCTAGGGGAAGGCCGGGCGGGCGATCGGGGGGATTGCCGGCTGACGCGCAACGAGGTCGGTAGGTACTGCAAGGGGGGACGTGTACGCATGGGCATGATTGCTGACTGGCCGTCGCTGGCGGCGTGTCAGAACGGGGACCCAGACGCGCTGTTCGTACAGGGCGCCGAACAGAACGTGGCGAAGCGGATCTGCCGGAGCTGCCCAGTTCGGTACGAGTGCCTGGCCGACGCGCTCGACAACCGGATCGAGTTCGGTGTGTGGGGTGGCATGACCGAACGCGAACGGCGGGCGCTGTTGCGCCGTCACCCGCAGGTGACGAGCTGGCGCAAGATGTTCGAGGCGGCGATGAAGAAGAACGCGAAGGAGAAGGCCGGCAAGGACCTCGTCACGACCGGCTGATCGCCGCGCCGATCGTTCGCAGCCCGTCGACGTCGTGAACGTCGGCGGGCTGTGCTGTCACCGACACCGTCGGCACCAGCGGGAACGCCTCGGTGAACCGAGCGGCCACCTGCTGCTCGCGTACCGCCTGACGGGCGAGCGCGGCGTGCGCCCGCAGCAAGTCGGCGGTGCCCTCGTGCCCACCCAGCTCGGCCAGCCGGTCCGCCGCGGCCCGGCTGCTGGCCGCGTCCAGCGTCGGCACCGCGGGCCGATGCACCCGGTTGAGCACCAGGCCGGTCAGCGGCATCCGCTCCTCGTGCAGCCGGCTGGCGAAGTAGGCGGCCTCCCGGACCGCGTCCGGCTCCGGTGCCGCGACCAGCAGGAACGCCGTCTCGCGGGCCTGGAGGATGCGGTACGTCTGCTCGGCGCGCTGCCGGAAGCCGCCGAACATCGAGTCGAGCGCCGCCACGAAGCCGGAGAGGTCGGTCAGCAACTGAGCGCCCAGCACCTTCTGCACGACCTTGGAGAACATCCCGAACGACGCGGTGACCAGGCTGAACACGCTCCGGCCGCCGCTGCGCGCGGGAGCGAGCAGCAGGCGCAGCATCCGGCCGTCGAGGAAACGGGAGAGCCGGGCGGGCGCGTCCAGGAAGTCCAGCGCCGAGCGGGACGGCGGGGTGTCGACCACGATCAGATCCCACTCGCCCCGGGCGTGCAGCTGCCCCAGCTTCTCCATCGCCATGTACTCCTGGGTGCCGGCGAAGGTCGAGCTCATGGCCTGGTAGAAGGGGTTGGCGAAGATCTCGGCGGCCTTCGTCGGGTCGGTGTGCTGCAGCACCACGTCGTCGAAGGTCCGCTTCATGTCGAGCATCATCGCGTGCAGCTCGCCGCCGCTGCTCTCGACGTCGATGCCCTTCACCTGGCGGGGCGTGTTGTCCAGTTCGGTGAGGCCGAGGGACTGGGCCAACCGGCGGGCCGGGTCGATGGTGAGCACCACCGTACGGCGTCCGTGCTGCTCCGCGGCCCGCAGCGCGAGCGCGGCGGCCGTGGTCGTCTTGCCGACCCCACCGGCACCGCAGCACACCACGATCCGGACGCCCGGATCAGCGAGGATCTGGTCGACGTCCAGCTGTGGCGCCGCGTCTGCAGAAGGCACCAATCGAGCGTATCGGGCCGGCTGGGTCCGCGCGCCCGTGCCGAGGACAGGTGTGAGTCAATCGGCTCGTCGCAGGGCGTCGGCGAGCGCGGCCAGCCCGGCCCGGTCGACCCCGTCGGGCAACAACGGCAACTCGGTCATCGGGAGCCCCAGCTCTACCAGGTCGGCCCGGAGGGAATCCTCCAGTTCCCGGCGGATGACCTGATCGTGTGCCTCGGTATGAAGACCGGCGACGGTCTCCCGGTCCGCGGGTAGGCCCGCGGCGAGCAGGCCGCGGCGCAGCTCGGCGGCGCTGACCACCCGGTCGGCCGGCAGCGGCGGACGGGTGCCGTTGACGATGATCCGGCCCACGGGGAAGCCGAAGGAGGTCAGATCGCCGATCGCGTCCACCGTCTCCTGGACCGGCATCTCCTCCAGCAGGGTGACGACGTGCACCGCCGTGATCGGTGAGCGCAGCAGCGCGGCGACACCCTCGCTCTGCGTCTTGATCGGGCCGACCTTGGCCAGCCGGGCGGTCTCCGCGGTCACGTTGAGGAACCGGCCGATCCGCCCGGTGGGCGGGGCGTCCAGCACCACCGCGTCGTACACCCGGCGCTGGTCGACGGTGCGGGTTGTCGCCTCCTTGGCCTTCCCGGTCAGCAACACGTCCCGCAGGCCGGGGGCGATGGTGGTGGCGAAGTCGATCGCACCGAACTTGCGCAGCGCCCGCCCGGCCGCGCCGAGCCGGTAGAACATGTCGAGGTACTCGAGCAGCGCCTCCTCGGCGTCCACCGCCAGTGCCCGCACCTCGCCCCCGTCGGGAGCGTCGGTGAGGTGCCGCTCCTCGTACGGCAGTGGGTCGATGCCGAACAACTGGGCGATGCCCTGTCGTCCCTCGACCTCGATCAGGAGCGTTCTCCGCCCGCCGGCGGCCAGGGCCAGGGCCAGCGCCGCCGCCACGCTCGTCTTGCCGGTGCCGCCCTTGCCGGTGACCACGTGCAGGCGGGCCGGCCACGCGGTACCGGCCGGTCCGGCCGGCTGCTCAGCTGCTCCCACCCGTCGAGCCTATCCAGCCGCGGCGGTCAGGCGACCTCGCAGACCCACCAACCCGTCTTCTGCACCACGGTGAAGCGCAGTTCCTGGTCGGCGACCTTCTCGTCGGACGTGGTCATGGTGACCTTGGCCGAGACGGTGGCCCGCTCGGCGTTCTGGTTGTCCACCTTCGGGGTGCTCCACCGGAAACGGGGGTTCTGGTACGCCGAGGCGTACTTCTCCACCTCGGCCACCTTCGCGGCGATCTTGTCCTCGTCGCGGGCCGAGGCGCAGACCAGTTCCGCCGCCTTCGTCGCGTCCCGCTCCTTGTAGACCGCGGTGAGGAACTGGTCCACCGCCGCCGCCGGCTCGTTCGCCCCTTCGCCGGTCTCCACGTTGCGCAGGGTCAGGAACGCGGTGACACCACCTCCGACGCAGAGCACCAGGACCACCGCCAGCGCGATCACCGCGATCAGCACGCCACGCTTCTTCTTGGGCGCGGCGGGTGGCGGGAAGCCCGGGACGGCCGCCGCCGGGTCGACCGGCGGGAAGCCCGGCGAAGCCGGGTAGCCGGCGGGGGGCTGCGCGCCCGGGTAGCCGGCGGGAACCCCGGCCTGGCCGCCCGGGTAGCCGGCGGGGGGCTGTGCGCCCGGGTAGCCGGCGGGAACCCCGGCCTGGCCGCCCGGCGCCGCCGGGAAGCCGCTCGCGATCCAGGGCTGACCGCCCGGCTGGCCGGCCTGGACATCGGCGGAGGTGGCCCGCGGCGGGGCGGCCGGGCCCCCGGGGGCGACCGGACCACCGATGCCGGCCGCGGGCGCCGGCGGGATCGGCTGCCCCGGGTAGGTCGGAGGGAAAGGCTGCTCGGCGCCGGGGTGGGCCGGCGGTACGGCCGGGGATCCGCTCGCGTCGTCGTTGGGTGGCTGGCTCATCTCTTCCCCCGGGGGTGCGGCGCTCGCCGCCACCCGGCGTCGAGCGTGAAGTCGAGTGGGCGGCCGTGTCGCGCCGTCCGACCGGAAGGGTAGCGGTCGATCTACCCGTCGGTGTCGCCCGAGGCGGCCGGTGGAGTGGGAGCGCGGCCAATGTCTGTCGCGTACACGGCATGTGTCGCATATGTGACTGGCGGTGCGGAGGGCGTGCGCGTCCTGTTGGCGGGACTCCGGCACCGGACCTACGGTCGTGCCGTCGCGGGGGAGCCCGTCCGGTCATCCTGTCCGGACCGGGTGAGCAGGGACTTGAGCAGGTACGACGCCCGGAGGAAGTGCATGCGCGACGCGGACAACACCCCTCGAGCCCAGTTCCCGGCGATCGACCGGTCGCGCCGGGCCGGAACCGGCTCGACCGGCGACGGCGAGGGGCCGGTCGGCAGCCTGCCGATCAACGAGCGGTCGTACCGTCCGATCGCGGAACCGGTCGAGGTGGTGCGTACGCTGCGGCGCGCCGCGGAGCACGGTCGGGAGGAGGAGGAGCCCGGCTACGTGATCCATCTGCCGATCCGGGTGCCCGACCTGGCCTCGGCCACCGCCCTCGCCGGACGGATCGCGGTCTCCCTCGGCTTCCTGCCCGAACTGGACGCGGGCGAGACGACCGTCTCCAACGCCGACGACCAGAACAACAGGTACCGGGTCTTCTGCGACCTCCTGCTGCCCGACCGCTCCCGCTGCCCCCAGCGGTACGAGCACAGCGGCCCCTGCGGCGAACTGCCCGCCGCCCCGGAGCAGCGTCCTTCATCCCGGCCCTCCGTCGGTCCGTAGGCTGTGCCTCGAACGATCCGCGTTTCGAGGGAGCCCTGCACCGATGCAAAAGTGGGAGTACGCCACGGTCCCCCTGCTGGTCCACGCGACCAAGCAGATCCTCGACAACTGGGGTGAGGACGGCTGGGAACTCGTCGCCGTGGTGCCCGGTCCGAGCCCGGACCAGTTGGTCGCCTATCTGAAGCGGCCGAAGGCATGAGCGAGCGGAGCGAGGTGGCGGCATGAGCAACGGTCCGCACGCGAAGCTCGCCGAACTCGGCCACGAGCTGCCCGAGGTGGTTCCGCCCGTGGCGAGTTATGTGCCGGCGGTGCAGTCCGGCCGGCACGTGTACGTCTCCGGCCAGCTGCCCATGGCGGAGGGAAAGCTGCTGGCCACCGGCAAGGTCGGCGCCGGCGTCTCCGCCGAGCAGGGGAAGGATCTCGCCCAGCGTTGCGCGCTCAACGCGATGGCCGCGATCGACTCACTGGTCGGCCTGGAGAGCGTCGTGAAGATCGTCAAGCTGACGGGCTTCGTGGCGTCCGCTCCCGGCTTCACCGGCCAGCCCGCCGTGATCAACGGTGCCTCCGACCTGTTCGGCGCCGTCTTCGGGGAGGCCGGCCGGCACGCCCGCAGCGCCGTCGGGGTGGCCGAGCTGCCCCTCGACGCTCCGGTCGAGGTCGAGGTCATCGTCGAGGTCAGCTGACCTGAACGGCCCCGCTCCGCTTACGAACCGCAGGCCCGTCCGGGACGAAAATCGCGAACGGGCACAAACCCGCAGAGGGTCTCCACAAGATCGCGGGGAGGGGCGGGCGGGGCCGTACGATCGCAGCCATGACCGGGCACGTGACCGCGCCGGCAGCGGCGCTCGCCGACCAGCTGCCGACCTGGGTGACGCTGCTGCGCGCGCCCAACCCGGGTCCGATGACCCTCGACGGCACCAACACCTGGGTGCTCCGTGCCCCGGGTGCGGAGCACGCGATGGTCGTCGACCCGGGCCCGGCGGACGAGGCGCACCTGGCCGCGATCGCCGCGCACGGACCGATCGCGCTGGTGTTGATCACGCACGGCCACGCCGACCACACCGAGGGCGCGCCGAGGCTCAGCGACCTGCTCGGCAACGTGCCGGTACGCGCCGTCGACCCGGCGCACACCAGCAACGGCCGGCCGCTCGGCGCCGACGCCGCCCCGGAGGTTCCCGGGCTGAACCTGCAGGTCGTACCGACCCCCGGGCACACCGGTGACTCGGTCTGTCTCCTCGTCGAGCACGGCGACGAGCGGGTCGTGCTCACCGGCGACACCATCCTGGGTCGGGGCACGACCGTGGTGGCCCACCCGGACGGGCACCTCGGTGACTACCTGGCGAGTCTGGAGCTGCTCTCGACGTACCGGGGCGTCCCGGCGCTGCCCGGTCACGGCCCGGCGCTGGCCGACTGCGGTGCGGCGGCCGACTTCTACCTGGCCCACCGTCGGGCGCGCCTGGACCAGGTCCGGGCGGCGGTCGTCGCCGGCGCCACCACCGCCGCCGAGGTGGTCGCCGTGGTCTACGCCGACGTCGACCGGTCCCTGTGGTGGGCGGCCGAATGGTCGGTGCGCGCGCAGCTGGAGTATCTCGGTCCCGAGATCCGGGAATTCGTGACCGGGGACACGGAGTTGGAGCTTCCGTGACCTGCCCTGTGTGCGGAACCGTTGCCGTCCCCGGTGCGCGGTTCTGCCACAACTGCGGCGCCGCGCTGCCGGCTGCCGCCACCTTGCCGGCCGCCGAACGCCGGGTGGTGACCGTGCTCTTCGGCGACCTCTCCGACTTCACCTCCTGGTCGGAGGATCTCGACCCGGAACGGGTCGGGGCCGTCACCGACCGCGTGCTCGCCGCCCTCGCCGGCGCGGTGAAGACCTTCGGCGGCCACGTCGACAAGCTGACCGGTGACGGGATCATGGCCGTCTTCGGCGCGCCGGTCGCGCACGAGGACGACGCCGAGCGTGCGGTCCGCGCCGCGCTGTCCATGCAGCGGGCGGTGCGCCGGGTGCTCGACGACGAACGCGGCGGCGGCGCGCCGCTCGGCCTGCGGGTCGGGCTGAACACCGGCGACGTGATCGCGGGCATCCAGGCCGCCATCGAATACACGGTCATCGGCGACACGGTGAACACCGCCGCGCGGCTCGCCGACGCCGCCGCCGTCGGCGCGGTCTACGCCGGTGCCCGGACCGCCGCCGCCACCCGGCACGTCGCGTCCTGGCGGGCGCTGCGGCCGCTGCGGCTCAAGGGCAAGCGTGATCCGGTCGAGGCGTACGAGCTGCTCGGCCTCCTGGACGCTCCCGGCACCCGCTCGGGCCTCGGCGACGAGGCGCCGTTCGTCGGGCGGGAGACGGAGATCGGGCGGGTCGCCGGCCGGCTCGCCGAGGTGATCGACCGTGGTGAGCCGCGGGTGCTGCTGATGACGGCCGAGGCGGGCATCGGCAAGTCCCGCTTCGCCGCCGAGGTGGAGCGCCTGGCCGCGGGGTACGACGTGGGCGCGGGCCGGTACGCGGCGCACACCGGCGCCCGGGTGCTCTCGGTGCGCTGCGCGGCGTTCGGCGAGCGGCGGCGACTCGCTCCGCTGGCCGACCTGGTCCGGGCCGCGGTCGGGCTGCCCAACGAGGCGTCCACCGCGGTGACCCGCCCGGCGGTCGAGGAGCGGCTGCGCCGGCTCGGTCAACGGCTGGGACGCGGTGGTGAGCCAGCGCCGATCGCCGTCGACCAGCTACTCGCCCTGCTCGGCTACGCGGAGCTGCCCCCGGACGCGACCGATCAGGACGGCTGGACGGCGGCTCAGCCGCCCGCCGATGCCGAGGCGGTGCCGAACGCGGTGGCCGACCTGCTCAGCGCGCTCGCCGGCGAGGCGCCGCTGGTGGTGATCGTGGACGACCTGCACGACGCCACGGCGGAGACCATCCGGGCGCTCGGGCTTTCCCTGTCCCGGCTCGCCGGCCCGGTGCTGGTGCTGCTGCTCGGCCGGCCGGAGCTGGTCCGGACGGCAGGCGCGCTGACCCGGGTCGCCGACGCCGAGGTGCACGCGCTGCCGCCGCTGCGCGGCGCCGACGCGGCCCGGCTGCTGACCACCTACCTCAACGGCGGGAGGCTGCCGCAGGCGGATGCCGACCGACTGCTCGCCACCGCCCAGGGCAACCCGTTCTACCTCGCCGAGCTGGTCACCCTGTTGATGGAGCGGGGTGCTCTCACCGCGGTCGCCGGACGTGCCGGCACCTCCAGCGTCGCCTGGCGGCTGGTGCCCGGTTCGCTGGGCAGCCGGCTGCTCTCCCGGGACCTGGCCGCCGTGCTGGCGGCCCGGATCGACGCGCTGCCGCCGGAGGCCCGGTCGGTGCTGCGTGACGCCGCGGTGGTCGGTGACACGGTGCCCGCCGGGGCCCTCGAGGCGCTGCGCGAGCAGCATGCCGGGCTGGACGGCCGGCCCGCCGCCGTGGTCGCGGTCGAGTTCGAACGAGCGGTCGACGAGCTGCTGCAACGGCGCATGCTGCACCGGACGCGTATTGGATTCGCGTTCGCCACCCCGCTGATGCGGGAAGCCGCGTACGCCGGGATCAGCAAGGCGGAGCTGGCCGAGCGGCACGCCGCGCTGGCCCGCTGGGCGGCACCGTGCGCGGTCGGGGACGACAACGTCCCGACGCCGGCCGGCAACTTCACCGACATCGACCGGGACGAGTTCGTCGCCGCCCACGTCGAGCGGGCCGCGGCGCTCGCCGACGCGGTGAAGCTGCGCCCCGACGCACCGGCCCGCGCGGTGGTCCCGCTCGGCGTCGCGGCGCTCGGCCAGGCCGCCCGCCGGTCCCTCGCCGCAGGGGAGCCGGCCCTGGCCGTCGAGTACGCCGAACGCGCCGCCGAGCTGGCCCGCGACGGTGTGCCGGCCAACGACCTCGTGGTCCACGCTCGCGCCCTGCTCCAGATCGGCCGGGCCGCCGACGCCCTCGCCTCGGCGGAGAAGATCGCCGTCAACGCGGGGGAGCAGGCGACCCGGGCCAGCGCTCTCCTGCTGGCCGGTCAGGCACACCAGACGCTCGGCGACCAGGGGCGGGCGGTCGAGGCGTGGCAGGAGGCCCTGCAGGTCGCCACCGCCGGTGGGTTGCCGACGCTGCGCGCCTCCGCGATGCGCCGGTTGGGCATGGCCGATTTCGTGGCCGGACGGCTGAGCCAGGCGAGCAGCCGCCTTGCGGCCGCGTACCAGGTCAGCCTCGCCGCCAAGGATCGGCGCGGGCAGGCCTGGTCGTTGCAGAACCTCGCCTGGGTGACCACCACCCGAGGCGACTTCGCCGGCACCGACGCCGTCCTGAACCGCGCCGCACGACTCTTCGCCGAGTTGAAGGACCCGTACGGGCGGGCCTGGCTGCGCGGGACCACGGCGTTCGCGCGGCTGCTGGCCGGGCGGCTGCGTGAGGCCGACCGGCTGGCACGGGTCTTCCTGCCGTTCGGTGAGCGGGTGGGCGAGGCGTGGGCGGTCGGGACGTTGCGGGCGGTCGAGGCGTTCGCCACCGCGGAGATGGGCGACCTGGCCGAGGCGGACCGGGAGGCCCGGCAGGCGTACCGGGACTTCGTCGCCGCCTCGGACGAGTGGGGATGCGGGTTCGCGCTGGTGGTGCGGGGCTTGGTGGCGCGCGGGCTGGGCGAGCCGGCGCACGCCGCCGACCTGTTCACCGACGCGCTGGGGTACGCCGAACGCACGGCTCACCCGCTGTTGACCGGGATGGCCGGCACGCTGCGCGGTTTCGTGGCGCTGGAGATGGGCGACGTCGCGGCGGCGGAGCGGGACGCCCGTGCGGTGCTGACCACTGTCGAGCCGAACAACCCCCAGGCGCCGGCCCAGGTCGCGCCCCGGGTGCTGCTGGCCACCGCCCGGCTCGCGGCCGGCGATTCGGCGACCGCGGTGGGGTTGCTCGCACCGGTCGCGACCGCGGCCGGAAGCACTCCGTCGATGCTCTTCTCCCGCCGGCAGACCCTCGCCCGGTACGCCTCGGCGCTGCTCGCCCACGGTCAGCCGGATCAGGCGCTCGACTGGGCCCGCCGGGCGATGGCGGCTCCGGCCGAGGACGTCCGCAGCCAGGTGATCGGAGCGATGGTGCTGGCCGAGGCGCTGGCCGCTGCGGGCAGTCCCGTGGAGGCGCTGGCCAGCGCGGAGGAGGCGGTCCGCCTGGCGTACGCCACGGAACAGCGCAGTGAGCGGCGCGGGGCCGAGTCCCTCCGCGCCCGCCTGGCCATCGGCTGACCTCGACGGCCCCGGCCGGTGCGGTCCGGGTGTTGTGCCGGTTTCGGTGATGTACCGGGGGTCGAGCACCGACTAGCGTGTCAGTTTCACACGGTGGTCCACAGTGGCTGCCGTACCGGCTTGGGGAGGGCCGTCATGAGGCTGCCGCGTTCGGTTGCCGGCTGGACGATCGCGGTGTTCGGCGTGCTGGCGTTGATCATGGGCGGGGTCGGGCTGCTCTGGCCGGAGACGATGCTGAGCTCGCTCGGCTTCGGGGTGCCGACCACCCGCGCGCCGGGCGATCACACCGGCACCTTCCTGATGGCCTCCTCGATGGCCTCGTTCAACATGGGCGTCTACTACCTGCTGGCCACCGCCACCGAATGGCGGGTCTTCTACCGCTTCACGGTGGTTTTCCGGCTCGTCACCTTCACTGTCTTCAGCATCGCGGTGCTGGCCGACATCGCGCCGGGTCGGTTCTTCGGGGTGGCGGCGTGGGAGGGCGTCGGCGCACTGGCGACCGCCGCCGGCCTGTGGTGGGACGCCCGCCGGGCCGGTGGTGCCGGGCCCGCCGGGGCAGCCGATTCGGGCGGCGGGGAGGACGCCGGGGCGGCCGGCGAGGCGGCTGCGGCCGACGCGGTCCGCTGACCCGTCAGTACGGTTGGGTATTTTCGAGCTGTGACCGACACCCCGTCCGGCGGCCTGCCGGCACCCATTGTGCCTGGTCTGACTGATTTACGGGTATTCGCCCGGGGTGGTTACGCCACCGTCTACCGGGCCACCCAGATCTCGGTGGGCCGCGAGGTCGCGGTCAAGGTGGAGAACCGCACGCTGGACAGCGAACGGGACCAGGCCCGGTTCCTGCGCGAGGCGCGTGCCGCCGGCCGGATGTCGTCCCACCCGCACGTGGTGGACCTCTTCGACGTCGGCGTCACCGTCGATCAGCACCCCTACTTGATCATGGAGCTCTGCGACGGATCGTACGCGGAGCGGATGCGCAACTCGCCGCTGGGCGCGGCCGAGGCACGTGACCTCGGCATCAAGATCACGGACGCGCTCGCCCACTCGCACGCGGCAGGTGTGCTGCACCGCGACGTGAAGCCGGCGAACATCCTCCACTCGCACTTCAACCCGGCCGTGCTGGCCGACTTCGGGCTGGCCGTACTGGCCGAGGTGCGTGACCCCACGGTCACCCTGGAAGTGCTGACCCCGGCGTACGCGCCGCCCGAGATGTTCAACCACAGCCCGCCGTCGCCGGCGGTGGACGTCTACGCGCTCTGCGCCACCCTCTACGCGGTCATGCACGGTCGCCCGCCGCGCTGGCAGTCCGAGCGCAACCCGAGCCTGGTCACCGTGCTGGAGATGTTCAACCAGCCGATCCCCGGGCTGCCCGGCATCCCCGACGAGCTGATCGACGTGCTGCGGTTCGGGATGGCGAACGACCCGGCCGAGCGACCCACCGCGGTGGAACTGCTCGGGCTCCTCGCCGCGCTACCCATCGAGCCCGCCGCGACGCCGGTCAGCGGTGCGCCGGTCGCGGGAATCCCGACCCGGGGCGGCTTGACCGGTTCCGGCCCGTACGCCGTCGGCCGTTCCGGGCAGCCGGCGCCCCGCCCACCGGTCGAGGACGCCCACCCCACCCGGCCCGCCCCCACCTCGACGGCCGGCCGCCGTTGGCGCCGGCGTTGGTTCCTCGGTGGCGCCCTGGTGCTCGCCCTCGCCGGTTCGGCCGCCGCCGGAGCATGGGTTGCCGACGGTACGCGGCGGCCGGACCCGTCCGAGTCGGTGAGCCGTGCCGCCGGGCCGGCGACCGAGGGCAGACTGCCCGGCTGCACCGACCCCGCCGTGGCGGCGACGCTGCCCGAGGGGGCGCGGTGCGCGGCCGGACTGGAGTGCTTCGGGCCGGTCCGGGTGCGCGGCACCCGGGCCGAGGCGACCCAGGTGACCTGCGACGGCCCACACACCTGGGAGTCGTACGCCGAGGGCGTGCTGCCGGTGCGGCTGGTCGGCGCCGGCTACCCGGAGGTGACCGCGGACCCGGTCGTCCAGCAGGTGTGCAGCCCGACCACGTTCCGGCTGACCAGTCGGGTCGACTCGACCGCCGGCTGGCATCTCGAGGTGCTGCCGCCGGTGGACGGCAGCATCGACCGGACGTTCCGCTGCCTGGCGGGGCGAGGCGTCAACGCGCTCGGCGGTCCGACGCTGACCGGCCACTGAGCTCCGTCGGTCACCCGTCGTCGAGCCCGCGCCGCCGGTCACGTACCGCGCGCAGCGCGTCCCGGCTGTCCAGCGCGTCGAGGGTGTCCGCGTCGATGCCGAGTGGCTCGGGTAGGGACGGCACGGCCGTCGGTGGCGTCTCCGCCGCCGTCTCATCGTCGCGCTGACGCGCTGCGGCGACCGACACTCCGGCCACGATCGTGAGCAGGACGCAGAGCAGGGCCAGCACCACGCCGACGAGATCCTGCCGTCGCCACACGATCAGCGTCACCAGCAGGGAGAGCGCGGCGATCGCCGTGACGACGGCCACGGTCCGTGCGTCGGGCCTGGTCAACCGGTCCACCCGTCCAGCATGTCGACCGCGCGGCGGCTGTCAACCGCCGAAGAGCGCGTGGCGCAGCGTCCGCGTTGCGGGAAACGTTACATCGAGAACTAGGTTGTCGGCTTTGTATGCGTTTTGCGGGCCACATTCATCGCCTGTTATCCATATAGTTGCGGGAGTCGGTCGACGTCCCGACCTTCCCTGTCGTCCACCGGAAGGCGTCCACATGCAACGACGAACCCGGTCCCTGGCCGCAGCAGGAATCATCGGCACCCTCCTCGCCGGATCGGCGGTCGCGCCAGCCGCCGCCGCACCGGTCGTGAATGGTCAAGGACCAGCGGCCACCAGCGACCGGACCAGTCCCACCGAGGCCCGCCGGGTCGACCGGGTGCCCACACCCAGGCTCGACTGGTACCCCTGCTACGACTACGCCGAGTGCGCCACCGTCCGCCTCCCGTTGGACTACGACGAACCCCGGGGCGCCACCACCGAGGTCGCCCTGCTCCGGGTCAAGGCCCGCGACCAGCAGAACCGCGTCGGCAGCCTCTTCGTCAACCCGGGCGGGCCAGGCGGCTCCGGCACCAGCATCGCGCTCGCGGCCCCCTACTTCTTCGGCGACGACGTGCTGGACCGCTTCGACGTCGTCGGGGTGGACCCGCGCGGCGTCGCCAACAGCGAACAGGTGCGCTGCTTCGCCACCGTGGGTGACCAGACCCGGGCGTACGCGGGGCTCAACGTGGCCTTCCCGACCACGAAGGCCGAGGAGAAGGCGTACGTGGCCTCCTCGAAGGCGGTCGGCAAGGGCTGCTCCACGACCGGTCGCCCGCTCTCCGGCGCGATGTCGACGGCCGAGGTCGCCCGGGACATGGACGTCCTGCGCCGGGCCGTCGGTGACCGCAAGCTCAGCTACCTCGGCTTCAGCTACGGCAGCGTGCTCGGGCAGTACTACGCCAACATGTTCCCCGACCGGGTGCGCGCCCTGGTGATCGACGGTGTTCTCGACCCGTACGCGTGGTTGGGCAAAGGAAAGGCCCGCAACCTGCTCCAGGAGGACCGGATGCGCAGCGCCGAAGGCGCGTACCGGGCACTGAGCGAGATATTCGTGCGCTGCGACGCGGCCGGGCCGGCGGCCTGCCCGATCGCCGGCGGCGCGGCCGACACCTACGAGCTGGTGGCGCAGCGGCTGCGCGCCGAGCCGGTGGTGATCGAGGACCCGGATCTCGGCAGCTTCACGGTCGGCTACGCCGACTTCGTCGCCGCCACGATGAGCGTGCTCTACGACCCGTACGGCTACCAGCAGGTCGCCGCCCTCACCGCCGAGCTGCTGGTGCTCACCGACCCGGCCGCGGCCGCCCCGGCCCGGGACCGGGCCCGCACCGCCGTGACCCGGCTCGCCGCCGAGGCGCGCCAGCAGGCCCGCCGGTACGACTTCCCGTACGACAACAACCTGGAGACCTTCCTCGGTGTGGACTGCACCGACGCCAACCACCCGAAGGACGCGGCCTCCTGGCCGGCCCGGGCCGCGAAGGCCGACCAGCGGGATCCCTACTTCGGCCGGGTCTGGGCCTGGGCCACGTCGCCCTGTGCCCGGAGCGCCTGGACGGTGCGGGACGAGGACGCCTACACCGGCCCGTTCGACCGGCGCACCAGCGCCCCGGTGCTGGTGGTCGGCAACTACTGGGATCCGGCGACCAACTACCGCGGCGCGGTCAGCTCGGCGGCACTGCTGCCGAACAGCCGGCTGCTGAGCAGTGACAGCTGGGGGCACACCGCGTACGGCACCTCGGCCTGCGCCACCGGCGCGATCGACGAGTACCTGCTCAACGGGACGTTGCCGGCTAAGGGCACCATCTGTGTCGGCGACGCGCAGCCCTTCGCCGAGGCGGCCGGCGAGCAGACGGCCGAACGGGCGGAGACGGCCAAGCGCACCCTGGCTGGCCAGGGTGCCCCAAGCCGGGGTGAGCCCAAGCGGCTCCCGCCGGTCGTGGCACCGCTTCCCGCGGTGGGCACGCTCACCGTCCGCTGAGGACCGCCGGGGTACGACGGGCGATCGGGCGCCCGCCGTACCCCGGCCCGGCGGCCACCGAAAATGGACGGTGGTCGCTACGCTCGGTGTCCCGCAGGCTGTACGTGTCAGCGAGGTCACCGATGAACGAATCGTCCACCGGGCTCCGGATCCGTTCGGTCGCCACCACGCTTTCCGTGGCGTTGACGCTCACCTTGGCCGCCGCCGCCGGTTGCGACAGCCGGCAGGAGCCGGAGTTCCCGTCGGTGCAGGAGAAGCTGCGCGAATCGCACATCTACGGCCAGCCGAAGCTGCGGATCGGGGTGGCCAGCAACGAGCCGCTGATGGGCGAGCTGCGCGACGGCGTGCACGTCGGTTTCGACGTGGAGATAGCGCGCTACATCGCCGCCTCCCTCGGCTACGAGGGCGATCAGCGGTTGGAGTTCGTCCCGGTCTCCACCGAGGACCGCATCCCCGCGCTCCAGGGCGGCACGGTCGACCTGGTGGTTTCGAGCTTCTCGATGACCGAGGACCGCAAGAAGCTGGTCAGCTTCGCCGGACCGTACTTCGTCACCACGCAGGAGGCGATGGTGCCGGTCCGGCTCAAGGACAAGATCCGCACGATCGAGGACCTCCGCAACCCGGCGTACAAGATCTGCACCAGCGGTGGCTCGACCACCGAGGCGGAGTTGGAGAAGCACCAGGTCCGCACTCTCGTGGTGAAGGACGTCGGTGATTGCGTCGACGGCATCCGGACCGGTCGCTACGACGCGGTCAGCTCCGACGAGACGATGTTGGCCGGCTTCCTGTCCCGGTACCCGACCGAGTTCGAGATCGTCGACATGCCCTTCGGCACCAGCGAACTGATCGGCGTCGGGGTGCCGATCAGCGACCCGGCGCTCCGGGATCTGGTCGCCTTCTTCCTCGACAAGAGCTACCAGTTGGAGCGGGCCGGGCGCGCCAGCCCATGGCAGACCGCCTACAACCGGACGCTCGGCCCGTGGCTGCGGGCGGAGAAGCCGCAACCCCAGCCGCTGGAGGTGCCGAAGCTCGTTGACTTCGACGACAAGGCACCCCGATGACGATCCCCTCGGCGGCCACCGCCCCGGTCGGTGACCCGGGGGCGGACGACGGTGTCCGGGTCGAGGAACCGACGGCCTGGTACGACCGCAGCTGGCCCGGCAGCGACCGGCTGGACAAGGTGGAGCGGCGGGCGCAGGCCAGCCAGTCGTTCTGGACGGCGCTGGTCGGCGTGCCGGCCGTCTTCTCCGTACTCCGGCTCGGCGTCGAGGCCGGCGGTGAGCTCCAGACCACGTTGCTGCTGGTCGCGAACGTCGGGCCGGTTAACCTGCTCGCCGGTTTCCTCACCACCGCCGCCCGCCTGCTCGCCACCGCGCTGGTCGCCGTCTTCGCCCTGGGCGCGGTGTTCGGCGCGAGTGTGGACCGGCTACCGCCCGGCAGCCGGCGTCGTCCGCTCTTCGCCCGCTGGGCCGAGATCACCCCGGCCTGGCTGGTGCTGGCGAGCTTCCTGCTCGCCCTGGTCACCTGGCCGCTGCTCTACCTGCCGTTGCTCATCCCGGCGTTCGTGGCGGCCTTCCAGCTTCGTCCGGAACAGCTGCACGAGCGGGTCGCGCCCCGGGTGCTGCTGATCGCGGCCCTGCTCGTCGGGTACGCCTGGCTGCTGCTGCCCACCCTGCTGGACGCCGCCCGGCAGGGCAAGCCGCTGGTGGTGGCGCTGCTGGCGCTGCCGCCGCTGCTCGCCCTGAGCATCTCCGGGCCGCTGCCGCGCATCGTGATCGGGCCGCTCGCCTCACTCACCGAGGTCGCCGTGTTGGTCGTACTGGTCTGGGCTGCCCTGCCGGTGATCAGCACACCGGTGCTGCCGCTCACCGTCACCACCGTGGGGCCGGCGAACGGCCCGACCGAGGACGTACGGGGGCACGTGGTGACCACCGACGACGTGAACATGGTGATCCTGCAGGAGCAGGGCGGCGTGCGGTACGTGCCGGTCGACCAGGTACGGGCGCAGGTGCTCTGCCCCAGCGAGGAGGAGCTGCCCCGGCACCAGCTGCGGATCCACGACTTCCACGTGGAGGATTCGCTGATGGAGGGGCTGGGTCGGCGGGTCCGCCCGGTGCACCGCATCGACGCCGCCTGCCGTGCGGTCGGCTGACTGCCGACGAGACGGCAGGCGGCGACAGGGTGAGGTTAGTTCGTCGGTACTTGTACCCCGGCGTGGATGACCGCGCGGATGTCACTGATCCGGCCGATATCGTCCAGCAGGTCTCCGGTGACGAGCAGGTCCGCGTCCGCGCCGACGCTGATTCGCCCCTTGCGGTCGGCGACGTGGCAGGCCCGGGCGGCGACGCTGGTCACCGCGGCGAGCACATCCAGCATGGGCACACCCGTGGCGACCAACTGGGCGACGGCGAGGGGGAGGACGTCGTGCGGCTTGAAGGTGCCGATCCCGGCGTCCGTGCTGGGCACAACCTTGGCGCCGAGTTCGAACAGTTTCCGCCCGGCGGCCTGGATCTCCGCCAGGCGACTAACGATTGCGGGTGGGTGTGCCACCGGCCGCCCGGTGTCGAAGTACCCGACGGTTGGGCTGACGAAGGTGTCGCTCGCCACGATCCGGGCCAGGAGCGCGGGATCGGCGTCGACCCCGTCCTCCGTCATGAAGGACATGTGTTCAATGGTGTCGACGCCCGCGTCCAGGGCGTCCCTGATAACCGACGTGGCGTGGGCGTGGGCGGCGACGGGTAGTCCCAGCCGATGTGCCTCGTCCACGACGAGTCGCAGCTCCGCCAACGAGAACTGGGGGGCGTATGGCGGCGCCGAACCCGCCGTCATGTTGCCGCCGCTCGCCATGATCTTCACCACAGCGCAGCCGCGCTCGTGCCGTTCCCGTACGGCGGCGAGTAGGGCGGCGGTGGTTCTCTCGGTTTCTCCGCCCAGGAAATGGCAGTGACCGCCGGGTGGGGTGATGGGCGGTCCGGCAGGGAGGATCTCCGGCCCGTTCTCGGGATGGTCAGCCAGCTCCGCCCGTAGCGCCAGCGACAGGTAGTTGCGATCGCCGAGGTCACGCACGGTAGTGATGCCCACCCGGATCGCCCGTTCCGCTGCGGTCCGCATCTTGGCCAGCAGCTCCGCGTCGTCGGCGGCGACGAGCGCGGCAACCGGGTCGGTAGTGGCGTCGAACGCCAGATGTACATGGGCGTCGATGAGCCCGGGCAGCAGGAACGCGTCCTGGCCGACGTCGATTGCAGGTACACCCTGCGGTGGCGGAGCGCCTGTGGTGTCCACCCGGACGATTCGCCCATCCTCGACAGTGACCGTGGTGGGTCCGTACAAGCGCGTGCCGTCGAACATCCGGGCGGCCCGGACAGCGAAGGTAGCCATGATCGAAAAGTTAGCTCGTGGACGAATGTTTCTTCCTGTAACAATGATCATGGAAATTCGCAATTGGAGCTGCGCCGTGCCTTCGCTGCCGGACGTCAGCGCGAAATGCGGCGCCTCAGTACGACTTCTCCTGACCGAGGACGTGCTGGGCGACGTAGTTCAGGATCATCTCCCGGCTCACCGGGGCGATCCGTCCGGCTCGGACGGCGCCGAGCAGCGTCGCCACGCCGTACTCGGTGGTCATGCCGGCCCCGCCGTGGACCTGCACCGCGGTGTCCACGGCGAGCGCGGCGGCCTCGCCGGTCGCGTACTTGGCCAGGTTGGCGGAGACCCCCGCCTCCAGGTCCCGCCCGGCGTCGTAGAGGGCGGCCGCTTTGTAGATCATCAGCCGGGCCAGCTCCACCTGCACGGCGGCGTGCGCCAACGGGTGGGACACGCCCTGATGGGCGCCGATGCTCCGCTCACCCCAGAGCTTCCGGGTCGCGGTGTACGTCGAGGCCCGCTCGATCGCGTACTGGCCGGTGCCGGCGCCCATCGCGGCCACCGTGATCCGCTCCGGGTTTAGACCGGTGAAGAGCGCCGGCAGGCCGGAGTCCACCGATTCCCCGACCAGTGCGTCGGCCGGTAGCCGCACCTCGTCCAGGTAGAGCAGGAACTGGTTCTCCGGCGAGACGATCTCCATGTCCAGCTTGGTTCGGGTGAGCCCCGGCGCGTCGGTCGGTACGACGAAGAGCGCCGGCTTCAACCGTCCGGTGGTGGCGTCCTCAGTACGCGCCACGACCAGCACGTACCGCGCCTCGTCGACGCCGGAGATGAAGCACTTGCGCCCCGATAGCAGCCAGGCGTCGCCGTCACGCCGGGCCACCGTGCCGAGCCGGTGGAAGTTCGACCCGGCCTCCGGCTCGGTGATCGCGAAGACCACCTTCAGCGAGCCGTCGGCGAAGCCGGGCAGGAACCGTTTCCGCTGCGCCTCGGTGCCGTGCCGGTTGATCACGGTGGCCGCGATGGCGGGGGAGACCACGAGCAGCAGCAGGGGGCAGCCCGCCGCGGCCAGCTCCTCGCAGACGATCGCCAGCTCGGTGATGCCGCCGCCCCCGCCGCCGTACTCGGTGGGAATGTTCACCCCGAGGTAGCCCAGCCGTCCCGCCTCCGCCCAGAGCTCGGTGGTGTGTTCACCGGCCTTCGCCTTGGCCACGAAGTAGTCGTGCCCGTACCGGCGGCCCAGCGCCCGCACGGCGTCCCGCAGCTGCTCCTGCTCGTCGGTGAGGTCGAAGTTCATCGCGCGTCCTCCAGGGGGTTGACCACGGCCAGCACGACCCCGGTGTCGACCTGAGTGCCGGCCGGCACCGGCAGCTCCACGACCGTCCCGTCGACCGGGGCGAGCACCGGATGCTCCAGCTTCATCGCCTCCAGGGTCAGCAGCAGATCGCCGGTGACGACCTGCTGGCCGGCCGTCACGTGCACCCGGGTCACCGTGCCGGGCAGCGGTGCCAGCAGCGAGCCGACGGCCAGTTCGGTGGTCGGCTCGGGAAAGCGCGGCAGCTCGGTGAGCATGACCGAACCGTCCGGGCCGTCCACGTGCACTGCCGAGCCGATCCCGTGCACCCGGTACGCGCACCGCACGCCGGCCACGTCCAGCACGACCCGCTCGGCGGTGGCCGACACCAGCGCCACCGCGGGCCACCCGCCGTCGCCCACGCCGGCCGGGTCGCCTACCCCGCCGGCCGGGTCGCCTGCGCCGGCTGGGTCGCCTGCGCCCGCCCGGTCGACGCGGCCGGTAGCCGGACCCTCGGCGTTCGGCCCGGTCGCTCGCACCGACCACTGAGCGAGCGCGCCCGTCCGGTCCAGGCGGTAGCGCACCTCGACCTCGCCGTCCGGGCCGAGCAGCCGGGTGACCTGCGGATACGCGGGCACGTTCCGCCAGCCGGACGGAAGCCCGGCGAGTACCGGGGCGCTGGCCCGTCGGCCGGCCGCCGAGGCCAGCGCCCCGGCCAACGCGTATAGCGGCATCCGATCGAACGGCACCAGCGGTGCGAACAGCTTCGGATGCCGGTCGAGGAAACCGGTGTCGACCTCGACGGCGGCGAACTCCGGGCTGCGCAGAACCCGGACCAGCAGGTCGCGGTTCGTGGTCACCCCGTGCAGTTCGGCGCGGGCCAGCGCACCGGCCAGTGCCCGCGCCGCCTCGCCGCGGGTCGGCGCCCAGGAAATCACCTTGGCCAGCATCGAGTCGTAGTGGACGGCGACCGTCGAGCCGTCGACCACGCCGGAGTCGATCCGCAGCCCAGCCCGGGTCAGCTCGCCGAACTCGGCGGACACACCCGGAACGGCGAACCGGTGCAGGACTCCGGTCGCCGGCCGGAAACCCCGGGCCGAATCCTCGGCGCAGAGCCGCACCTCGACGGCGTACCCGCTGGTCTTCGCGTACACGGCCTCCTCCGGCAGCGGCTCACCGTCGGCGACCAGCAGTTGCAGCCGGACCAGGTCCAGCCCGGTGCACAGCTCGGTGACCGGGTGCTCGACCTGGAGCCGGGTGTTCATCTCCAGGAAATGGATGTCCCCGTCGGGCGTCAGCAGGAACTCCACAGTGCCCGCGCCCACATAGCCGACGGCACGGCCGGCGGCCACCGCCGCCTCGTGCAGCCGCTCCCGCACCTCGGGCGGGACGACGCCGGGCGCCTCCTCGACGATCTTCTGGTGCCGGCGCTGGATCGAGCACTCCCGCACGCCGAGCGCGGCGACCGTACCGAAGGTGTCGCCGAAGATCTGCACCTCGACGTGCCGGCCGCGCTCGACGTACCGCTCGATGAAGACGGTGCCGTCGCCGAACGCCGCGGCCGCCTCGCGACGCGCGGAGGTGACGGCCTCGGCGAGCCCGGCCGCCTCGCGGACGACACGCATGCCCCGCCCTCCGCCGCCCGAAGCCGCCTTCACCAGCACCGGAAAGTCGGTGACCTGGTCGAGATCGGTCCAGGTCGGCAGCATGGGCACGCCCGCGTCGGCGAGCAGCGCCTTCGCGGCGACCTTGTCGCCCATCGCGGCGATCGCCTTCGCCGGCGGCCCGACCCAGGTCAGGCCCGCGTCGATCACCGCCGCGGCGAACTCGGCGTTCTCCGCGAGGAAACCGTAGCCGGGGTGGACCGCGTCCGCGCCGGTCCGGCGGGCCGCGTCCAGGATCAGGTCGATCCGCAGGTACGTCTCGACCGGGCTGTTCCCCGGCAGCCGAACCGCCCGGTCGGCCTCGGCGACGTGCGGCGCGTCGGCGTCCGCGTCGGAGTGCACGGCCACCGTCTCGACGCCGAGCCGACGGCAGGTGGCGAAGACGCGGCGGGCGATCTCGCCCCGGTTCGCCACCAGGAGCCGGTTGATCATCTGGGGGCCTGCCTTTCGTTCGCGACTGCGGGACTCCACCGAGCTGCGTTCCGCGCGCTCACCGGATCACATCCGGAAGACGCCGAAGCCGTTCGCGCCCCGCACGGGTGCGTTGTGGACGGCGGACAGGCAGAGGCCGAGAACCGTGCGGGTGTCCCTGGGGTCGATCACTCCGTCGTCGTAGAGGCGGCCGGAGAGGAACAGCGCTCCGGACTGGGACTCGATCTGCTGCTCGACCATCAGCCGCATCGCGGCGTCGGAGTCCTCGTCGTAGGGCCGTCCCCGGGCGGCCGCGGCCTGCCGGGCCACGATCGAGAGCACCCCGGCGAGCTGGGCCGGCCCCATCACCGCCGAGCGCGCGTTCGGCCAGGTGAAGAGGAACCTCGGCTCGTACGCCCGCCCGCACATGCCGTAGTTCCCCGCCCCGTAGGAGGCACCCAGGTTGACCGTCAGGTGCGGCACTGTCGAATTGGCGACCGCGTTGATCATCAGGGCGCCGTGCTTGATGATTCCGCGCTGCTCGTACTCGGTGCCGACCATGTAGCCGGTGGTGTTCTGCAGGAAGAGCAGCGGGGTGTCGGACGCGTTGGCGAGCTGGATGAACTGCGCCGCCTTCTGCGCCTCCTCGCTGAACAGCACGCCCCGGGCGTTGGCGAGCACCCCGACCGGGTAGCCGTGCAGCCGGCCCCAGCCAGTGACCAGCGCCCCGCCGTACGCCGGTTTGAACTCGTCGAACTCGCTGCCGTCCAGGACCCGGGCGAGCACCTCGCGCGGATCGAACGGCACCTTCAGATCGGAGCTGACGATGCCGAGCAACTCCTCCGGGTCGTACTTCGGCGGCTGCGGCGACGGATCACGTGGCCCTGGGCCCTGCTTGCGCCAGTTCGACCGGCGTACGCACTGCCGGGCCAGCCGGATGCCGTCCCGCTCGTCGGCGGCGAGAAAGTCCGCGAGCCCCGACGTTGCGGCGTGCATCGCCGCGCCGCCGAGTGACTCGTCGTCGGTGACCTCACCGGTGGCCATCTTCACCAGCGGCGGTCCGGCCAGGTAGACCTGCGACCGGTCCCGAATCATGATCACGTGGTCGGACATCCCCGGCACGTACGCGCCGCCCGCGGTCGCGTTGCCGAAGACCACGCTGACCGTGGGGATCCGCGCCGCCGAGAGCCGGGTCAGGTCGCGGAACACCCGGCCGCCCGGGATGAAGATCTCCGCCTGGGTGGGCAGGTCGGCCCCGGCCGACTCGACCAGGTTCACCATCGGCAGCCGGTTGGCGAGCGCGATCTCACCGGCCCGCCGGGTCTTGGCCAGCGACCACGGGTTCACCGCGCCACCGCGGACCGTCGGGTCGTTCGCGACGATCAGACACTCGACGCCCTCGACCACACCGATGCCGGTCACCACGCTCGCCCCGACGGGGAAGTCGGTGCCGTACGCGGCGACCGGCGACAGCTCCAGGAACGGACTGTCCGGGTCGAGCAGCAGTTCGATCCGTTCCCGGGGGAGCAGCTTGCCCCGGGCGTGGTGCCGGGTCACGTACTTCTCGCCACCCCCGGTCCGGGCCTGGTCCAGGGCGGATTCCAGCTCCGCCAGCCGCTCCAGCAGCGCCGCCCGGTTGTCGGCGAAACCCGACGAGGACGGATCGATCGCGCTGCCCAGTACGGTCACAGCCCCATCCCCTTCGCGATGATCTCGTTCATGATCTCGGTGGTGCCGCCGCCGATGCCGAGGATGCGGGCATCCCGGTAGTGCCGTTCCACCTCGGCGTCGCGCAGATAGCCGAACCCGCCGTGCAGTTGGAGCGCCTGGTCCACCACCTCGGCGCAGGCGGCCA
Organism: Micromonospora sp. NPDC005367; assembly: GCF_040606825.1. Classification (NCBI taxonomy): domain Bacteria; kingdom Bacillati; phylum Actinomycetota; class Actinomycetes; order Micromonosporales; family Micromonosporaceae; genus Micromonospora; species Micromonospora sp. NPDC005367. Next base: position 100,234 of record NZ_JBEXFP010000008.1, on the reverse strand, counting down.
CCGCGATGTTCTTGGCCATCGCCACCTCGGTGACCACCGGCTCGCCGGCCGCGACCCGAGCCGCCACGTCGTGCACGTACGCGCGGGCCGCCTCGGCGCGCGTGTGCATCCCGGCCAGCCGGTGCCGGACGAGTTGACGGCTGACCAGCGGCCGGCCGAACGTGGAACGGTCCCGGCACCAGCGCACGGCCAACTCGACGCAGCGCTGGGCGATCGCGTACGCCTGCGTGGCGAGCGAGATCCGCTCGGCGGCGAAGTGCTGCATGATCGCCAGGAAGCCGGTGTCCTCCGCGCCGATCCGGTTCGCCACCGGCACCCGTACGTCGACGAAGGACAGCTCGGCGGTGTCCGAGCAGTGCCAGCCCAGCTTCTCCAGCCGGCGGCCCACGGTGAAGCCGGGTGTGCCTTTCTCGATCACCAGCAGGGTGAGTTCCCCGCTGCCCGGGAAGTCGGTGCAGACCGCGGTGGTCACGAAGTCGGCCCGGACGCCGCTGGTGATGTAGGTCTTCGACCCGTTCACCACGTAGTGGTCGCCGTCCCGGCGGGCGGTGGTGCGGATCCCCGCGACGTCCGAGCCGCCGTCCGGCTCGGTGATCGCCAACGCGCCGATCATCGTGCCGGCCAGGGTCGGGCGGACGTACCGGTCGACCAGGTCGTCGTCGCCCGGGGCCGGGACGGCGCCGAACCGGCCGCCGAGCAGACCGCCGGTCCGGCCGCCACCGGCGGCGACCATGTGCGGCAGCGCGATGCCGTGCGTGAAGAGCGCGGCGACCAGCCCTGATGAGCCGCCGGACCGGATGATCTCCTCGGTCACGACGATCGTGTCGAGCAGATCGCCGCCGCTGCCGCCGACCGACTCGGGGAACCCGACGCCGAGCAGGCCGATCTTCGCGGCGGTGGCGTGCAGGTGGCGCGGGACCTCACCGGCCCGCTCCCAGTCGTCCAGGTACGGCAGCACCTCCCGGGTGACGAACGCGCGGGTCAGCTCGCGCAGCTGGCGCCGCTCAGGCGTGTCCACGATGGTCATGCGGTCGCCTTCAGGATCGGCAGATCGACGATCCGCGAGCGGAGCAGCTCGCCGAGCGCCTTGGCCTGCGGGTCGAAACGGGTGGACGCGGCCACTCCCTGACCGAGCAGGGCCCGGATCACGAAGTTGACGGCGCGTAGGTTCGGCAGCTCGTACCGCTCGACGGCCAGCGTGGCGGTCTCCGGCAGCAGCTCGGCCAGCCGCTCCACGGTCAGCCAGCCGCGCAGCCAGTCGTATGCCGCGTCGCCGCGGGCCCAGACACCCAGGTTCGCGTCGCCGCCCTTGTCTCCCGACCGTGCCCCGACCAGCTCGCCGAGCGGGCCCCGGCGGGTGCGATGGCCGGAGGGCGCTGCCGCCGGCGCATCCGGTTGCGCGGCGCTCTCCGGCGGAGCGGTGTCGGGCGGCGGCGCGATCGGTACGCGGGTGCCGTCGGGGAGCGCCGCCGCGTGCGGCACCGCGTCCTGCGGCACGAACTCCGCGGTGAACACCCCGTACGGCGTCGCGTCGCCGGGCGGGGTGGTCAGGGTGCATCCCGGGTAGGAGGCGAGGGCCAGCTCCACCGCGGCCGCCGAGAACGCCCGCCCGGCCCGTGCCTGGTCGCCGTCGCGCAGGTGTACGTGCAGCAGCGCGCTCGCCGTCTCCGTGTCGGCGGAATCGGGATGGTCGGTGCGGGCCAAGGTGAACTCCAGCCCCTCCTTGCCCACCGCCGATTCCAACTGGCCGCGGACGAGAGCCGCCTTGGCCGGGATGTCCAGCCCGCAGAGCACGAACGTCATCGAGTTGCGGAAGCCACCGAGGTTGTTGACGCCGACTTTCAGGGTGGCCGGGGGCGGTGTCCCCCGTACCCCGGTGACCCGCACCCGGTCCGCCCCGTCGGCGTGCAGGGTCACCGTGTCCAGCCGGGTCACCACGTCCGGCCCCAGGTACGCGGGCGCGCCCACCTCGTAGAGCAGCTGTGCGGTGACGGTCTCCACGGTCACCGCGCCGCCGGTCCCGGGGTGTTTCGTGACGACGCACGAGCCGTCCCGGTGCACCTCGGCGAGCGGGAAGCCGGGACGGTGGCCGCCGTCGGGCAGTTCGGTGAAGAAGCTGAAGTTGCCGCCGGTGACCTGCGCGCCGCACTCGATGAGGTGCCCGGCGACGGTGGCGCCGGCCAGCGCGTCGAGGTCGTCGCGGGTCCACCCGTACCGGGCGATCGCCGGGCCCACCACCAGCGAGGCGTCGGTGACCCGGCCGGTGACGACCACGTCGGCCCCGCCGTCGAGGCAGGCGGCGATCCCGAACGCCCCCAGGTACGCGTTCGCGGTGAGCGCGTCCGGCCGGTGCAGCGCGTCGCCGTCGACGTACCCGACCCGGACGGTGAGTCCGAGCCGGTCGGCGAGCGCGTTGATCGCGGCGGCCAGCCCGGCCGGGTTCAGGCCACCGGCGTTGGTCACGAGCTTGACCCCGCGTTCTAGCGCGGTGCCGAGGCAGTTTTCGAGCTGGCGGAGGAAGGTCCGCGCGTACCCGAGCGAGGGGTCGCGCATCCGGTCCCGCCCGAGGATCAGCATGGTCAGTTCGGCCAGGTAGTCGCCGGTCAGCACGTCCAGTTCGCCATCGTCGAGCATTTCCCGCCAGGCGGTGAAGCGGTCGCCGTAGAAGCCGGAGGCGTTGCCGACGCGGATCACACCGGTACCCCGTTCGAGGCGGCACCACAGGTCTGCGGCCCGTCCGTCGGCGGGTGACCGGGTGGCGGGTGCAGCGGCGGCCGGCCGGTACCGGGTGGCCCGGCGAACGCCTGTGCCACGTCGAGCCACTCGTCGGCGACCGGGCCGGTGACGGTTAGTGCCAGGTCGGCGCGGTGCCGGCGCTGGGTGACCAGCAGGCAGAAGTGCCGGGCGGGCCCGGTGACCCGGTCCGGGCTCTCCGCGGGGCCCCAGCTCCAGGTTTCGCCGTCCGGCCCCGCCAGTTCCACCCGCACGGGCGCCGCCGGCACGGGCCGGCCGTGGGCGGCGAAGCCGTGGCCGAGGGTACGCACGCCGAGGTGGGCGACGTGCCGGAGCCGGTGGGTGTCGGTTCGGCGTACGCCGAGTGCGTCGGCGACGTCCTCGCCGTGCGCCCAGGTCTCCACGATCCGGGCGGTGACCATCGAGGTGGCCGACATCCCGGTGCCGTACCAGGGCAGTTTCTCCCCGGGCGGAACGAGGGCGAGGGCGGCGGCCAGTGCCGCCCGGCTGCCGCGCCAGCGGGCGAGCAGGTCGGCCGGCGGGGCGAGGAACTCCTCCGCGCCGTGGTCGACGAGCCGGGCCGGATCCGGGGCGGAGGCCACGGACGCGAAGAAGGCTTCGGCGTCGGTGGCGGCGAGCAGCGCCACCTGGTCGGTCCAGGCGAGGTGGGCCACCTGGTGGGCGACGGTCCAGCCGGCCGCCGGGGTGGGGCGGGCCCAGTCCGCCGGCGGCAGTGGGCGGACGAGCACCTCCAGCGCCTCGGACTCCCCGGCCAGGTCGGCGAGCAGGTCCGACAGGTCGACCATGGTGCCTCCGGTCTGGTCATGCCCCGGCGCGGGGCAGGTCAGGGCGTGAGGAGCGTGGAGAGTTGCTGCTTCCAGGTGGTGAGCAGGGCGGTGCGGCGGACGGTGTCGTCGGTGAGCAGGTTGGCCACGCCCAGCCCGCGGAGCAGGTCCAGGGTGGCCTGCACCGCCTCCCGTACGCCGGGGCGTCGCTCGTCGACGCCTAGCAGTGCGACGGTGAGCCGGTGCATCTCCCGGCCCACCCGGGCCTCCAGTGGCACCAGGGCCCGACGCAGCTCTGGATCGGTGCGGGCGGCTACCCAGAGTTCGATGGCGGCCACGAAGAGCGGACCGGTGAACGCCACGCCGAGCAGGTCGATCACCCGGTCGAGCCGCTGCGGCCCGGTCGGTAGCGCCTCCGCCTCGGCACGCAGTTCGGTCGCGCGACGCTCGGCGAGATGGTCGACGGCCGCGGTGACCAGGGCGGCCTTCGTCGGGTAGTGGTGCAGCTGCGCACCGCGCGAAACCCCGGCCCGCGCCGCGACCAGGGTGGTCGTGGTGCCCGCCCAGCCGTGCTCCACCAGGCACTCGACGGTCGCCTCCAGCAGTCGTGCCTGGGTGGCGCGGCTGCGTTCCTGTTGAGGGACGCGGATCGATGCGGCGGACACGGGGACAGCGTGCCGGTCACGAAACAAACAGTCAAGCTTGACTTTTTCGTCAGTGCGGTCGGCCCGTCCACGCGGATCACCGGTCGGCGCCGCCCGAGACCGAGTGCTGCTGTGTAAGCCTTTGGAACTGATGTCGTAGGCGAGTCAGCGCGCAGCCGTTGGGAGGTCAGCGGCCTGCCGTGGCCGGTGTGCCTAGCCGTTGACGGTGCTGCTTCGCCTTTGGTGGTGTTGCCTCGCCGTGGGCGGTGCCGCAACGTCGTGGCCGTGCTGCCCTGGTGTGGCCGTGCTGCCCTGGCGTGGCCGGCGCTGCCTGCGGCCGGCCGGCGGCGTCGACGCTCGTCCGGATACAACACCGGTATCCGGAACGAATCCCCGCCTTGGCGGACCGCCGCCTGGACTCCGCCTCGGCTCGACCGAAGACTTTGACACACGCCGTAGGCCTGGGACGGCAGGAGATTCCCCGGCCCCCGGCCGGCCCTCCGGCCCCCGCGCGGCCCTCCGGCCCCCGGCCCCGGCCCTCCGGCCCCGGCCCTCCGGCCCCGGTCCGATGTCGTAGACGATTCAGCTCCAAAGGCGGCTCGCACCATGTCCCTACGCCCTTCGTCGGGTCGTCCGGCGCGCTGTTCGGAGGGAGCTGGGGCCGGCCCGCTCAGCGGCCGTCGCGGGGGGCGAACACCGCGAGCGCGTCGGCGTCGCTGTGCCGGGAGCGCAGGTACTCGTCGGCGAAGCCGGTGGCGTCCGGGTACGTCGATTCGGTGGCCAACCGGGCGCAGGCCGCGTCCACGTCGAAGTCGGTGCGGCGCAGCTGCACACCCGGACCGAGCAGCGCCCAGTACGCGCCGGGCCCGCCGTACGGCATCCCGACACTGCCGGGATTGACCACCAGCCGCCGGTCGACCAGCCGGGTGAACGGCATGTGGGTGTGTCCGCAGACCACCGTGCGTACCTCTGCCGGCACGTCGGCGAAAACCTCCGCCCAGCGCGCCATCCGGGTGTCGACCAGCACGACCTCCTCGTCGTCCCGAGGTGTGGCGTGGCAGAAGAGCACCGGACCCAGGCCGTCGATGGTGAGCGTCACCGTGCGGGGCAGTTCCGCCAGCCGGTCGACCTGATCGTCGCGGAGCTGATCCGCCGCCCAGTTCGAGACCTCGATCGGAAGGCGGTGCCCTGCGCGTGCCTCCACCAGTTCCCGGTCGGCGTTGCCGCGTACCCAGCAGGCCCGGTCGCCGAGATCGGCCAGCCGGTCGAGCACCTCGACCGGCTGTGGACCGGCGGCGATGTCACCCGTGAGCACGATCAGGTCGGCGGCCGCCACTTCCGGCTCGGCCAGCACGGCCTCCAGGGCGGGAAGCACACCGTGGATGTCAGAGAGGACGGCGACGTTGGTCAGCATCGCCACAGCGTGGCCACCCGTCCGGGCGAAATCCAGGGATTCTGCGCCGGGCAGACAGGCCGCACGCCAAAACGGCCCGAACCTGCAACGCGGTCCGGGCCGTAGCGGCCAGAGTCAGACGCGGGCGCGGCGGGCCAGGCGCTCCGGGTCCAGAATGATGATGCTCTTGCCGTCCAGGCGCAGCCAGCCCCGCGAGGCGAAGTCCGCCAGCGCCTTGTTGACCGTCTCCCGGGAGGCGCCGACGAGCTGGGCGATCTCCTCCTGGGTGAGGTCGTGGGTCACCCGCAGCACGCCACCGTCGCGGGTGCCGAAGCGCCCGGCCATCTGGAGCAGGTTCTTCGCCACGCGACCCGGTACGTCAGTGAAGATCAGGTCGGCCAGCGAGTCGTTGGTCCGGCGGAGCCGGCGGGCCAGCACCCGGAGCAGCTGCTCCGCGATCTCCGGCCGGTTGGCCAGCCACGGCCGCAGCGCCTGCTTGCGCAGTCGAACCAGGCGGGTGTCGGTCACCGCGGTAGCCGTCGCCGTGCGCGGGCCCGGGTCGAAGAGTGACAACTCGCCGACCATGTCCGACGGGCCCATCACCGCGATCAGGTTCTGCCGGCCGTCCGCCGCACGGCGGCCAACCTTGATCTTGCCGGACAGCAGGATGTAAAGACTGTCGCCGGGCTCGCCCTCGTTGAACACGACCTCGCCCTTGCGGACCTCGATCGTCTCCATCTCCTTGGCGAGCGCCTCGGCAGCCTCCGGGTCGACACCCTGGAAGATCCCGCTGCGGGCCAGTACCTCGTCCATCGCGCACCTCCGGTTGCGCGCTGCCGTCCCTCGGCCGGGTCCGCCGTCCGCTGGTCCCTCGCGCGCCGACAAGTCTAGGCGCACGTGAGCGGGAATCAGAGGTCGCCCCTGGAAACGTGATCGTTGGGCGTAATCCGCCCGTACTGCCTGGCCAGAAGGTCACCCGCGCCGCGCCGCGGGCGCGGCCGGCATCCGGGCGGGCCGTAGGGTCACCGGGTGCTGAGTGAGCCCTTGCTGACCACCCGCCACGAGGACGGGCTCGACGTACCGATGCTGGTCTGGCGGGCCACCCACCCGCTGCGCGCGGTGAGCTCCGCGTCGCTGGGCGGCGGAATCGGCGTACGCCACTGGGTCTTGAACGCGACAGTGCCGATGTCGTACGACCGGGACGACCCGGCGGACCACCTGGCCGCGCTCGCCCACGGGCTCGGGCTGGACGGGCCCGGGGTGGGGCTGCTGACCGGTGTCGACGTCGCCGAGTTGATCGCCCGGACGGACGGCGGTGTGCGCGCCTGGGCGACGGTCGGGCTCGGCACCCCGATCCGAGCCGCCGAGCCGGCGCCGGTGGCGGTCGGCGAGCGGGTCGGCACGGTCAACATCGTGGTGTACGTGCCGGTGCGGCTCAGCGACGCCGCCCTGGTCAACGCGGTCGCCACCGCGACCGAGGCGAAGGCGCAGGCGATCACGGAACTGGGCCTGGCGGCCACCGGCACCCCGACGGACGCGGTCGCCGTTCTCTGCCCGGTCGACGGCCCCGAATCCGCCTACGGAGGGCCCCGCTCGACGTGGGGTGCGCCGCTCGCCCGTGCGGTGCACGCGGCCGTGCTCGCCGGCGGCTCCGGCACCGTCGTGCCCTGGTCAGACCGACTGAACGGCTGAACTTCCGTCCGATCGGCCGTCGTATCAGGGAAACCGTCCCGGTAGGGTCGCCAGCGATGTACGCTGCCGCGCGCTCCTCGCGCCTCCCCTCATACCGTCGCCGGACCACCCTCGTGCTCGGCGCGCTGCTCGCCCTGCTCGTGGCGGGCTGTGCCGAGACCGTCGCCGCTCCCGTCTGGCAGGCCGGTGCGGGTGGTGGGGCCACCGGTGCGCCGGTGACCACCCCCTCGGCGAGTGGTTCCCCGGAGGCGGGCGAGATCGTCTCGCTCTCCGCGACCGGCGACATCATCATGGGTAACGCGCCGAACCGGCTGCCCCCCAACGGCGGCAAGGGCTTCTTCGCCTCGGTCACCAAGGCGCTCGCCGCCGACGTGGTGATGGGCAACCTGGAAGAGCCGTTGACCGTGGACACGGGCACCGGCAAGTGCGGTGCCGACTCCACCCGCTGCTTCCAGTTCCGCGCCCCGCCGGAGTACGCGACCCACCTGCGCGACGCCGGGTTCGACCTGCTCAACCAGGCCAACAACCACGGCTACGACTACGGCCCGAAGGGCTACGAGAACACCCAGCGGTCCCTGGAGAAGTACGACCTGGCGCACACCGGCGCGCCGGACGAGATCACCGTCGTCGAGAGCAACGGCGTCAAGATCGCCGTTGCCGGCTTCTCGTCGTACGTCTGGTCCAACAGTGTCGTGGACATCACCGCCGCGAAGAAGGTCGTCGCGAAGGCGGCCACCATGGCCGACCTGGTCGTCGTGCAGGTGCACATGGGGGCCGAGGGTTCGGACAAGACCCGGGTCCGGCCCGGCACCGAGATGTTCCTGGGGGAGAACCGGGGCGATCCGATCAAGTTCGCCAAGGCGATGATCGACGCCGGGGCCGACCTGATCGTCGGGCACGGCCCGCACGTGCTGCGCGGGATGGAGTTCTACAAGGGTCGGCTGATCGCGTACAGCCTGGGGAACTTCGCGGGCGGGGGCAACTCGCTGAGCAACAACGGTCGTCTCGGCTGGGGTGGCGTGCTCAAGGTGTCGCTGCGCTCCGACGGCAGCTGGGCGGGTGGCTCGTTCACCTCGACGTACATGAACGGGGCCGGCAAGCCGACCCTCGACCCGGACGACCGGGGGCTGGGCCTGGTGAAGCAGCTCACTCGCAGCGACTTCCCCAAGACCGGCGCCCGCCTCGACGATGCCGGCAAGATCACACCACCTGACGCCTGACCCCCGTCCGGCGACGTACGCTGGCCGTCGTGACCCGTAGCTCCCCCGGTGCCAGCGAGACCGACCTCGGGCGGAAGCGGCGCGCTCGGCGGATCGGCCGGGTGCTCGCCGAGACCCATCCCGACGCGCACTGCGAACTGGACCACTCCAGCGCGCTGGAGTTGGCCGTCGCCACGATCCTCTCCGCGCAGACCACCGACAAGAGGGTCAACGAGGTCACCCCGAAGCTCTTCGTGCGCTACCCGACCGCCGCCGCGTACGCCGCTGCCGACCGGGCGGAGATGGAGGAGCTGATCCGGCCGACCGGCTTCTACCGCAACAAGACCGACTCGTTGATCAAGCTGGGACAGGCGCTCGTGGAACGCCACGAGGACCGGGTGCCGGGCCGGATGGCCGACCTGGTGGCGCTGCCCGGGATCGGTCGCAAGACCGCCAACGTCATCCTCGGCAACGCGTTCGACGTGCCCGGGATCACCGTCGACACCCACTTCCAGCGACTGGTGCACCGCTGGCAGCTCACGTCCGAGACCGACCCGGTCAAGATCGAGCATGCGGTCGGCGCGCTCTACGAGAAGCGTGACTGGACCATGCTCTCCCATCGGGTGATCTTCCACGGCCGTCGCGTCTGCCACGCGCGCAAGCCCGCCTGCGGGGCCTGCACGCTGGCGAAGCTCTGCCCGTCGTACGGCACCGGGCCGACCGATCCGACAGTCGCGGTCAAGCTGCTCAAGGGCCCCCGGGCCCGTGAGCTGGCGGTCGCCGCCGGAATCGACCCGCAGCTGGTGCCGGTCCAGGCGGTCACCGCGGAGGTGTCATGAATCGCCGTATCGCCGTACTGCTCCTGCCCCTGCTGGTCGCCGCCGCGGCGGGCTGCACCGCCACCGGCACGGAGGAACCGGCGCCGCCCCGGCCGCGGGCCGAACGGCCGTCACCGTTCGAGGACTGCGCGAGGCTGACCACCCCGGCGGCCGTGACCCCGATCGCCGGCGCGGGGACGTCGAGCGCCGGTGCGGAGGCGTCGAACGCCGCCGCGAACGGAGATCCGCTGCCCGAGCTCACCCTCGCCTGCTTCACGGGCGGGGCGCCGGTCGCCCTACGCGACGTACGCGGACCCGCCGTGATCAACGTTTGGGCGTCCTGGTGCCCGCCCTGCCGCAAGGAGCTGCCCGCCTTCCAGCGGCTGAGCAAGCGGGCCGGTGACCGGATCCACGTGATCGGGGTGAACAGCCAGGACAGCCGCAGTGCCGCCCAGTCCATCGGCGAGGACCTGGGCGTCGGCTTCCCGATGCTGGTCGACCAGGGGACGGCCCTGCAACGGGCGCTGAACCGTAACGCCTTCCCGCTCACCCTCCTCGTCGACACGCAGGGCCGGGTCGTGTACACCGACGCGTCCGGCGCGCTGGACGACGCAAGCCTCGGCGAGCTGGTCCGTGAGCACCTCGGGGTGGCGGTGCCGGCGTGACCCGGAGACCGCCGGAGTGGATGGCGCCGCTGCTCGACCGGCTCGGCACGGCCCGGGCCGAGGACTTCACCCGGCTGCCGACGCCGGAGACCGGCGGGCGGGAGAGCGCCGTCCTGGTGCTCCTCGGCGAGCAGGCCGACACCGGCCCGGACGTGCTGATCCTGCAACGGGCCGCCACCCTGCGGACCCACGCCGGTCAGCCCGCCTTCCCGGGTGGGGCCGCGGACCCGGAGGATGCCGACGTCCGGGCTACCGCGCTGCGCGAGGCGAACGAGGAGGTCGCCCTCGACCCGCGCAGCGTCACCGTCCTGGCCGAGCTGCCGAAACTCTGGATCCCGGTCAGCGACTTCGTGGTGACCCCCGTCCTCGCCTGGTGGCACGCGCCGCACCCGGTGCACCCCTGCGAGCCGGCCGAGGTGGCACACGTGGCCCGGCTGCCGATCGCCGAACTGGTCGACCCGGCGAACCGGGTGCGCGTACGCCATCCCAGCGGTTGGATCGGCCCGGCCTTCGCCGTACACGGCATGCTGGTCTGGGGCTTCACCGCCGGGGTGCTGAGCACCCTGCTCGACCTGGGCGGCTGGTCAAGGCCGTGGGGCCCGGGGCGGATGGTCGAGCTGCCGCCCACCGGGGCGACGCCGGCCCCTTCCGCGGGCACCGACGAGGTCGACGAGACGTCCGTACGCTGACCGCACGGTCACCTTCCGCGAGCGGTGGTCATCCGACGGGCCCCTGGCCCGTACGCTTGACGCGTGTCGGCCGTCGATCTCGTTCTGCTGCTGCTCATTCTCGTGTTCGCGATCAGCGGATACCGACAGGGCTTTGTCATCGGAATCCTGTCGTTCACCGGGTTCTTCCTCGGCGCGCTGATCGGGCTCCAGGCCGGGCCGATACTCGCCCGTCAGTTCGTCGACAACGGCATCCGGGTGCTGATCTCCCTGGTGGCGGTCTTCGGTCTCGCCGTGGCCGGGCAGGCGCTCGCCGGCTGGCTGGGATCGAACCTTCGGGCCGCGATCACCGGTTCCGTCTTCCGCAAGATCGACGACGTCGGCGGCGCGTTCGTCTCCCTCTTCGCGGTGCTCCTGGTCGCCTGGCTGGTAGCGGTGCCGCTCGGCTCGTCCTCGCTGCCCTGGCTGGCCTCCTCCGTGCGGAACAGCGCCCTGCTCAACGTGGTCGACCGGGTCCTGCCCGACCAGGCGCAGCGGCTCTCCACCGCGTTGCGGGACACCGTCGACACGAACGGCTTCCCGGACGTCTTCGGCGACCTCGCGCCGACGAGGGCGCGGCAGGTGGAGCCGCCCGACCCGGCGCTCGCCGGCTCGCAGGTAGTGGTCAACGGGCAGCGCTCGGTGGTCAAGGTGCTCGGCTCCGCGCCCAGCTGCTCCCGCCGCATCGAGGGCTCCGGCTTCGTGTACGCCGATGACCGGGTGATGACCAACGCGCACGTCGTCGCCGGCACCCGTTCGGTGGCCGTGGAACTCGGCGGCGACCGGTACGACGGTGACGTGGTCGCCTACGACCCGGACCGGGACCTCGCCGTGCTGCACGTGCCGGGGCTGCCCGGCCCGTCCATGCGGTTCGCCGCCGGCAACGCGGGCACCGGCGCGGACGCCATCGTGCTCGGCTTTCCGCTCGACGGGCCGTACAACGCGCAGTCCGCCCGGGTCCGCGACGTGGACCGGATCACCGGGCCCGACATCTACTCGTCCGGAGACGTGACGCGGGAGATCTACACGATCCGTGCGTTGGTCCGCAGCGGCAATTCCGGTGGGCCGCTGGTCTCCGCGAACGGGCTGGTGCTCGGGGTGATCTTCGCGGCGGCGGCGGACGACCCCAACACCGGGTTTGCGGTGACCTCGGCAGAGGCGCGCCCGGTGGCGCTGGCAGGCGCCCAACGCACCCGTTCCGTCGACACCGGCGAATGCACCTGACCCCCACCCCCTGACCCGGCCTCGTACGCGGAAACAGGGCGGCGAGCGGGTCCGCGGGAAGGGGAGCCGCGGCCTGTGGTCAGTGGCGGTTCGCGGGGGCGTGCTGCCAGACGGTGAAGCCGGCGGCGGTGGCCGCCAGGACGGCCGCGGCGAGGAGCCATCCGCCGATCACGTCGCTGGTCCAGTGCACCCCGAGGGCCACCCGGCTCGCCCCGGTCAACACGGCGAGCAGTAACGCCGTGGCCCAGAGCGCCGCACGCTGCGCCCGCCGCCGGGCCAGCGGCAGGAAGACCACCAGCAGCACCCCGGCGGCCAAGGCGGCGTTGAGCGCGTGCCCGGACGGGAAGGCGTACCCGACCGCGCGGGCGACGGGATCCAGCAGCTCCGGCCGGTCCCGAGCGACGAGCAGCTTGAGCAGGGCGCCGAGCAGCCCGCCCGCCAGCATGGTCACCGCGACCCAGAGCGCCAGCCGGCGGGCGTCCCGACGGAGCAGCCAGACCACGACAGCCAGGGCGGCGACGCGGAGCGGCATGGGCGCGAAGACCTCGGTCCAGACGCTCGTCAGCCGTACCCAGCCGGGATGCTCCAGCGCGTAGCCGTGCAGCGCCTCCGTCACCGAAACGTCCATCCGGTGCAGCGGAGGCCACGCGCCGAGCACGAGCAGGGCGAGCGACGTGAAGGGCGCCAGCACCAGGAACGCGGCCGCCACGGCCAGCGTGAGCCGCAGCCCGCGCGGCTGGACCGGGTCGAGTCGGCGTCGCCGCCACGACACGGCGTCGCCGGGGGCGAGAGTGCGCGGGCCGGTCGTACTCATGGCGTCGTTCTACCCAACCGGGCGGGCGATCAGCCGCGGTCTCAGCGGTGCTGCTGGCGCAGCCGGCGGACCATCAGCGCCGCCCCGGTGAGTAGGGCCACGAAGAGGGCGGCCCCGGTCCAGAGCCGCTCCGGTGCCGAGTCGTCCTGGCTGCCGGCCGGGCGGGCGGTCCAGCGGGTCTGCTGCTGCGGAACGTTGTGGCCGAGCGGGTCGCCGAAGCCGGCCGCCCGGTCGCTCTGCTCGCGACCCGGCGCCGGTCCGAAGCCGACCACGCCGGGAGAGGCGTTGTCGTCGAGCGGGTTGCCGGTCACCGGCGGCACGTCGGTGGTGAGCGCGGCCACCGGGTCGACCAGACCGAAGCCGAAGCGGTCGTCGCGGCCGGTCGGGCCGAGGTCGCGAGCGGTGGACATCAGCCGGTTCACCACGTCACCGGCCGACATCTGCGGGTAGCGGGAGCGGACGAGAGCCGCGGTGGCGGACACCAGCGGCGCGGCGAAACTGGTGCCCTGCACCCGCCAGTAGCCGCCCGGACGGGCGCCGACGAGCCCGGTGGCCGGCGCGGACAGCACGGCCTCCCGGCCGGTGATCGAACCGGACCAGAGGTTCTCGCTGTTGCGCTCCAGGCCGGCGACCGCGATCACGCCCGGCTCCCGAGCCGGGTACCAGACCTCGGAGGTCGTCGAGCTGGCGACGTTGCCGGTGCAGGCCACCACCACCACGTCGCGGGCGAAGGCGTAGTCCAGGGCGGCGGCGAGAGCGGGGCTGTCACCGCTGCCACCGAGCGACAGGTTGATCACCCGCGCGCCGTGGTCGACCGCCCAGCGGACCCCGCGGGCCACGATCAGCGCGTCGTCGTACCGGTTCTCGTCGTCGAGCACGCGGACCGGCAGGATGCGTGCGTCCGGCGCGAGACCGACCACGCCCTGCTTGTCGTCCCGGCGGCCGGCGATCAGCCCGGCCACCGTGGTGCCGTGGCCCACCGGGTCCGCCTCCGGGGCGCCACCCGGGGACACCAGGTCGTATCCGGGCAGCACCTGCCCCACCAGGTCGGGGTGAGTGGCGTCCACCCCGGAGTCGACGACGGCGACGACGACGCCGCGCCCGGTCGAGGTGCGCCAGGCGGTCGCCGCGTTCAACTCGTCGATCTGCCACTGCTCGTCACGGATCTGGTCCGGCCGGTCCGGCGCCTCGTCCGGCACGTACGCCAACGGGGTGCCGGCGACCGCGCTCGCGTGGACCGGCGCGGCCGCCACGGGCACCGCGGGACCGGCCACGGCGACGACGGTTGCCGTCACGCCGAGCAGTGCCCGGCCGGCCACCCGCCGGACCGCTGCCGGGCAGCTGTGCCGAACCCCAGTCACATCCTCAGCCATTCGTCGCCTGCCGAACCACAACGATCGGAGATTACCGGTTCTCGCCCTGATCGAGGGACGATCCGGGGAGACGGTTCACGGTGCCGGCAGGTGTGCCAGCTGGACCAGGCGCACACCCTCCCGACGGGTGACCAGCCGACCACGCCCGGGTGGCAGCGGCCCGGGGCGTACCGGCCCGACCAGCGCCCCCTCCTCCGGGCTGCCCGCCATGACGAGTCCGGCCGTGGCGAGTTCCCGCAGCCGCTGGACGATCGGCTCGTACTGGGCGCGGGCGGCGCCCCCCGAACGGCGGACGAGCACCAGGTGCAGGCCGATGTCCCGGGCCTGCGGCAGGTACTCCGCCAGGGCGTGCAGCGGGTTGGTCGGCCCCGTCGCCACCAGGTCGTAGTCGTCGACAAGCACGAACAGCTCCGGCCCCGACCACCAGGAGCGGTCGCGGAGCTGCTGCGAGGTGACCTCAGGTCCGGCGATCCGGCGCGCGAGGTAGCCGGCGGCCGACTCGACGAGTTCGGCGGTGTGCGCGGCCGCGGTGCCGTAACCGATCAGATGGTCCGTCGCGATCGCGCCGAGCAGGCTGCGCCGGTAGTCGACCAGGATCACCCGGGCCTGCTCCGGGGTGAACCGGGCGGTGATGGTTGCGCCCAGCGCACGCAGGAACGAGGACTTGCCGCATTCGGCGTCGCCGAAGACCACGAAGTGCGGTTCGGCGGCGAAGTCGAGCACCACCGGTCGTAGGTCGGCCTCGGCGATCCCGACCGGCAGCCGCAGCCCGGTCGTCGCGGCGAGGTCCAGGTCGGCGTACGGAAGCACCGGCGGCAGCAGCCGTACCCGCGGGGCGGGCCGGCCGGGCCACGCTCCGGCGACCTGCTTGACGAGGTCGACGGTGTCCGCACCCGCGAGCCGGGGCAGGGCCGTCAAGAAGTGCAGACTCCCGGCGGTCACGCCCCGCCCCGGCGCCTTCTCCGGCACGTTCGCCGCCGCCCGGCGGGCCACCAGCGAGTCGTTCGGGTCGCCGAGACGCAGCTCCAGGCGGGATCCGAAGAGGTCCCGGATCGCGGGCCGGAAGTCCAACCAGCGCAGCGCGGTGGTCACCACGTGCACCCCGTAGGAGAGCCCCCGGGTGGCGAGTTCGGTGATCAGGGGCTCCAGGTCGTCGTACTCGGCGCGCAGGCTCGTCCACCCGTCCACGACGAGGAACACGTCGCCGAACGGGTCGACGTCCCGCTCGCCGGAGGCGGCCAGGGCGGCGCGCCGCTTCCGGTACGCCGTCATCGACTCGACGCCCAGTTCGGTGAAGCGCCGCTCCCGTTCGGCGAGCAGCGTGGCGACCTCACCGATCGTGCGTCGCACGGCGGTCGGGTCGGCCCGCCCGGTCACCCCGCCGACGTGTGGCAGGTCGCGCAGCGTGGCCAGCCCGCCGCCGCCGAAGTCGAGGCAGTAGACCTGCACCTCCGCCGGGGTGTGGGTGAGCGCCAGCGCGCAGATCAGTGTCCGCAGCACGCTCGACTTGCCGCTCTGCGGAGCCCCGACCACCGCGACGTGCCCGGCCGCGCCGTCGAGCGCCAGCCAGAGCAGGTCACGGCGCTGTTCGAAGGGCTTGTCCACCACGGCCACCGGAACGCCGAGCGCGCCGTGCAGCTCCGGGTTGCCGGTGGTGAGGCCACGCGCGGGATCCGCGCCGACCGGGCCGAGCAGTTCGTCCAGGGCCGGCGGCTGGTCGAGCGGCGGCAGCCAGACCTGGTGCGCGGGTGATCCCTGGCCGGCCAACCGGTTCACCAGCAGGTCCAGCAGGCTCTCCCGGCCCTCTTCCTCGGCGGCCGCTGCGGGCTGCGTGTCCGGCTCGGGCACCGGCACGAAGTGGGTGGTGAAGGCGAGCAGGCGAGGTGAGCCGTCCAGGTCGGGACCCGCCGCCGGGCCGCTGCGGGGCAGCGCGCCGGAGACGTACGCGGCCTTGAACCGGACCAGCGGATCGGTGCCGGAACGCAGGTAGCCGTGCCCGGGGGTGCGTGGCAGTTCGTGGGCGTCCGGCACGCCGAGCACCGTCCGGGACTCCAGAGCCGAGAAGGTGCGCAGACCGATCCGGTACGACAGGTGGGTGTCCAGCCCGCGTAGCCGCCCCTCCTCGAGCCGCTGCGAGGCGAGCAGCAGGTGTACGCCGAGCGACCGGCCCAATCGGCCGATCTGCACGAAGAGGTCGATGAAGTCCGGCTTGGCGGAGAGCAGTTCGGAGAACTCGTCACAGATCAGCAGCAGTGACGGCAACGGCGGGAGGGCGTTGCCGGCGGCCCGGGCCCGTTCGTAGTCCCGCACGCCGGCGAAGTTTCCGGCCCGGCGGAGCAGCTCCTGCCGGCGCATCAGTTCGCCGTTCAGGGCGTCGACCATCCGGTCGACCAGCGGCAGGGCGTCCGCCAGGTTGGTGATCACGGCGGCGGTGTGCGGCAGCCGGTCGAACGAGGCGAAGGTGGCGCCGCCCTTGAAGTCGATGAGGACGAAGTTGAGCTGTTCCGAGCTGTGCGTGGCGGCCAGTCCCAGCACCAGCGTGCGCAGCAGCTCGGACTTGCCGGAGCCGGTCGCGCCGATGAGCAGCCCGTGCGGGCCCATGCCGTCCTGCGCGGACTCCTTGAGGTCCAGTTCGACGGTGCCGCCGTCGGCGCCCACTCCGATCGGCACCCGCAGCCGGTCCCGCGCCGAACGGGGCGCCCAGCCCTGCTCGACCGTGAAGGCTCGCGGGTCGCCCAGGTCGAGCAGCTCGGGCAGGCCCGGCTCGGCGTGCAGTGGGGCGTCCGGGCCGTGGGCCGTGCCGGCGAGGCGCAGCGGGGCCAGCCGACGGGCCACCGCCTCGGCGTCGGCCGCGTCGAGCTGGTCCGGAAGGCCGACCTCGGCGTGGCCCTCCGCCGAGTAGGAGTGCAACCGTCCGTCGCGCAGTTCGAGCAGGAGCGCATACCGGTCGAGCAGCCGGGGTGGCGGAGTGTCCAGGTCGAGCACGGTGACCGCGTCGATACCGCTGTCGCCGGTCATGTCGGTGGCCCCGGTGAGGTCGGCGCCGTCGAGTACGACGACCACGTGCGGCCCTTCGGTGGCCGGCCTGGTCGGGCTGAACCGGGAGCGGCTGCCCAGCACCTCGTCGAGCAGCCCCTCCAGTTCGGCGGCGGAGCTGGTGACCAGACGTACCGGGCCGAGGGCGTCGGTGCGGTCCGGATGCCGGGCGTGGGGCAGCCACTTGACCCACTCCCAGGCGGCCCGCCGCTCCGGGCCGGCACAGACTGCGATCAGCAGTTCCTCCGGGGCGTGGAAGACCGCCAGCTGGGTGAGGACCGCGCGGACCATCGCCCGGGCCGACGCGCCTTGGCCGGGCCCGCCGTCCGCCGCCGGGCCGGCGACCGTGCGGTCGGTGGGTTCGGGGCCGCTGACCTGCCGTACGAAGACCCGGGCGAAGCTGCGCAGCGAGAGAGCCACCGGCAGGTCGGGTACGACCGAGTAGGCGTCCAGGAAGCGGCGCAGAGCACCCGCCGTCATCGGTTCCAGTTCCTCGAGTGGGCGGGTCACGGGCGGGATCAGCGGGGTGGCCAGGGTCTGCGGCCCGACGGCGACCCGCACCACCGCGAAGTCCGGATCGGTGGGGCGGCGCTCCCAGACCCGGTGGCTGGTCACCGTCGACCAGAGCCGCTGGGGGTGGGGGTGCCGGTAGTGGAGCCCGGCCCGCTGCCGTTCGGCGGTCTCCCGGACCCGGCGGCGCAGGGAGCTCAGGTGCCGCAGGTACTCCCGGCGGGCGGCCATCATCTCCGACTTGCGTGGCGTGCCGGACGCGCTGCCCCACGAGGTCACCAGCATCGCCAGCGAGGAGAGCCCGAACATCGCGCCCACCACGTACGAGTAGGCGCCTCCGCCGCGGCCGAACATCATCGCCATCGCCACCGTGCCGCCCAGCATGGGCAGCAGCATGAGCAGCTGCTGCCAGCGGCCGCCGGCCACCGCGGGGATCTCCGGTGGGGCTTCGACGGGCAGCTCACCGACCGGGATCTCCGGTGCCGGCCGGCGGGGCGGCCGTTTGACGACGACGGTGGACAAGGACCCTCCCCAGAACGCTCGGTAACCCGAAGCTGGCTCATCGTAGGTAAAGTCCTGTCGTCCGCGCAGCCACCGATTCCGCTCGATATGGAGACAGGCCGATGTCAACCGCGCTGGCCCGCGTCACGATCAGCGCTCCGCGACGGCGGCTGGACGTCGCCCTGCCGGAGCAGGTCCCGCTCGCGGAGCTGCTGCCCGAGATGCTGAGGCACGCAGGTGTCGGGCTGGCCGACGACGGTGAGCGGCACGAGGGCTGGGTGTTGCGGCGCACCGACGGGGCGGCGCTGTCGACCGCGCAGGCGCTGCATCCGCAGGGCGTCCGCGACGGCGAGGTGCTCTACCTGGTCCCGGCCCGGGCGCACTGGCCCGAACTTGAGTACGACGACGTGGTCGAGGCGATCGTCGACGGCGCGCGACGCCGGGGCGGGGCCTGGTCGTCGGCGGCCACCCAGGTGGTCGTACTGGCCGGTGCCGGTGTGCCGCTCGCCGTCGGGCTGCTCGCCCTGCTCGGTGGCGGCCCGCAGCACCGGGCCGGCTGGCTCGCCGCGGCCGTCGTGGCGCTGCTGCTGGTGCTCGCGGGAACGATCGCGTCCCGGGTGCACGGCGACGGCATGAGCGCCGCGACGCTCGGCGGCTACGCCCTGCCGTACGCGGCCGCGGCCGGTGCGTTGGCGGTCGGCTCGGGGGACCCGGTCGGCCCGTTCGGGCCGCTGCGTTGGATGGGCGCCGCGGAGATGCTGGCCGCCGCGGTGGCCCTGCTGCTGGCGTCGGTGCTCGGCCTGCTCGGGGTGGCGAGCCGGCTACGCGTCTTCGTGGCCGGGGCCACGGTCGGGCTGGTGGCCGCGCCAGCGGCCCTCGGCGGGCTGGTGTTAGGCCCGGCCGGGACCGCCGCGGTGCTGCTCTGCGTGCTGGTCTTCGCGGTCGGGGTGATTCCGCTGTTGGCGATCCGGCTCGGCAAGCTGCCACTGCCGCCGATCACCCTGCCGAATCCGAGCGACGGCGGAGCGTCGGCCCGCGACCTGCCCGACCGGGGCCGGGTGTACGCCGCGGTGGCCCGCACCGAGGAGATACTCACCGGGATGTTGCTCGGGCACGCCGTGCTGGCCGTCGTGGCGGCGGCGGTGCTGGCCGTGACGGGCGGTACCGCCGGTGCGTTGCTGGTCGCGGTCACCGGTGCGGTCCTGCTGCTTCGCTCCCGGCTGTTCGTGGCGGTCCGGCACCGCCTGCCGCCGGTGGTCGGCGGCCTGCTCGGGTACGCCGTGCTCGGCGCCGTGCACGCCGACCGTGCCGGTGACGTGGGTCGGCTGGGGCTGGCCGCGGCCGGGGTGGGAGTGGCTCTGCTCGCCGTGGCCGCCGGCACCACCTACGCCCGGCGTCCCGTTTCGCCGTACCTCGGTCGGATCGCCGACCTGGCCGACACGGCGCTCGTGGTGGCCGTGGTGCCGGTGGCCTGCGCGGTGCTGGACCTGTACGAACGGGCCCGGGGGCTGCTCGGCTGAGCAGTCTCCGGGCCCGTTGCGGGTCTCGGTGCGGTCAGTGCAGGCCTTCGCCGCGCTCCTCGGCCTCCTTGGCACGCTGGTAGGAGGCGTGGATCTCGGCTTCCGCCTCGGTGCGACCCACCCAGGTCGCGCCTTCGACCGACTTGCCGGGCTCCAGGTCCTTGTAGACCTCGAAGAAGTGCTGGATCTCCAGCCGGTCGAACTCGCCCAGGTGGTGGATGTCGCGCAGGTGCTCCTGGCGCGGGTCCTCGTAGGGCACGCAGAGGACCTTGTCGTCGCCACCCTTCTCGTCCGTCATCCGGAACATGCCGATGGTGCGGCACCGGATCAGGCAGCCCGGGAAGGTGGGCTCGGGCACGAGGACGAGCGCGTCCAGTGGGTCGCCGTCCTCGCCCAGGGTGCCTTCGATGAAGCCGTAGTCCGCCGGATACTGCGTGGATGTGAAGAGGGTGCGGTCCAGCCGGATTCGGCCGGTCTTGTGGTCGACCTCGTACTTGTTGCGGTGACCCTTCGGGATCTCAACCGTGACGTCGAAATCCATCTGCACGCTCCCTCGTTTGCCCACGCTGGCCAACGGAATCGCCGGCACCGCCGGGGGCGAATGTCACCCACCGGTCGCGACCGCCGCATAGTGTTCGGACCGAAGTAGTGTCACCCAAGCCAATTTCCGCAGGGGAGGAGGGGGTCGTGGGGAGGGATGATTCACATTACCGCCCGGACGATGGGTCTGGACGCGGTACCGGAGCATCTGGTTCCGGTGGAGCCACCGGGCGCGTACGCGTGCCCGGTACGGGGCCGAGGATCACCTCCGATCCGTCGTTCGATCAGGCGCCGTCCGGCCCGCACGCACCTGCGGGAGGACGCTTCCCCGCCCTGGGGCCGGACCGGCCGATCGTCCCGCCGACCTTCCCGGCCACGGCGTCCGACGGGTCGGCTCCGACCTCCGGTATCCCGACCAGCCCGGCGCCGGCCGGGCCGAGTCGTGAGCGCCAGCCGGTCGGCCAGGAGTACGCCGGGGCGGGTGTGGGCGTGCCTCCCGTCGCCGCTCCCGCCGGCCCGGGCCCGGCCGGGGCGGGCGGCGATCCCGACGGCCCGGTCAGCGCCCCGCCGGACGCCGCGGGTGCGACCGGCCCGGCACCCCGCGGCCGTCGGCTGCCGGTGGTGCTCGCCGCGGTGCTCCTGCTCGTGCTGGCCGGCGCGGGTGTGGTGGTGGTACGCCCCGGTCCGGTGGCCGACTGGCTCGGCGGCGGGGCCGACGACACGCGAACCGACGTCGCGGCAGCGGATCCCACGCCGTCGGCCGTGCTCGCCGGCGTCGACCCGAACGCTCCCCAGCCCACGCCCGACGGGGTGCGTGCCGCCCTCGATCCGCTGGTCCGTGCGGCTGCCCTCGGCGACCGGGTGAACGTGTCGGTGGCGGACGTCCTCACCGGTCAGCCGCTCTTCGGTCAGGGCGCGGACGACGGCACCGTGCCCGCATCGGTGACGAAGTTGGTCACCGCGGTCACCGTGCTGGCGGCGCGGGGGCCGGGCTACCGGATCCCGACCCGGGCGGTCGCCGGGGCGAACCCCGGCGAGGTGGTCATCGTCGGTGGTGGCGACATCACGCTGGCCGTCGACCAGGACGGCTTCTATCCGGGAGCAGCCCGCCTGGACGATCTGGCCAAGCAGGTCGAGCAGGCACTCGGTGGGACTAAACCCACCAAGGTGATCATTGACGGGTCGCTCTACTCCGGTCCTACCCTCGAGCCGGGCTGGGACGAGGACATCAGCGGGTACGGCGCTCCCATCACCGCCCTGATGGCCGACGGCGCGCGTGGGGACGTGCCACAGGCGAAGAAGGACTACGAGGCAGGTATGCACGGGGCCGCTCGGGTGTCCCAGCCCGACCTCACCGCCGGCCGCGCGTTCGCCCGGCTGCTCGGCGTGCCGACCAGCGCGGTCAGCAGGGGCACGGCGCCCACCGCCGAGACCGGTGCCACGGCCGGCCCGGGCACGGAACTGGGCAAGGTCGAGTCCCTGCCACTGGTCCGGCTGGTCGACATCATGATCACCGACAGCGACAACATCCTCGCCGAGGCGCTGGCCCGGCAGGTCGCGCTGGCCCGCAACCAGCCCGCCTCGTTCGTCGGCGCCGCGGCGGCGGTGGACCAGGTGGCCGGGGAGCTGGGGCTGGACGCCGACGAACTGGCCCTCGCCGACGGCAGCGGCCTCTCCCGCACCAACCGGATCAGCCCGTCGCTGCTCACCGACCTGATCACGCTGGCCGGCAACGGCGACCATCCGGAACTGGCGGCGATCTTCGGCGGTCTGCCGGTCGGCGGCTGGTCCGGGACCCTGGGCGACCGGTACGAGACCGCCGCCACGAAGAGCGGTGCCGGGGTGGTCCGGGCCAAGACCGGAACGCTGACCGGCGTGAGCGCGATCGCCGGCCTGGTCACCACGAAGGAAGGGCGGCTGCTCACCTTTGCGGTGCTCACCGACCGGGTACCCCCGGACGGGACCGACCCGGCCCGGGTGGCGCTGGACCGTATCACCGCCACGCTCGCGAGCTGCGGCTGCCGCTGAGCTTCCGACGGCGGCGAGAACGAGCACGACCGTCTCCGATCGCCGGCCGGCGCCGTCGGGCGGCCGGCGCGGCTGCCACGGGGCGCGCCGCGAGTCCGGTTCGGGGTGTTCCCACGCGGGTACGGTGGGTGCATGGCGCAGTTCGTGGACTGGGATCTCGCCGCCGCCACCGCGGGGGCGCTGGGCAAGTCGGGGCCCCGCGTGTCGTACGCCGAGGCCACCGACGTGGTCGGCGACCTGCGGCGGCTGACCGAGGTGGCGGCCCGGCACGTGGCCGACTACACCGGTCTGCGGGCGCAGGTGAGCCACCCGCCCGTCCAGGTCGTCGACCGGCGGGACTGGGCCGCCGCCAACATCGCCGGGTTGCGTGAGGTGATCGGTCCGCTCGTCGGCCGCCTCGCCGGTGACAAGCGGCCCGGTGCCCTCACCGAGGCGATCGGCTCCCGCCTGACCGGGGTGCAGGCGGG
This sequence comes from Micromonospora sp. NPDC005367, assembly GCF_040606825.1. NCBI lineage: Bacteria > Bacillati > Actinomycetota > Actinomycetes > Micromonosporales > Micromonosporaceae > Micromonospora > Micromonospora sp. NPDC005367. The sequence continues at coordinate 77,585 of NZ_JBEXFP010000008.1, read as the reverse complement.
CACGGTGCTCGCGTACCTCTCCGGCCGGGTGCTCGGCCAGTACGAGGTCTTCTCCGGCGATCCGGGGCAGCTGCTGCTGGTGGCGCCGAACATCGTCGAGGTGGAGCGGAAGCTCGGAGCCGATCCGCACGACTTCCGGCTCTGGGTCTGCCTGCACGAGGTGACCCACCGAACCCAGTTCACCGCCGTGCCGTGGATGCGGGCGTACTTCCTGGGTGAGGTGCAGGCGTTCGTGGACGCCTCGTCCGGCGCTGAGGAGGCCCTGCTGGATCGGCTGCGCCGCGGCGTGGGGACCCTCGCCGACGCGATCCGGGACCCGGAGAGCCGCACCAGCGTGCTGGATCTCGTGCAGACGCCGGGGCAGCGCGCCGTGCTGGACCGGCTCACCGCGTTGATGACCTTGCTCGAGGGGCACGCCGAGTTCGTGATGGACGGCGTCGGTCCGCAGGTCATTCCCAGCGTCGACCGGATCCGGGCCGCCTTCAACCGGCGGCGCGAGGCCGGCAACCCGCTGGAGAAGGCGATTCGCCGGCTGCTCGGTGTGGACGTCAAGATGCGCCAGTACGCCGAGGGCCGCAAGTTCGTGCACGGGGTGGTCGAGCGGGTCGGCATGGAGGGCTTCAACAAGGTGTTCGGCTCGCCGCTCACCCTGCCCCGGGTCGAGGAGCTGGGCGACCCGGATGCCTGGGTGGCCCGGGTGCACGGCCCGGCCGGTCCGCTGCCGTCGGCCGGCTGACGGTACGCCGGTGGCCGTACTCGCCCCGCCGGTGGCCGCGATCCGGGTGGCGGTGCGCCGCGCGCTGACCGACCTGCCCGGGGACGGGCCGGTGCTGGTGGCCTGTTCCGGTGGCGCCGACTCGCTAGCGCTCGCCGCCGCCACCGCGTTCGTCGCACCGCGCCTCGGCCGGCGCGCCGGCCTGGTGACGGTCGACCACGGGCTGCAGGAGGGCTCTGCCGATCGGGCCGCCGAGGTGGCGGCGGTCGCCGGCGAGCTGGGAATGGCTCCGGTGGAGCTGGTCCGGGTAAAGGTGGCCGGGCGTCCAGGCGGCCCCGAGGCGGCGGCCCGGGAGGCTCGCTACGAGGCGCTGGCGGACGCCGCCGTGCGGAGCGGCGCCGTGGCGCTGCTCACCGGACACACCCGCGACGACCAGGCCGAGACCGTGCTGCTCGCGCTGGCCCGGGGCGCTGGTCCGCGGGGCCTGGCCGGGATGCCCGCCCGCCGGGACCTGGGCGGGGTGCCGCTGCTGCGACCGCTGCTCGGGATCAGCCGGGAGCAGACCCGGGCGGCGTGCGCCGCGCTCGGCCTGAAGCCGTGGGTCGACCCGCACAACAGCGACCCCGCGTACACCCGGGCGCGGGTGCGCTCCGACGTGCTGCCCGCGCTGGTCCGCGCGCTGGGGCCGGCGGTGCTGGACGGGCTGGCTCGTACCGCCAGGCTGGTCGCCGAGGACAACGCCGCGCTCGACGAGATCGCCGGGGCGGCGTTGACAACGGTCCGGCACCCCGACGGGGCGCTCTCCGTGCCGGGGCTGGCCGCCCTCGCTCCGGCCGTACGCGGCCGGGTGCTGCACGCCTGGGCGCGGGAGCTGGGCGCCCCACCGGGCGCGCTCTGCCACCGGCACGTGGCGGCGCTGGACGCCCTGGTCACGGCATGGCGGGGGCAGGGCCCCGCGTACCTGCCCGGCGGTCTGTGCGTCCAACGTCGCGCCGATCGCCTCCGGCTCGGCCAGGACAACGCCTAGGACGTCGTGCGGGCTCAGCCGGCGTGGGCGCGGTCGCGGAAGGTGGCGCGGTAGCTCTGCGGCGTGGTGCCGACCCGGCGGGTGAAGTGGTGGCGCAGCGTCGCCGGGTCGCCGAAACCGGCCCGGTCGGCGACCGCCTCGACGGTGAGCCGGGTCTCCTCCAGCAGCCGCCGCGCGAGCAGCACCCGCTGGTTGGTCACCCAGTCGTGCGGGGTGGTGCCGGTCTCCGCCCGGAACCGGCGGGCGAAGGTGCGGGGCGCCAGGCCCGCACGGGCTGCCAGTTCGTCGACGGTGACCGGGCGTTCCAGGTGCCGCATGAGCCACTCCAGGACGGGCTCCAGGGTCGGGGCCTCCGGCGCCTTCGGGATCGGCGCCTCGATGTACTGGGCCTGGCCGCCGTCCCGGTGCGGCGGGACCACCATCCGGCGGGCCAGCCGGGTGGCGGTGGCGGAACCGTGCTCCTGACGGATCAGGTGCAGGCAGGCGTCGATGCCGGCGGCGGTGCCGGCGCTGGTGAGCAGTCGACCGTCCGCCACGTAGAGCGAGTTGCACTGGACCAGGGCCGACGGGTGCAGCTGTTGCAGTTCGTCGACGTACCGCCAGTGGGTGGTGCACTCACGGCCGTCGAGCAGCCCGGCCGCGCCGAGCAGGAAGGCGCCCGAGCAGATGCTGAGCAGGTGCGCGCCGCGTGCGTCGGCCCGGCGCAGCGCCTCGAGCACCGGCTCGGGAACGCTGGCACGCCGGTCGTGGGCGGGGACCGCCACCAGGTCCGCGTCCTCCAGCGGGCCGAGGTCGGCGTGCGGGACCAGTTGGAAGCCGGCGGACGTGCGTACCGGGCGGCCGTCCGGGCTGCACAGGTCGAAGCGGTAGGCGGGGAAGCCGTCGGCCGTCCGGTCGGTGCCGAAGACCTCCGCGAGCACGCCGAGTTCGAATGGCGCGACCTGGTCCAGGACGAGTACGGCCACGGAGCGGAGCATGTGACGAGGGTAACCCCGTGGGTGGCAGTAAATCGACGGTCGGTGGCATTCCTGCCACTGTCAGCCCGCGGCGCGACGTCGCAGACTGAGGTCAGACCCGATGCGCATCGGCGGCGAAACCGACATCAACCGTGTGAAAGTGAGCGCCGCCATGGAGATCCTGTTCCTCGTCCTGTTCCTGGTCGCCCTCGCAGCCGCCGGCGCGACCGGCGTGACCGCAGACAGCCGCGACTCCGCCGACTGGAAGCCGACCGACGCGGGCCGCCGCTGGCAGTCCCGTACCTGCTGATGCCACTTGTGCCGATTCGACGGAAAATTCCCGGGCGGGACCGCGCCAAAAGGGGCGGCCCCGCCGACGGGGTCCGGCCGGCGTACGGCAGGCTAGAGACCATGGCAGACGGCTCCTGGTACGACGCCGACATCGACCACGTGATCATCTCCGAGGCGCAGATCCGCGAGAAGACCGCGGAACTCGCCAAGCAGGTCGCGGCGGACCACGCCCACGTCCAGGACGGGCTCCTGCTGGTTTGCGTGCTCAAGGGCGCGGTGATGTTCATGGCCGACTTCGCCCGGGCGCTCGGCCGCCACGGCCCGCCCGCCGAACTCGAGTTCATGGCCGTCTCGTCGTACGGCCAGGGCACCACCTCCTCCGGAGTGGTCCGCATCCTCAAGGACCTGGACCGGGACATCGCCGGCCGGCACGTGATCGTGGTCGAGGACATCGTCGACTCCGGTCTGACCCTCTCCTGGCTGCTGCGCTACCTGGAGTCCCGGTCGGCCGCGAGCGTCGAGGTCGTCGCGCTGTTCCGCAAGCCCGACGCGGTCAAGGTCACGGTTCCGGTCAAGTACGTGGGCTTCGACATCCCGACCGAGTTCGTCGTCGGCTACGGACTCGACTTCGACGAGCGCTACCGGGAGCTGCCCTACGTCGGCGTGCTGAAGCCCGAGGTCTACGCCCGCTCCTGACCCCTTCGCGCCGCGGCGTCGAGCCCGCTGCCACCTGAATCCGCGCGGCGCGTGCGCACCGCGTCCGAGCCTCCGGTCGGACGGACGACACCGGAGGTTGAACAGGGCCGGTTCGTCAAGCGGACGTTCAGCGGATTCTCAGCTGTTCGGACTACCGTGTACGTCGGTGGCGTGGAGGTACTTCCGCGCTCGGCCCCTCGACTGCGTGACCGGGTGTTCGCGGGTGGCCGGGCTCGGACTTCTCGTCACGTCGGTCTCCGCCCGGTCCGCCGTACGACCCGGCGCGGGCTGTGGGCCCCGGCTCAGCGGACGTGCCGTCGATGTCCGACGTGCGTCGAGTGCGGGGCTCGCAAGCTCACTCCGTGCGCACACGGTGTACCGTCGAATGACCGCGGCGCGGCAGTTTGTCGCTCCTCGGAGGTCGAGGCCGGCTCGCACGGCGGCTCCGGCAGCCGCCAAGGCGGCGACACCAATCAGACGGTCAGGACGTCGATCAGGAGGATGCGGGCGCTCAGGTGCCCGACAACAGCATGGAACGTACGCGTTTCTTCCGCCGACCGGTGGTCTGGATCATCCTGGTCATCCTCGGCGCCGTTGTTCTCAGTCAGTTGTTCACCTCGGGTCCCAGCTTCCACCGGGTGGACACTTCCGTTGCGCTGGACCAGCTTCACACAGCCAAGATCGATAGCGCGGTCTTCCAGGACAAGGAGCAGACGCTCCAGCTCAAGCTGGCCGAGAAGACCAAGTTCGGTGACACCACCACCGACCGGATCGAAGCCCAGTTCCCCTACGAGGTGGGCAGCCAGGTCTGGAACGAGGTCCTCGCGGCCAAGTCGGCCAACCGGATCACCGGCCCGGCCGACACGAAGGTGTCGTCGGACAGCATCTGGGTGAGCCTGCTGGTCAACCTGCTCCCCATCGTGCTGCTCGTACTGCTGCTGCTGTTCTTCATGTCGCAGATGCAGGGCGGCGGCTCGCGGGTGCTCAACTTCGGCAAGTCCAAGGCGAAGATGATCACCAAGGACACGCCGAAGACCACCTTCGCGGACGTCGCGGGTGCCGAGGAGGCCGTGGAGGAACTCCACGAGATCAAGGACTTCCTCCAGAACCCGGCCAAGTACCAGGCGCTGGGTGCCAAGATCCCGAAGGGTGTGCTGCTCTTCGGCCCGCCCGGTACCGGTAAGACCCTGCTGGCCCGCGCGGTCGCCGGCGAGGCCGGGGTGCCCTTCTACTCCATCTCCGGCTCCGACTTCGTCGAAATGTTCGTCGGTGTCGGCGCGAGCCGGGTCCGTGACCTGTTCGAGCAGGCCAAGGCGAACGCACCGGCGATCGTCTTCGTCGACGAGATCGACGCCGTCGGCCGGCACCGTGGTGCCGGCATGGGCGGTGGCCACGACGAGCGGGAGCAGACCCTCAACCAGCTCCTGGTCGAGATGGACGGCTTCGACACCAAGGGCGGCGTCATCCTGATCGCCGCCACCAACCGGCCGGACATCCTCGACCCGGCGCTGCTGCGCCCGGGCCGGTTCGACCGGCAGATCCCGGTGGACGCCCCCGACATGGAGGGCCGCAAGGCCATCCTGCGGGTGCACGCCAAGGGCAAGCCGTTCACGCCCGACGTCGACCTCGACTCGGTGGCCCGGCGTACCCCGGGCTTCAGCGGCGCCGACCTGGCCAACGTGATCAACGAGTCGGCCCTGCTCACCGCCCGCAAGGACCAGCGGGCGATCAGCAACGACTCCCTGGAGGAGTCGATCGACCGCGTGATCGCCGGTCCGCAGCGCCGGACCCGGGTGATGAGCGACCAGGAGAAGAAGATCACCGCGTACCACGAGGGTGGTCACGCGCTGGTCGCCTGGGCGCTGCCGCACGCCGCGCCGGTGCACAAGGTGACGATCCTGTCCCGCGGTCGCTCGCTGGGCCACACCCTGGTGCTGCCCACCGAGGACAAGTACACCCAGACCCGGGCCGAAATGATCGACACCCTGGCGTACGCGCTGGGCGGCCGGGCCGCGGAGGAGTTGGTCTTCCACGAGCCCACCACCGGCGCCGGCAACGACATCGAGAAGGCCACCCAGCTGGCCCGGGCGATGATCACGCAGTACGGCATGAGCTCCAAGCTCGGCGCGATCAAGTACGGCACCAGCGGCGACGAGCCGTTCCTCGGCCGCAACATGGGCCACGAGCGGGACTACTCCGACGCGGTGGCGGCCGAGATCGACGGCGAGATGCGGGCGCTCATCGAGCTGGCGCACGACGAGGCCTGGGAGATCCTGGTGGAATACCGGGACGTCCTGGACAACATCGTGCTCGAGCTGATCGAGAGGGAGACCCTCTCCACGGCCGACATGGCTCGCATCTGCGCCCGGGTGGTCAAGCGCCCGCCGCTCGCGCCGTACAACGGCTTCGGCAAGCGCCAGCCCTCCACCGAGCCGCCGGTGCTCACCCCGGCGGAGAAGGAGGCGCTCAAGGCGCAGGCCCAGGCCGACGGCGCCCAGGCGGGGGTCGGCGGCAACGCTTCGAACAACTCGGACGGTACGCACTGAGCACGACGGACCCGGCGGCCAGCCCCGACGATCGGGGGCTGGCCGCCTCCGCTACCGAGCCCGACGCCGACGACATGCTGGACTACATCGCCGCGCGGCTGATCAACGGCAAACTCACCGGTGGCCCGGTCGAGGACAGCGTCGACCTGCCCCGGATCGAGAAGGCGGTCCGCGAGATCCTGATCGCGGTCGGGGAGAACCCCGACCGCGACGGTCTCCAGCAGACCCCGGCCCGGGTCGCCCGGGCCTACGCCGAGCTTTTCGCCGGCCTCCGGGTCGACCCGGCCCAGGTCCTCAGCACCACCTTCGAGGCCAACCACCAGGAGCTGGTGATCGTCCGGGACATCGACGTGATGAGCCTCTGCGAGCACCACCTGCTGCCGTTCCGGGGCAGCGCCCACATCGGCTACATCCCCGGCCCGGACGGGCGGATCACCGGCCTGTCCAAACTGGCCCGGCTCGTCGAGGTGTACGCCCGCCGACCGCAGGTGCAGGAGCGGCTCACCTCGCAGATCGCCGATCTCCTGATGAACAAGCTCGCGCCCAGAGGCGTGATCGTCGTCCTCGAGTGCGAGCACATGTGCATGGCCATGCGCGGCATTCAGAAGTCGGGCGCCCAGACGATCACGTCGGCAGTGCGTGGCACGCTCCAGAACGACGCGAAGTCCCGGGCCGAGGCGATGGCTCTGATACTGCCCCGCTGACCCGGCGTACCATCCGGCCGGTCGACCTGGATCCAGGGCGGCCGGCCGTCGCGTGCCCGCCCGCTACCGGACTTTGACGGCCCGACGGGAATGAGCCGGTGCGGTCTCAGCCGGCCAACATGGCGAACAGCAGGCCGGCGGTGACCAGCACAGCCGGCACCAGGCAGACCAGCGCCCCGAACCGCGACGTCCGGTCCACCCGACCCCCGCGCCGCGACCGGAAGACCCGCCCGACGCCGATCCAACCGGCCACGAACGCCACCGCCGGCATCGGCAGGCCACAGATCAGGGCGGCGACAGTCGCCGCACCGGCGCCGGTCGCGACGTAGACGACCACCTGGATCAGCGGCACCAGCAGCGCGAGCGGGCCGTACACCAGCAGGTTGCGGGGCCGCGCCGACCAGCTCGCCGGACGCAGCGGATGCCGCGCGGCAAGAGCGACGTCCGCCGCGTCGACCCGATCGCGAGCAGTGCGCAGCCCCGCCAGGACGGTGGCCGGACCACCGGCCAGCGCGCGGGTCTCCTCGGACAACTCCGGCGGCGACGGCACCAGCGAGATCTGCGGTACGCCCCGCTCGCGCAGCCGGGCCTGCTGAGCGGCGAGCCGCGTACGGACCTCGGTCAGCTCCCCCCGGGCCGCCTGCACCGACCGGGCCTGCTCACCGGCGGCGGCCGCCGCAGCCCGGCGTACCCCGTCCAGCTGGCGGGCCGCCGCCAGATAGTCCTGCCAGGCATCCACCCCGGCATCGGCAGTCGAGGCCGGCTGCGGAACAGCATCATGCTGCTCGGCGGTACGCTGCCGACCCGGCCCGGCCAGATCCTGCCGCCCGTCCCGCGTGGCCGTGGCCGTCGTCCTCCCGTTGCGGCTCATCCCCGCGCCTCCTCCTCGGCGAACGGCACCAGGACCACGCCCTGCTCGTCCGGCCCGTCCCAGAGCACCGCCCGGCCCGGACGCGGACGCCACTCCACCGGACGGTGGAAGACGCTGACGAGCTGGGCCCCGGGCACGCCCACCGCGGCGACGGCCGCGAGCTTGTCCACGGCATCCTCCGGCTCCAGCAGGGCAGCGAACGGCGGCACTACCCGCCACCAGCCGAGCAGGTGCCGACCGGCCGGTGGACCCTCCCGCAGCAGCGTCCGCAACAGCTCGACGGGCAACTCCTCGGCGTCCGCCCGACCCGCGCCGAAGAGCACGAGGTACGTGGGGTCGTTCGTCGGCGTCGACGCGCCCTCGGCGTCCGGGGCGGACCCGGACGGTTCGGTGCCGGCTACGATGTCGAGCAGGCCGGCGACGTCGACGGTCGCGGCCCGATGCACGGCGGCCAGCTCGGCGGTCAGCGCCTCGGCCAGCGGCCGGCAGTCCGGGTCCGCGGCGGCGATGACGAACCTGGCCGTCCCCGCCGCATGGTGGGCGGCGGTGCTCCGGGCCGCGGTGACCAGCAGAGAGGCCGCCTCCGGCCCAGGACCGAGGACGGCGAGGTTGCGCCCCGCAGCCGGACCGAGCGGCACGGCCACCGTGGACCGGTTCACGTCCACCGCCCGACCCAACAGGGCTGCCGGAGCGTGCGCCAGGTCGGCGACCGCCGCCCGGTACCGGGGGTCGTTGCGGAGCAACGGTCGGGCGTACCCGGCGAACACCACCGGCGGTACGGCACCCGCCGAGCGGGCCGTCCAGAGTTCGTGGCGCAGCCGCTCCACCGTCTCCGGTTCGTCCTGCGGATCCGGGTACCGGATCAGCCGCTCGTGACCGCGTACCGCGCCCCGCGGGCCGCCGAGCCCGCCGGCCGTGTTCACCACGGCGCTGCCCATCGGCAGGCCGGCCGCCGAATCGTTGGTCGGCTCCAAGACGGCACCCCCGCCCGGCAGCGCGACCCGGACCGGGAACTGCCCGAGCAGCGAATCCCGGTGACCGCCCTCCGACCGCCCGGCCAGCCCCAGGTCACCGGCACCGGCCAACACCAGATGAACGCCGTACGTCCGTCCGGACCGGGCGAGAGCGTCGAGGCGGGACGCGATGTCGGCGCTGAGCCGATCCCGCTCGGCGAAGAGCAGCGGCACATTGTCGACCACGCAGACGATGCGGGGAAGTTGAGTGTGCTCCCGCAGCGCGGCGAAGCGCTGCCCGCCGGCCCGGCGACCCGCCTCCTCACGGCGGCGCACCTCGACCGCCAACTGCTCGAACAGGTCCCGTACGTACTCACGGTCGGCCGTCATCGCGGCCGCGCGGACCTGCGGGACCCAGGACCGGTCCCGCTCGGTCTGGAGGAACTCCACGAAGGACTCGCCGTCGCCCAGGTCCACCAGGTACAGCGTCAGCTCCTCTGGGCCGTACCGGGCGGTCAGACCGAGCAGGGCGTTGGTCAGGAACGCGGACCGGCTGCCGTCGGACCGGCCGCTGACCAGCCAGTGCGGGGTCAACTCGGTGAACCCGAGCGGCACCGGCCGGCCACCGGCATCGCCCACCGTGGTCGTCATCCCCTCCGTCGACTGCGCCGACCAGAGCGCCTCGCCGGTCGGCGGCAGCAGCTCGGCCAGGGCCAGCCGGGAACCCGCCTCGACCTGGGCGGCCAGCCGGCGGCAGACCGCGACCACCAGTTCGGGCGGCGGATCCGCCTCGACGAAGACGGGAGAGTTCAGCCCGGCCGGCGGATCCACCCCGGGGCTGGTGAACGACGTGCCGGGCGGATCGCCGAGCAGCGCGTACGCGTTGCGCAGCGCGAGCGTTGTGGCCCGGGGCAGCGGCGGGCGATTCGCGTACGGACCGGAGGCCGCCCAACCGGCGACCACCAGGTGCAACCCGGCCGCTGGGCCCTGTTCGGCCAGCGCCTCGATCCGGACCAGGTCACTCGGCGCGGTCAGCTCGGGAAGTGCGGCGATCACCAGCAGCAGGGTGCGGTCGTGCCGCCGCCGCCCGCTGGAGCCTGGCGCCACCCACTCCTCGGCCTCGGTCAGCACCGCCCGCAGACCCGGCACGTCCGACGCCGGCGGTGGGAGCAGACCGGCGTCAGCCAGCGGAGCGAACGGCGTCAGCGCCGAACCGGTCGCGTCCACCGCCCTGAGCAGCAGCGCGCCAGCCGGCGTCGCCGCGATCGAGCGCAGCAGGACAGCCCGGAGCAGACCCGCGACGCGGGAGTCCCGCGCGTCGGTGTCGATGCTGAGGTGACCCGTACCGACCAGCGGCACCAGGGCGGGGAAGCGAGCGTCGTCCAGCGGCGCGGCGGTGCCGACCCGGACGAAGGGCGGCGGGCCCTCATTGGGTGGGGCGTCGGCGGCGAGGGTCTCCAGGGAAGCGCCCGCCCAGCCAGGGGCCGCCAACTCGGCAACGGTGCGGAGCCGGTCGGCCAACTCGTACTGGCGGCGCTGATCAGCGGGCGCGGGCCGGATCTCGTCGAGGATGGCCGCAGCCGCGGTGGCGGTGGCGGCGGCCTGACGGTGCAGTGCGGCGGCGCGGTTGGTTCGTGCCTTCGGACCGGCCACCGAGTCCACCCCCTCTGATCGAGGTTGGCAACCTCCCCGAGCAGAGACGGTATCCCAGGTGATGCCCCTTCCTCGGGAGGTGGGGCGGCGGCGTGAGGGTGTCGTCGGTCATCTCACCAAAGGCGAGCGGTCCGTCACGATCCGCCGAAAATTGAGGCATTGGGTATGCGGCCGCCGACCGATAGCCTCAGGACGTGGAATCAGTGCAGCCCCCCGCCGGTTCCCAGGTATCCCGCGTACCGGCGCAGCGGCCCCCCTCCGAGCAGCTGCCACCGGCTCCGGCAGCCCCGGCCCCGGAGCGCCCGCGCAGTCGAGTCCGCACCGTCCTCACCGTCGTCGCGGGTGTGCTCGCACTGCTCTGCCTCGGCGGGGCCGTAACCGGCTACCTGCTCTACGACCGCGCCACCGCCCCGGATCGCAGCGCCCCCGACGTCGTCGTAGCCAGCTTTATCCAGACCTTCCTCAATGAACGCAATGACATTAAGACGGAGCAGTTCATTTGCCGGAGCGGAGAGGATCTCGAAGCCGCGCGCAGCCTCCGACGCGAGCTTGAACAGCGCGAGGCGAATTTCGACGTCCTGGTTCGGGTGCGTTGGGGGCCCCTGACACAGGTCAAAGACGGGGACGGCGAATCGGTGACCACGACCTTGACGATCTCTGGCTCGGCGAATGGCCAATCGCGGAGTAGCCGCCGTGAGGATTGGCGCTTCCACGTCGTGGACGAAGATGGGTGGCGGGTCTGCGGTGCCCAGAAACTTCAGTAGCGCTATTCGATCCACAGCAGGTGCACCGGTACCTCCAGGGTGGTGGGTGCCTGTCCGCGCCAGGCCCAGCGGTACCACTCAGCCTCGGGCGTGACCCGCACGCAGATGTCCCCGTCGGCGCCGGAGTACGTCTCGGTGACCGCGCGTAGGTCGCGGTGCTCGGCCGAATCCACGACGTGCACCACGCGACGACCGGCCACCGAATCCGCGTCGACGACCGGGATGGGGGCCTGGTGACTCGGGCCGTCGAGAGAGACGAGGCGGAGGCCGGGGCCGCGCCCGGTCGGGCTGTCGGCCGGCGCACCGACGACTTCGACCCAGACCCGTTCCACCGGGACCAGGGGCGCGAAGACCTCGATCTGGTCGGTCTCGGCCCGATACCACTCGTGTTCCGGGATGACCGGCACGTACGTCCGGCTGCCCTGCACCACCCGGTCGTCCGCCCGGAGGTCACCGCGCCAGCCGAGCCCGGGCAGACCGACCTGCACCCGCTGGCCGCGTAGCCCGACCCGGGCGGTCGCCGGCACGATCTCGACCGGGCGTGGTGGGCGTGGTGCCCATTCCGGGCGGTCCGCGAACGGGTCGGGCAGTGGTTCGTTCATGTCGGCAGGTTTCACTTCTTCTTGGTGAGGGGCGCGCCCCGCGACCGCATGAACGGCACCGGATCGGTCGCGCCCCGGCTGCGCCGGTCGCCGTCCTCGTGGACCTCGAAGTGCAGGTGCGGTCCGGAGGAGTTTCCGCTGCTGCCGACCTTGCCGAGGACGTCACCGGCGGCCACGCGCTGCCCCTCGTGCACCTGCGGCCTGGTCACCATGTGGCAGTAGCGGGTGATGAGGCCCCCGGAGTGCAGGATGTCGACGAACCATCCGCAGCCGCCCTTTCCGGGATAGCCGTCCACGTCGCAGGTCTCCCGGCCGCTGTTGTCGGGATCGCACTTCGACACCAGCACGCGGCCGGACGCGGCGGCGTGGATGGGGGTGCCCTTCCTCGCGCCGATGTCGACCCCGTTGTGCCCGGGCCGTTGGCTGGTCCGGAACCCGGAGCCGACGCCGCCCGCGATCGGCGCGGTCCAGCCCGAGGCCGCGACCTCCTTGCCGGAGGCCGCGTCGCAGACCTCCTGGCCCGACACCAGCGCGGTCCGGGCCGCCCCACCGGCGAGCGCGTCGACGATCTGGGTGGCCACCGTCTCGTGCTTGGCGTAAGCGTCGGGGAACGCGCTCCTCTGCACCTGCTGAGCGGCCTCCGTGAGCGGCAACTGCTCCCAGTCCGGAATGTCGAGCAACTTCTCGTAGAACTTCCTCGCCGCGTACTCCGGGGTCATCCGGTGCCGCACCGTGCCCCACGCGGCCCGCTGCTGGAACAGGCCGACCGAGTCGTGGTCCGCGCCGACGCCCTCGTTGGGGAGGCCCTGCGAGTCTCCGACGGTCCGGTTCGCCAGGTTCCGCAGGCGGGACTCCTGCATGGCCGTCGCGACCGCGATGACCCAGCCGCGTGGCGGCACCTTCATCTTCTGGCCGGTTCCGATGATCCGGGCCGCGTTGCGGAGCTGGCTGTTGCCGTAGTCGGCCATGCGCGGCATCTTCCCGCTCACGTTGACCTGGAAGTCACCGGTGCACTCGACACTCGCCGGCGTCATCTGCTCCGAGGAGTCTCCGCCGAGTTCGGTGAGGAAGAAGGCGGCCGTTCCTCCGGTGCAGCAGAGCAGCGCCAGTGCCACGGTGAGTGCGCCGGCCAGCGCGCGGAGCGGCAGTCGCCGCCGCCGTGGAGGCTTCCCGTCGTTCATTCCTGCTCCCAGTCCACCGCGTCGACCTGCCACTGCCCGTCCGGTGCGACCAGTTCCAGCCGGAGCCGACCGGTGTCCATCGGCACCAGCACCTCGACGAACGTCTCGGTCCAGGGCCGTAGGGTCGCGCTGTCGGTTACCTGCTCGGCCGGCACCTCATCGGGCACCGCCCCGGCCAACTTCTCGGTGAGCGCGGGCGTCGACAGCGGTCGAAGGCCCTCGCGCCACTCTTCGGCGGTGATGCCCGGTTTGCCGAGCCAGGCCGTCACGAAACGATCGGCGGTCTGCTCCGGATTCAGCTCGCCGGGCCGGGTGACCGGATCGCGTGGATCCCCGCCGGCGATCAATCCGTCGTCACCGGCGTGCGGGTCGACCGTGGTGATCGGTTCGGTCGGCCGGTTGCTGAGCCCGAGGGATGGATCGATGGGGCCCGAGACGAGTCGAGCCGCTCCGATGATGCCGAACACGACCACCGCCAGGGCGAGCGCGATCCCGATACGGGACCGCAGCACCCGGGTGACCAGGAATTCGAGCGCGCGCCGCATCGCTACTCACCTGGCCTCGGTACGGATCCGGGGCGCGGGGCGGTCGGGCGTGCTCTCCGCGGAGCCGGGCCGGTAGACGACGTAGGAGGGACGTTCCTCGGGTACGTCCGGCGCCGTCCAGGCCGGCTGGCCGCGCCGTGGTCGCGGCGTGGCCGGACGGGCGGCGCGGCTCTCCTCGACCGGCGGCGCGCCCTCGGTCCGTTCGCGGACGTCGGCGCGCTGCCGGGCGGTGCCGTCCGGCGCGGTGTGTACCGGGTCTTCGTGCCGGGCCTCCGGCCGCAGCCGCGTCTGCCCCGCGACGACCGCCTTCCGGCGCCCCATGGTGGGTTCGGCCGTGCCGCCGGGCTCGGCCACGTCGAGGCGTGCGGCGGTGCGCATGTCCCGGAAGAAGCGGCGGTGCCAGGAACCGGCCGAGCCGACCGCCTCGCTGCTGTCCTTACCGCCGAGCTGGGTGATCCGGCGATAGGGGCGGAGCAGCAGCCAGCCGACCACGCCGCAGAGCCAGACCAGCACGACCTGGAGCCAGCCGGGGAGGCTCGGCGTGCTCATGATCAGATCCACCGCGAAGAGGTAGACCGCGGCCCCGGTGCCGAAGATGAGAATGTTGAAGATGGCGGCCACCACCGCGTTCCCGAGCCGGCGCAGACCGGCGCTGGCCGGCCTGAGCAGACCGATCGTGCCGAGGATCGGCGCGGCGATCACGGCCCACCGGAAGATCAGGAAGCCGAGCAGCACCAGCAACGATGCCGTCAGGTCGAACATGGCGAAGAGCAGCGACGCGAGCACCGCGATGAAGCCGGCCCCTATCCGATCCATGTCCCGGACGCCTTGGAGGTACTCGTACGCCTCGGGGTCCTCGTCCTTGATCAGTTCCGCGATAGTCATCCACTGCTGTTGCTTGGCCTTGATGACTACGTCACGGGTGGCAGAGTTGGCGCGGATGGATTCCGCTTCTTCCCAGGTCAGTGCCTTCGCGTCGTAAAGTGCGGGGCCATACTTCTTGGCGGTTGCGCTGTCCGCTGAGCCCAGAACGCCGCGCAGCCAATTTCGGTAGAGCATGGCCTCGGTCGCGGTGTCGCTGGCCCGGACCGCAGGCGGCCGGTGATCCTTGCATGCCTCAGGATTTTCTTGGTCATCGCATTGGTCGGGAGGCGTGTCCCTGGAAGCGGGGCCGAGGGCGTCATGCACCACGCCGAGACCGGTGATCAGTGTGCTGTCGGCGACGTTGGCGGACTTCACCGGCCAGGCGGCCAGTGCCGTCACCGCGACCATCACGAGGAGGGCCCAACCCGCCGTCGTCATGGCGTTGCTCATGTCGGACTGACGCGACCGCCAGAGCAGGTAGAGCCCGACCACGCACAACGTGACGATCCCGAAGACGCTGAACACCTTCTGGTAGATGGCCCTGGTCGCCTGCTCCACCAACGGATCGGCCCAGCTCCACATCGACCGCGGGTCCCAGGCCCGCTCGCGCAGGGCGTTGGATGCGCCGACGATCGCTGTCGCGACCATGAACTCGCCGTTGGCGACGGTGTTGCTGAACTTGTAGTCCGGGTGCAGGACAGAGGAGGCGCACCCGCCAATGTCGTAGGTTGTGTAGCTGTAACCGGCGTAGCCGTAGTCGGTGTAGAAGCCCTTCGGGCCCGGCTGCTTCGATGATTCCGGTCGTGAGGCGAACCACCCGGCCAGGCCGGAATCGGGCGTGCTGGGGGTTGGCGGCCTCCGACACTCGATCTCAGTTGTGGCGACTTGCTGGAGCTCCTTGACGCAGGCGCGGAAGTCGGCCTGCCATTCCTCGGTGGTGCAGAGGTCGGCCCGCGCCTGGGCGGCCACCGGGGCGGCGGACGCCGGAGACGCCCCGAGCAACGGCCAGGCGATACTGGCTCCGGCCAGCAGGCCGAGCGCGAGCAGGAACGCTGTGATCCGTGCTCGGGCCCTCGCCATGTCACGCCTCCAGATCCGGCAGGGGGATGCTCGGCAGTACTCCGGCCGCCGCGGCGACCGCGGCGGGCGTGGTGTCGAGGTGTTCCAGCAGCCCGTCGACGTACGAGACGTCGACCCGGACCTTCTGCACCCGCCCGTCGACGTCACGCATGACGAACTCGCGGAAGCCCAGCCGGGTGGCCGATGTGGCCTCGGCGGTGGAGAGGGAGGCCAGGGTGGCCTCGTAGCCGTCGTCGACGGGGACCCGCAGCAGCCGGAGCGCCTCCGAGGCGATCTCGTTGTCCTCGGCGATCCGGCCGACGAAGACGGTCGAGACGAGGTTCTGCACGTCGAGGCCGAGGATGTCGCGCGGGTTCTGCGAGGCGACCAGCGCGGCCAGGTTCCACTTGCGGGAGTCCCGGGCGAGCCGTACCAGGAAGGATCGGCCGGAGCGCCACCCCTCCATGAAGTGCGCCTCGTCCAGGCCGACGAGCTTCCGGGACGACATCGACCCGCCGTAACAGCGGCGTACGGCGAGCCGGTGCGCGGTGTGCAGCATCGGCAGGGCGAGTGCCTCCTCGGCCGACCAGTACTCCCGCTCGATCTTCAGGTCGGGCAGCCGGAGGCCGGCCATGGTGATCACGGTGAGCGCGGCGTCCGGACCGAGCATCCCCTCGGGCGGGCGGCCGAAGAAGAGCATCGCCAGGGGCATCTCGGCGGTGTCCAGCAGGAGGTTCGCGAGTTCCCGGCCGGTGTCGTCGTCGAGTTGGCTGAGCGTGGTCACGACGTCGTCCAGGGTGGACGTCTCCTCGGCGGGCACCTGGCGTACGGCGTGCCGGAACAGCGTGGCGGTGGACGCCTCCCGGGCGACCTGCGGCGGCACCAGCATCATGCAGATGTCCTGGACGAGCATCCGCCGCTCGGCCCGCGCGTTGGAGACCGCGATCTCGTACTCCCGGTCGCCGGCGGCGCCGGTGCCGAACTCGCTG
The DNA here is from genome assembly GCF_040606825.1 of Micromonospora sp. NPDC005367. NCBI lineage: Bacteria > Bacillati > Actinomycetota > Actinomycetes > Micromonosporales > Micromonosporaceae > Micromonospora > Micromonospora sp. NPDC005367. The sequence goes on along the minus strand of NZ_JBEXFP010000008.1, from coordinate 61,169 downwards.
CGCCGTGGTGTCGGGATCAGCGCGTACGGGGCGAGGGTGCCGTGTTCGGAACCGGTCAGGTTGAGCACCCGGGAGTAGGGGGCCAGCTCCGGCATGGCACAGAGCCGGGCGAGCGGGCCGGACGGGTCGAGCAGCGTCACCTGGACGCCCCGCCGGGCGGCGAGGTAGCCGAGCGCACCGAGCAGGGTCGACTTGCCGCCGCCCGGCTCGGCCACGAAGACGGCGAGGCCGGAACGCTCGCGTACCTCCATGGGGTAGTGCAGGTCCAGGAACACCGGCCGCCGGCAGGTGCCCGCGGTACGGCCGATCAGGTCGCCGCGCCGGTCGCCGACGGTGGACGCGGCCTGTGGCAGCGCGGCGGCGAGCAGGGACACCGGCATCCGGCGTACGTAGCCGGTGTTGGCGATCGGCTCGCCGGGGATGAACTCCCGGGCCAGCCAGTCCTGGTTCTTCGGATGTTGCAGCGAGATGCGTAGCTCGCGTGAGTACAGCTGGATGAGCCGGCGTGCCCGCTCCAGGCACTCCTCCCGGGTTCGGCCGCCGACTGCGATGCGGTGCCAGCCGTGTGCCCGGGCCGAGTCGACCGGCAGGCCGGTCGTCATCTCGTCGCCGATCACGAGGGCGCGTTTGGCCAGCCGCTCCAGCTCCGGCGGGGCGTCGATGCCGTGTTCGGCGTAGTCGAGCTGCTGGGAGCGGATCATGCGGAGCCGATGCTCGAGGTTGCGGAACGAGTCACCCGAGCCGAGGATGTCCACCCGGGTCGAGATCTCCATCGGCCAGGGCAGCCGCTCGTGGAAGTGCAGCCAGGGTTCGTGCCGCTCGGGGATCTCCAGCGGCTCCATCCGCCCCACGGCGAGCACCGCGACGTGCCGTTCCTCGCCCGTCATCCGGTTGACCAGCTTCACCGTCGAGCCGTACGGCGTGCGGTAGCGCTCGATCTGTTCGGTGAGCGCGAGCAGGTCACCGCGTTCCCACCGCCCGTTGGTCACCGGGGAGAGCGCCCCGGGAGGCGACATGCCGAGCGCCACCGAGCGGTAGAGGAGCCACTCCAGCTCCTGTGCGGTCACCCGTCGCCCGCGCATGCCGAACGCGCCGAGCACCTCGTCGAACTGCTCGACCGTCCGGCCCAACCGGCGGCGTTCGCCCTCGGCGACGCCCCGGCCGAAGGTTCGCAGCAGCCGTTCGCTGAGGGAGTCGCCGAGGGAGCGGCGGGCGAAGGTCACGCCGAGGTACGTCTGTCCCTCGGCGTGGTTCACCGACATCAGGTGACGCTGCGCCGCGACGAGATGGTCGGCCCAACTCGGCGTGCCGGGCACGTCGGGCAGCGGGGCGGCGGTGTGTGTGTCGACGGTCCGGGCCCACTCGTCGGCCGGGAACGGCCGGGTGGTGCGGCGCAGATGCAGCCGGAAGCCGGCGAGGCCGGCGTACTGCTCGGCGATCGCGGCCAGCAGCGCCTCGCGTTCGGCGTCCGGCCGGAACGCCCAGCGGACCTCGGGCAGCCAGTACCAGGCGGTGACGGTGTTCGGGGTGAAGGTGAGGTGGCCTGCGATTTCGGTGATCGCCAGTTCGACCGACGGGTCGCGGTCACCGAACTTGATCTTCGGGGCCTTCACCCGGACCGGCTTGACCGGCTTGTCCCGCCGTTCGGGCGAGCGCTGCCGGGGCGGCGCGACCTCACGTCCGTTCGACGTCGGCCTGCCGGACCCGGCGGGGTGATCCACCGGCTGTCGGGGCTCGGGCGTGGGCTCAGCCCGGGGTGCGGGCGGTACGGGTGGTGCCTGCGGCACCTGCTCGGCCGCCGGCTCCGGATCTGCCGCCGGGCGCCGCACCGGCAGCCGGTCACCGGCCTGGTGCGGCACTCGTGAGCGGGTGCCTTGCTCCGGCAGCGTCCCGGCTGGAAGGTCGCTCCGGGGGCGGGTCGGTTGCGTGGCCGGCCCGGGCTCCCGGCCCACGCCGGACGACCGGGGCGTCGACGCCGTGACCGGAGGGGCCGGTGCCGGCTCGATCGCGGCCGGTTGCGGTGGTATCGGTGCGTGCTCGCGTTCGGCGCGTCGCGACGGCGTCAGCGGACGGGCGGTGCCGGGGCGTGGAGCGCCGAAGAGGTCGAGGAACGGGGAGTCGATGTCGGCGCTCTCCGCGCCGGTCGCCGTCGGAGCCCGACGCGGCGGCTGGTCCGCCGGGGTGGCCCGTCGGGTCACCGGGTCGGTCGGCGGAACCCTTCGGGCCACCGGGCGGGGCGCCTGGAAGACGCCCACCCCGCCGTGACCGGGTGTGGTGGCCAGCGCCGGATCGAGGGCGTTCTCGTCCAGCTCACCGGTCTCTGGGTAGTCAAATGAACGCGCACGGTGACCATCCGGTGCGGCCGGACGGCCGGCCGGGGAACCCGGCGTGGAATTGCGACTCATGCGACCGCCTCACCCGCATCGTGTGACCGCCCCGTCGGCGTACGCCCGGTCATGCCAGTTCCTCCCGGATCCTGATCCCGGTGCCGACCAGGCGAGGATCGCGCTGTTCGGCGGCGGGCTCCCGAGTGCGTCGCCAGTCCGTCAGCGCGGTGCGGATCACCACTCGCGCGGGTCGGTCCGGGTCGACGTGCCGGAAGACGAATGACGTGCTCACGATGGCGAGCGCGATCTCCCAGGCGGGGAAGAGCTCGACCTGCAACGTGAACAGCCAGTGGATGAACATGTAGAGGGGGACGAGCAGCATGAAGAGCCCGTACTGGGCGTACGGGAGGTGGACGGGAAGGGTGTAGCCGGGGGGCCCGAGGTAGACCAGGCGTGCCCGGTAGATGTCGTCGTCGGTGCGCAGCCGCATGTCGAGCCCGCGCCCTATTCGAAGATCAGGTCGATCAGGTAGTCACCGACGAAGAACAGTGTCGCCGCCCCGGCGATGAAGGCCAGGCCGACGATCGCGATGGCGGAACTGGTCAGCACCTTGGAGATCTCGCCGCGGCTGGCCCGTCCGATGAAGATCACACCGAGGACGGCGAGCAGGATCGGCGCGATCTTGCTGGCGAAGAAGGTGACGACACCGTTGGTGTCGATGCCCTTCGGTGCCGGCTCGGCGAGTGGAGTCGACGCCAAGGCGGAGAGCGCGTGGGCGACGCCGGACGACGCCTGCTCCATGAGCTCGATGGCGATCACTGAAACCTCCCCAAAACGCGGCCGGCGGCGCCGCAGCGGTGCAGTTGGAAAGCCTGCGAGGGTAAATGTCCTTTTTGAGCGCAGCTAAGTTGCCTTGCGTTCGTTACTCACCACGGAGGGTGGCGAGTTTTGGGCGATTTGGTCCCGCTTCGGCCCTCCCTCCACGCTTCGCCATCTCGATGCTGGGCAATTCCACAGCGTACGGGCCGCCCCGGAATGCGACAAGCCACGAAGAGCCTGCCCGATACGACCCGGACGACCGATCGTACATCTGTTTCAATGCGCATGTCAGGGGCGCTGTGTGAGGCCGCCCCGGGCCGTCGGAGGCCCCGCCGACGACCGGTACGGTCTAGTCGTGACCGATCTGGTGCGGGCCCCGGCCCCCGTTGTGGTGGGCGTCCTCAACGTCACGCCCGACTCCTTCTCCGACGGCGGACGGTACGCCGACCTCGACGCCGCCGTCGGACATGGCGTCCGACTGCACGCCGACGGGGCGCACCTGATCGACGTGGGCGGCGAGTCCACCCGGCCGGGCGCCGACCGGATCGACGCGGAGACCGAGGCGGCCCGGGTACTGCCCGTCATCCGCGAGCTGGCCGCCGCGGGCGTGCCGGTCAGCATCGACACCACCCGGGCCCGGGTCGCCGAGGCGGCCCTGGCCGCCGGCGCGGCCGTGGTCAACGACGTCTCCGGCGGACTGGCCGACCCGGACATGGCCCGGGTGGTCCGGGACGCGGGCTGCCCGTGGGTGCTGATGCACTGGCGTGGGCACTCGCGGGGCATGCGTGAGCTGGCCGACTACACCGACGTGGTCGCCGATGTCCGGGCCGAGCTGGCCCAGCGGATCGACGCGGCGCTGCGGGCGGGGGTGGCCGCCGACCGGATCATCGTCGACCCGGGGCTCGGCTTCGCCAAGACCGCCGAACACAACTGGCGGCTCAGCGCGCGCCTGCCCGAGCTGCTCGACCTCGGCTACCCGCTGCTCTTCGGGGCCAGCCGCAAGTCCTACCTGGGCCGGCTGCTCGCCGGCCCGGACGGCACCCCGCGCCCGCCCGGCGACCGCGAGGCGGCCACCGTCGCCGCCAGCGTGCTCGCCGTGGCGGCCGGCGCCTGGGGCGTACGCGTGCACGACGTACGCGCCACCGTGGACGCGCTCGCCGTCTGGCGGGCCACCGGCAGCCCGCGCCTGGTCACTCCGGTCGCCGCGGCCGCGGCGACCGGGTCCGCCACCGAAGGGGAGGGCAGCCGGTGAACGACCGGATCACGCTGACCGGTCTGCGGGCACGCGGCCGGCACGGGGTGTACGACTTCGAGCGCGAACAGGGGCAGGACTTCGTCGTCGACGTGGTGCTCGAACTCGATCTCGGTCCGGCCGCGCGCTCGGACGACGTCGCGGACACCGTCCACTACGGCGAACTCGCCGATCGGCTGGTCGCCGTCGTGACCGGCGACCCGGTCGACCTGATCGAGACGCTCGCCGACCGGCTGCTCGACGTGTGCCTGGCCGATCCTCGGGTGGGCAGCGCGACCGTGACGGTGCACAAGCCGGAGGCGCCGGTGCCGCACGTGTTCACCGACGTGGCCGTCACCATGACCCGCCGGAGCGTGCGGTGACCCGCGCGGTCCTCTCCCTCGGCAGCAACCTCGGTGACCGACTCGTCCACCTGCGCGCCGCGGTCGCCGGTTTCGGCGACGCGGTCCGCCGGGTCTCCGGGGTGTACGAAACTCCACCGTGGGGGGACCCGGACCAGCCCACGTACTACAACGCGGTGCTGCTCGCCGAGGACCCGGCCGCAGGCCCGTACGAGTGGCTGGAGCGGGCCGGCGCCGCGGAGCGCGCGGCCGGTCGGGTCCGTGACCCGCGGCGGCGCTTCGGGCCGCGCACCCTCGACGTCGACGTGATCGCGGTCTGGGGCGACGACGGCGAACCGGTCCTCGGCGACGACCCCGAGCTGACCCTGCCGCACCCCCGTGCCCACCTGCGGGCGTTCGTGCTGCGGCCGTGGCTCGACCTCGAGCCGCACGGCCGGCTGCCCGGTCACGGCCCGATCGCCGACCTGCTGAACACCGGCGAGGCCGCCGTCGACGCGCTGGAACTGCGCCCGCGCCCGGATCTCGCGTTAGAGTCGACGGCATGACCCAGCGGAGCCGGTCGGCATGACGCAGCCGCAGTCCCCGCCGCCGGGCGGCCCGGGGCGGATGGGCCCGACCCGGATCTCCACCCTCGTGGTGGCCGGTCTGGCCGCCGCCGCGGCGGCCTGGCTACTGATCAGCACCTTCTACTACAACGGCATACCTCGGCTGCCCTGGCTGCCGGTGGTCACGCTCGCCGTGCTCGCCGTCCTCGAGGGGTACGCCGCGATCAACACCCGGGGCCGCATCGAGCGCCGGCCGGGCCGGGAACCGGTCAACGCGCTGATGGTGGCCCGGTTCGTGGTGCTGGCCAAGGCGTCGTCGCTGGCGGGTGCCATCTTCGCCGGCTTCTACGCGGGGCTGACCGCCTGGCTCTTCGTCGAGTCCACCCGCGCCGCCACCGAGGACCGGGCGCCCGCGGCCGGCGGGCTGGTCGCCTCGCTCGCCCTGGTGGCCGCCGCACTGTGGCTGGAGCGCTCCTGCCGGGTGCCGGAACGACCCGAGGACGAGCGGGAGCCCGACGACCGAGAGAGCCGCCCCGGCCAGCGCTGACCGGTCTCCGCCGTGGTCGGGGGGTTACGTGCGGCTCGCCACGCGGGTACGGTGCCTCCGACCGGACAGCAACGGCCGCCGCCGGTCCGCCCGAGCGTCGGACCAGGACGACCGGCCAGGGGGAGGCGGCGTCATGGGGTACGACGAACCGGGCCGGGAGACGCCAGCCGAGCCCTCGTCCGGAGTGCCCGCCGCCGTGCTCGACAACGTCTTCGACGACCCGTTCCACGGTGAGCCCGGCCGGGACCGGGTGGGCGTGCACGTCGGCTGGGAGATCGTGCTGCTGATCGGGCTGGCCGCCTGCGCCTGGCTGCTCTGGCGCGAGGATCCGGCCGTCCTGCGCGGTGCGGAGCTGGAGTCGCTGCTGGTCGACGTGGCCGCCCTCGGGCTGCTCGCCCTCGCCGCCGGGCTGAGCCTGCGTACCGCTGCGGTGAACCTCGCCATCGGGCCGGTCGCGGTCGCCGCCGGACTGCACTTCGCCGAGCAGAGCGACCGGGGCCTGGTGGCCGCGGTGGCCCCGGCCGCCGTGGTCGCCGCGATCGGCGGTCTGCTGATCGCGCTGGCCGTGGTGGTGCTGCACGTGCCGGGCTGGACGGCGAGCCTCGCCGCGGCGGCGGGCGTGATCGTGTACATCGAGCGCCGCTCGACGCCGGTGCTCGTGCAGGGCGAGTACGACCCGCGCCGTCACGCGTACTACCTGGTCGCCGGGTTCGCCGCGGTGGCCGTCCTCGGTGGCTTCTTCGGCGCGATTCGGGCGGTCCGTCGGCTCGTCGGCCGGTTCCGCCCGGTCGCGGATCCGGCGCGTCGCCGTGGGGTGGCCGCCGCGTTCGTCACCGCGGGTGCGCTGATCGGTTCGACCCTGCTGGCCATGCTGGCCGGGGTGCTCGTCGCGGCCAACGACGCCGCACCCGTGGTCCCCGCCACCGGCCTGGACTGGACGGTGCTCGCCGTCGGCGTGGCACTGCTCGCCGGCACCAGCGCGTACGGTCGTCGCGGCGGGATCTTCGGCACCCTCTTCGCAGTCGGTCTGGTGTCGGCGTTCCTCGCGTACGCCGAGTCCCGCGACTGGACGGTGAGCCGGTGGGCGGTCGGTGGGGTGGCCCTGGGCGTCGGGCTGCTGATCACCCGGCTGATCGAGCGGTACGGCCGCCCCGGATCGGCCACCGTGGAGACGCCGGAGCCGGCCGGCGACGGCCCGATCAGCTCGGGTTGGACGGTGCCCGGTCCGGTGGAGAACTGGCCGCCGGCCCTGCCGACGCCGGCCACGGAATCGCCGATGGACCCGTGGCGGTCACCCCACTGGGAGAGCGAGACCCGGCGGTGGGACGACGCCCGCTGAGCTGGGGCCACGTCCGACGAGCCGGAGGTGATCTCGGCGGTTAGGCTCGGCGGCATGAGCCAGACACCAGCCACCCCCACCGGCGGTCACTCCTTCGAGGAGTTGGACGCACTCCCCACCGAGGAACTGCGGGAGCGGTCGTTCGCGCGTGCCCGGGAGCGGCTCGACATCGGCTTCTTCTGGTCGGTGCTGCGGCACCTGCCGAACGCGGACGAGGCCACCGTGCTCGACGGTGCCCCGAACTCCGTCGGGCCGACCGTCGACGAGGCCGCCGCGCTCTTCCGTCAGCTGACCGGCCACGGCGACGAGGAGTCGGAGCCGCTGCTGCGGGCCGCCTTCATCGACTACCTGATGAAGCACTGACGGGAGCGGTACACGCGGGCCGGGAACGGACAGCATCATGGCGCTCACCAACCGGACCGGCGCGCTGAGCCGGTACGGCACGGCCGCCGGCACCGGCGCGCTCGCCGCACTCGTGCTCGTCGCCGTCGCCGGCAGTCCGGCGTACGTCAACTGGGCCGGGAACCACACCGACCCGAACTCGGCGGCCGGCTGGTACCTGCGGGTGCTCGGCTGGCCGGCCTGGCGGATCGACGCCGGGGACCAGGCGGGCGGGGTGCTCGCCGCGGACCTGCGGGCGATCCTGCTGGTGATCCTCGCGGCGGCCCTGCTCTACGTGCTGCCGGCCTCGCAGGTGGCCCGGGTGCCCGGCGGGTTCAGCCAGTTCTTCTCCGGCTGGGCGGCGTTCGTGCTGGCCGGCGGTCTCGCGGGCCTGCTCGCGGTGTTCCTCGGACCGGGGTCGTCGATGCTCGGCGCGTTGCAGGCCGCCTCGGCGGGCGCCGGCTACGGCTTCCTCACCGGTTGGATCATCGGCACGGCCAGCCTGGGCGGCCGCGCCTGACGACCGCCCCCGGGCCGGGCCCGGGGGCCGATCGGGGCCGGCCCGATGAGGCCCTGCCTCACTCCGGGCTGGCGGCCAGATCGAGCAGGCGCCGGCGGTCCAGCGAGCCGACGGGGCGTCCCTCGTCGGTGACCAGCACCCGCTCCGCCGCCGAGGTGAGCAGCGCCGCGAGCGCGTCGTACGCCGAGCCGTCCAGTGGCACGGCCGGCGCGTCCGGTGCCGCGTCGGTGGGCACCGGCTCCAGCGTCTCCCGACGCAGCGGCGTGACCACCAGCCGGCGGATGCCCCGGTCGGCGCCGACGAACTCGCGGACGAACGGGGTGGCGGGGGTGCCGAGCAGCGCCGCCGGCGAGTCGTACTGCTCCAGGTGGCCGCCCTCGGAGAGCACCGCGATCCGGTCGCCGAGCCGGACCGCTTCGTCGAGGTCGTGGGTGACCAGCACGATCGTCTTGCGCACCTCGGCCTGCAGCCGGAGGAACTCCTCCTGCAGCCGGGTCCGCGTGATCGGGTCGACGGCGGAGAACGGCTCGTCCATGAGCAGCACCACCGGGTCGGCGGCGAGCGCCCTGGCCACCCCGACCCGCTGCCGCTGCCCGCCGGAGAGCTCGTGCGGGTACCGGCCTCCGAACGTCCCCGGTTCGAGGCCGATCAGCTCCAGCAGCTCGTCGACGCGGCTCTGGACCTGGTCCCGGGGCCAGCCGAGCAGCCTCGGGACGGTCGCGACGTTCGCCCGGACCGTCTGGTGCGGGAAGAGTCCGACGTTCTGGATGACGTAGCCGATCCGGCGGCGCAGCCGCACCGGGTCGACCCGGGTGACGTCCTCGTCGCCGAGGAGGGTCCGGCCGCCGGTGGGCTCGATCATCCGGTTGATCATCCGCAGCACCGTCGACTTGCCGCTGCCGGACGGACCGATGAGCACCACCAGTTCGCCGGCACCGACCTCGAGGCTCAGCCCGCGTACGGCTTCGGTCCCGTCCGGGTAGCGCTTGCGGACGCCCTCCAAGGTGATCGACGCCGCGCGCTGGTCACCGAGGGCCGCGCGCCCGCCGGCGCCGGAGTTCTCCGGGGTAACGTCCACGTATGTCCTTCCGCCTGAGCTACCGGGCCGACCCGGGCAATCCCTGGTTTTCCTGGCAGTACCTGCGGGACAACTCTGACACGCTCGTCGCCGCGTTGCGCGACCACGCCTCGCTGACTGCCCGCGCGGTGCTGATCGCCGCTCTGATCGCCGTACCGCTGGCGGTGCTGGCGTACTGGTTCCGTCCCCTCGCCGGCCCGATCCTCGCCTTCACCGGGGTGCTCTACACCATCCCGTCCCTGGCGCTGTTCGCGTTCATCGCCCCCTACCTGGGCATCGGCACGGTGACCGTGCTCACCGTGGTGGTGCTGTACGCCCTGCTGGTGATCGTGCGTAACACGGTCGCCGGGTTGACCCAGGTGCCGCCCGAGATCCGTGAGGCGGCCCAAGGCATGGGTTACGGCAGGTGGGGGCGGTTGTTCCGGATCGAACTCCCGCTCGCCCTGCCGGGGATCCTCACCGGCCTGCGGCTGGCCACCGTCTCGACTGTGGCGCTGGTCACCGTCGGCGTGGTCGTGGGTCGCGGCGGACTCGGACAGGTGATCTTCGCCGGCTTCCAGAACAACTTCTACAAGGCGCAGATCATGGCCGGGACGTTGCTCTGCGTCCTTCTCGCCCTGGTGCTGGACCTGATCCTCGCCGGGCTCGGCCGGCTGCTCACCCCATGGCTCAACCGGAGATCGTCATGAGTGTCATCGAGCAGGCGGTCGTCTGGCTCAACGACCCGCTGAACTGGACCAACCCGGGCGGGGTGCTGGACCGGCTCGGCGAGCACCTGATCCTCTCCGCCGCCGCCGTCGCGCTGGGCTGCCTGGTGGCCTGGCCGATCGGGCTCTGGCTCGGTCACACCGGGCGGGCCGGCGGCCTGGTGGTGCTGGTGGCCAACGTGACCCTCGCCATCCCCACGCTCGCCCTGCTCACCATCCTGCCGCTGACCTTCCTCGGATTCGGCCGGCCGTCGGTGATCGTCGCGTTGGCGGTCTTCGCTCTGCCGCCGCTGCTGGCCAACGCGTACACGGGGGTGCGGCAGGCCGATCCGGAGGCGCGGGACGCGGCGCGTGGCATGGGTCTCTCCGGTTGGCAGGTGCTGCGCCGGGTGGAGCTGCCGCTCGCCGTGCCGTATCTGGCGGCCGGGTTCCGTACCGCCGCCGTGCAGGTGGTGGCCACCGCGGCGCTCGCCTCGTTCGTCAACGGCGGCGGGCTGGGCCAGATCATCCGGGCCGGGTTCGGGCTGGACATCGCCGCCGGGGGTGGCCAGATCCTCGCCGGGGGTGTGCTGGTGGCCGCGCTCGCCATTCTGGTGGAGGTGGTGCTGGCCCTGGTCGAGCGGGCCGTCACGCCGCGCTCGTTGCGCGCCGCCCGTCGCGGTGCGAACCGCCGTGCCGCCGACGCGGTGGCCGGCGGCTGACCCGCCGGTACCCGACGGAGGGCGGACGACGAGGCGCCGCGCCACGGGCGAGGCCGTGCTCGCGGCGGGCCCGACCGGGCTCTTGTGGCGCGGCTCACGCCGCCGACCGTCCGGATACCGCCCGGCTGGTGACGATCAGGTGACGAAGGTCCCGTCCGGTTGTCGTAGCCGGCCGGAGGATGTTGGGTGGAATCGCGGGCATCCGAACGATCGCCCGTCGGACACGCGGCCGGCCCGGAAGGGTCGCGCCGGGACACGGAAGGCGGGCAGTAATGCACGCACGTATTCGATTGGCCGTCGGTGCGGCCGCGGCGCTCACCGCGGCCGGGCTCCTGACCGGTTGTGGTGGCGCCGGCTCGTCCGGCACCGACGCGCCCAAGCAGGAGGCGAGCGGGGCGGGCTGCGCCCCCGTCGCGGGCGACCAGCTGATGGTCCTCGCCGACGACAAGAAGCAGCAGAACAGCGACAACGTCATCCCGGCGGTCAACGCCGACGCGGCGAACCCGCAGCTGCTCGCCGCGCTCGACAAGGTCTCGGGTGCGTTGGACACGCCGAAGCTCGTCCAGCTCAACAAGGCGGTCGACGTCGACCGCAAGACCCCGAAGACGGCGGCGGAGGAGTTCGCCTCGGCGAACAACCTCACCGCGGGTATCGCCAAGGGCCCAGGCGGCCCGCTCGTGGTCGGCGCCGCCAACTTCAGCGAGAGCGAGACGCTCGCCGAGCTCTACCGGATCGCGCTCACCGCCGCCGGCTACCAGGTCCGCGTGCAGCAGATCGGCAGCCGCGAGCTGTACGAGCCCGCCCTGGAGAAGGGCGAGATCCAGGTCGTCCCGGAGTACGCGGCGAGCATGGCCGAGTTCCTCAACACCAAGGCCAACGGGTCAGGTGTCAAGCCGGTCGCCTCGCCGGACCTCGACAAGACCGTGACCGCGCTGCGGGCGGCCGGCGACAAGGTGGGCATCACCTTCGGCAAGCCGTCGGCGGCCCAGGACCAGAACGCCTTCGCGGTCACCAAGGCGTTCTCCGACAAGTACGGCGTCCGTACCCTCTCCGAGCTGGCCGCCAAGTGCTCCGGTCAGGCGACGGTGCTGGCCGGGCCCCCGGAGTGCCCGCAGCGGGTCACCTGCCAGGCCGGCCTGGTCCAGGTCTACAACTTCCAGGCGGGCTCCTTCAGCTCGCTGGACGCCGGTGGACCGCAGACCAAGAACGCCCTGAAGGCCGGCAGCGCCAGCGCGGGCCTCGTCCTCTCCTCGGACGCGGCGTTGGCCACCAGCTGACCTGTCCATCGGGTCGGCCCGATCGGCTTCGGCCGGTCGGGCCGGCCCTTTTTCCAGGCCCTGCGCGGTGACGGATGCGGCGTCCCGGGGCCGTTCCCACCTGAAGCCAACTCTCGGTAGGCTGCACAGCCATGCCGGCCCCCGAAGCCATGCGCAGCCGTTCGCTCCTGACGCCCCTGTTCTGGATCGGCGTGGGACTGGCGCCGGTGGCGGCGCTGATCCTGCTGGTCGCCGACGGTAACGGGCCGCTGCGTTTCGCGGCGGTGCTTGCGATCGTGGCTGTGGTGTTGATCGGCCTGTCGATCGCGCTTCGATCCGACGGTGAGGGCGGTCAGGAGCGTCTGGCGGAAGTCTTCGACGAGATGGACCAGCTTCGCCGTGAGCTGCGCGGCGAGATCGTCGCCGCGGCCCAGCGTGGCAACCAGGCCCTCGACCAGGCCCAGCGGGCTCAGGAGGCGGTGGCCGCGGTGCACCGGAGGCTCGAGGCCACCGGTGCCGCCCTCGCCGGTGCCGCTGTCGGTGGTGCCGCTGTCGGTGGTGCCGCTGTCGGTGGTGCCGCTGTCGGTGGTGCGGCTGTCGCCGGTGCCGAGGAGCCAGTCGGGTCAGGCCGGGCGCGGCTACCGGTCGCCGAGCCGGAGGCGGAGGTGCCGGCCGGTCGGGTTCGGCCGCCCCGAGAGGAGAGCCGACCCGGCTGGGCGGACGACGAGGAGCCGGCCCCCCGTTCGGTATCGGGCCGGCACGGCACCGACCGTCCGGACCCCGAGCCGGAGTGGCAGTCCCCCGGAACCTACGGCGCGCGCGCCGGCTCCCCCGGGGAGCGCGCGGGTGCCGCCGGTTACGGCAGGGGACGGGCCGACTCGGCCGGGTACGGCGGAGAGCGCGCGGGTGCCGCAGCGGCCGGCGTCTACGGAGCCGCGTCCCGCCCGGGCGAGCAGGACGCCCGACCGGAGCCGCCCCGGCAGACGGGTGTGGTCCGGCACACCGAGACGGTGCACGTGACCACCCGGCACACCATCGTGGACGGTGGCCCGGCGGAGCCGGCCGGCGGGCGTTACGGCGGCGGGTACTCGGGCGGCTGGTCGCCGCCGGCCGACGAGCGGCAGTGGGGCGCCCCCGAGGAGCGCGGCCCGCAGGAGCGGTCCTGGTCCGGGTACGCCGGCTCGGACGAGCGCCCCAGATCCGGTGACGAGCGCCCGTGGGCGGGCACCGGCGGTCCGCGCGACGAGGCCGGTTGGGACGATCCGCGCGACGACAGTGGTCGCGCCGGCCGGCGGGACGAGCGGGGCTGGTCGGCCCCGGACGACCAGTTGGACCGGGCGGAGCCGGACCGGCCGGCGCAGGTCGACGACACCGGACAGTACTGGTCGCAGCTGCGCGCCGGTGACCGCTGGGCGTCGGTCCGGGACGACGACCGGGGCCGGGAGGTGCGGATGGGCGAGCGGCGGGCCGAGGTGCACGCGGACGCGGCCGGCAGCGAGTACCGGGTCGCCGACCGCTGGGCGGCGGTCCGCCGGGACGAGCCGCACCGCGGGTACGACGAGGGCCGGCGGGGCGGCTGGGTCGAGCCGGAGGAGCGGGCGCTGCCCGCCGGTGGGGTGCCGGTGCCCGACGAGTGGCGCCCGCCGCGCCAGCGCGGACCGGTCGACGCCGAGCCGGAACGGGTGGGCCGCCGCGCGCGGGTCGACGAGGACTCCTACGACTACCCGCCCCGCGGCTATCCACCCCGCGACGAGGGACCCCGTGGTGGCGGTTCCCGCTGGCGCTGAGCGGCACCGCTCGACCTACTTGTCGATGTCGCCGACCACGAAGAACATCGAGCCGAGGATCGCGATCAGGTCCGGCACCAGGCAGCCCGGCAGCAGCGTCGCGAGCGCCTGCACGTTGGCGTACGACGCGGTGCGCAGCTTGAGCCGCCACGGCGTCTTCTCACCCCGGGACACGAGGTAGTAGCCGTTGATGCCGAGCGGGTTCTCGGTCCACGCGTACGTGTGCCCCTCGGGGGCCTTGACCACCTTCGGCAGCCGGGTGTTCACCGGTCCGGTGAGCCGGTCGACCCGATCCAGACACTGCTCGGCGAGGTCGAGCGAGACGTACACCTGGTCGAGCAGAACCTCGAACCGGGCATGGCAGTCCCCGGCGGTCTTGGTCACCACCGGGACGTCCAACTCGTCGTACGCGAGGTAGGGCTCGTCCCGACGTAGGTCCAGGTCGAGCCCGGAGGCGCGGGCGACCGGTCCGGACGCCCCGAACGCGGCGGCGTCCTCCCGGGAGAGCACCCCGACGCCGACGGTACGGGCCAGGAAGATCTCGTTGCGCCGGATCAAATGGTCCAGGTCGGGCAGGCGCCGGCGTACCTCGCCGATCGCGGCTCGCGCCCGGCCGGTCCAGCCGGACGGCACCTCCTCCTTCAGCCCGCCGACCCGGTTGAACATGTAGTGGATCCGGCCGCCGGAGACCTCCTCCAGCACCGTCTGGAGCGTCTCCCGCTCGCGGAAGGCGTAGAACATCGGCGTGATCGCGCCGATCTCCAGCGGGTAGGAGCCGAGGAACATCAGGTGGTTGAGCACCCGGTTCAGCTCGGCGAGGGCCATCCGCAGCCAGGTCGCCCGCTCCGGCACCTCGAGACCCATCAACCGTTCGACGGCGAGCACCACGCCCAGCTCGTTGGAGAACGCCGACAGCCAGTCGTGCCGGTTGGCCAGCACGATGATCTGCCGGTAGTCGCGTACCTCGAAGAGCTTCTCCGCACCCCGGTGCATGTAGCCGACGATCGGCTCGGCCGACACCACCCGCTCACCGTCGAGTACCAGCTTCAGCCGCAGCACGCCGTGCGTGGACGGGTGCTGCGGGCCGATGTTGAGCACCATGTCGGTGCCGAGCTGCTCACCGCCGGTGCCCGCCACCAGGCCGGCCCCGGTACCGACGGTCAGCTCGCGGAGGTCCCCGGCGTCGGTGGTCATGCCCGTCATCGTGCCACGCCCGGGTCGAAAGCCATGTCGACCGGTTGCCACAGCCACCGATGCCCGCCCAGGCCGGCCGGGTCGGTCAGCTCGGCCACCGTGGACGCTGCGGCGAGCGCCCGCACGTACCCGGCCGGGTCGGTGGCGGCCAACGTCAGCGGTGGTCGGCCGCCGTCGGCCCCGAGCGCTCGCAGCGCCTCCCGCTGAAACGACATGGAGTACGCGCGCCGCGCGACCCGCTCACCGGCGGAGGCGACCGAGTCCATGGCGACGTGCGCGGTGACATCGCAGGAACCGTCCGGCACCCGCGCCACCTGTCGCCCGCCCCGGTACCCGGTCAGTGTCCCGTCCAACGGCCGCTCCGCCTGCAGGTGTCCGTAGTCCACCGCCAACGCCAGCCCCCGGTCGAGCTTGGCGACAGCACCGGCCCACGCCTCGTCCCTGGTTCGTCCGATCTCGGCCCGCATGCCGATCGTCGTCCGACTTTCCGGGCCGCCCGACCCGTCCGTAACCGGCCCCGGCAGCAAGCCCACATCGTCGGCGACGCCACCGCCGGATATCGGCCACCAGGTCGCCAGCCACTCGGCATCCTCCGGACCGACCGGGTCACCCACGGTCTCCGCCCCCGAGGTGGGATCGACCAGCAGATACCGCCACCCGTCGGACCCGTGCACGGCGATGTCCATCGGCACGTTGTCCAGCCACTCAGTGGCCAGGAGCAGCCCAGTGATCCCAGGGGGAATCTGATCGACCCAGTAGATCTCGTCCGGCAGGCCGCCGGGTCGCGGTGCCACCTCGACAGCCGTGAGCCGCAATCGTTCTGCCAGCGGCGGATGCAGGCCCTGGGGCGAATCAGCGGAGGGTGCGGGACGGGCGGCGGCCCCGGAAACCCCCGAACCGGACCCAGCACCGGACCCGGCAGCCAGCCCCAAGAGAGCTCGCAGCAGCTCTCCGCGACCGGCGCCCACGTCGACCACGTCGAACCGGTCCGGGTGGCCCAGCGCGGCGTCGACCTGTTCGACGACGCGGAGCAGCGCGGTGGCGAACGCCGGGGACGCGTGCACCGAGGTGCGGAAGTGGTCGGCGGGGCCGGATCCGGAGACGAAGAATCCGCCCGGGCCGTAGAGCGCCCGGTCCATCGCATCCCGCCAGCGGATCGGCATCAGTTCGTTCCTCGGTCCGGGCCCGTCACGGTGCCGACCCTACGGTCACCTGGCGTGAGACCGCGCCTCGTCCCCGCCGTATCAGGTCCCGCCGGACGGGCCGGCCCTGGGTGGTGAAGGTTTTCACATCAGGGGTTTCGATACCGGCGCCCCGGCGCATACTTGCGATCGACCGGTACCCCTCTCGAGGACTGGATCATCGCCATGAGCGCACCGCTGCGCCCACGCCCGGCCGCCCCCAGGCGGGCCGCCGCCACCGTGGGCTCCGCCCGTCCGGGCGTCCTTCCCCGCAGCCTCACCGTCGGCGTCATCGGCGCCGGCCGCGTCGGCGCCGTGCTGGGTGCCGCGCTCTCCACCGCCGGGCACCGAGTGGTCGCCGCCACCGGCGGGTCCCGGGTGAACCGCAACCGGCTCGCGCTGCTGCCCGGCGTCGCGCCCGGCTCCGCCGCCGAGGTGGCCCGGGCCGCCACCGACCTGCTGCTGATCGCGGTGCCGGACGACG
Organism: Micromonospora sp. NPDC005367; assembly: GCF_040606825.1. Taxonomy (NCBI): domain Bacteria; kingdom Bacillati; phylum Actinomycetota; class Actinomycetes; order Micromonosporales; family Micromonosporaceae; genus Micromonospora; species Micromonospora sp. NPDC005367. The sequence continues at coordinate 44,710 of NZ_JBEXFP010000008.1, read as the reverse complement.
CCCTCGCGGGCGTGGTCGCCACCCTGGCCGATGGTGGCCTGCTCCACCCCGGGCAGGTGGTCGCGCACACCTCGGGGGCGCACGGGCTGGCCGTGCTCGACCCGGCCGCCGCGGTAGGTGCCCGGCCGCTCGCCCTGCACCCGGCGATGACCTTCACCGGTACGCCGGAGGACCTCGGTCGGCTCGCCGGCATCTCGTACGGGGTGACCGCTCCCGCCGACCTTCGGCAGCTGGCGGCACGGCTGGTCGCCGATCTCGGCGGGGTGCCGGAGTGGGTCGGGGAGGCCGACCGCCCGCTCTACCACGCGGCCCTGGCGCACGGCGCCAACCACCTGGTGACCCTGGTCAACGAGGCGGCCGACCGGCTGCGTGACGCCGGGGTGACCCAGCCGGAGAAGGTGCTCGCCCCGCTGCTGCGGGCCGCCCTGGAGAACGCCCTGCACTACGGCGACGGCGCGCTGACCGGCCCGGTCTCCCGCGGCGACGCCGGCACCGTCGAGCGGCACCTCGACCGGCTCGCCGCCACCGCGCCCGAGTCGGTGGCCCCCTACCTGGCGCTGGCTCGGCGTACCGCTGACCGGGCCATCGCCAGTGGCCGGCTGGCCCCGGCCGACGCGGCATCGCTGCTCGGTGTGCTGGCCGACACCCAGGGGCAGGTGGCCAGGTGACGGCCCGGGGAATGGCGGGAGGCGCGCACACGCTGACGAGGATCCGGGAGGTGGCCGCCACATGGAACTGGTGACGACTCGCGAGGAACTCGCGAAGGTGCGCGCCGGGCTGACCGGCACGGTCGGCGTGGTGATGACCATGGGTGCCCTGCACGAGGGGCACGAGACGCTGCTGCGCGCGGCCCGGGAGCAGGCCGACCACGTGCTGGTGACGATCTTCGTGAACCCGCTGCAGTTCGGCCCGAACGAGGACTTCGACCGCTATCCGCGTATGCTCGCCGCCGACCTGGAGGTCTGCCGGCGGGCCGGGGCGGATGTGGTCTTCGCGCCGAGCCGGGAGGAGATCTACCCGGGCGGTGAGCCCCGGGTCCGGGTCGACCCGGGCAGCCTCGGTGCGGAACTGGAGGGGCAGAGCCGCCCCGGCTTCTTCCACGGGGTACTCACCGTGGTGCTGAAGTTGTTCCAGCTCACCCGGCCCGCCCTGGCCTTCTTCGGCGAGAAGGACTACCAGCAGCTGACCCTGATCCGGCGGATGGTCCGCGATCTGGACGTGCCGGTGCAGGTGCTCGGCGTGCCGACCGTACGGGAACCGGACGGGCTCGCCCTCTCCAGCCGCAACCGGTACCTCTCGGAGGTCGAGCGGGCCGCCGCGCTGAGCCTGTCCGGCGCGCTGCGTGCCGGTGCCGAGGCCGCCGAGCAGGGGCGGGACGCGGGCGTGGTGCTCAGCGCCGCGCACCAGGCGTTCGGCGCCGGTACGCCCGGCGCGCAGCTGGACTACCTGGTGTTGACCGACCCGGACCTGGAGCCGGGGCCGGTGGACGGCCCGGCGCGGCTGCTCATCGCCGCCTGGGTCGGCAGCACTCGCCTGATCGACAACATGCCGATCAGTCTCGCCCCCCGTTCCTGAACCCCCTGTTCCGCGAAAGGCCCACCCCGATGCTGCGAACCATGCTCAAGTCGAAGATCCACCGCGCTACGGTCACCCAGGCGGACCTGCACTACGTCGGCTCGGTCACGGTGGACGAGGATCTGCTCGACGCCGCCGACCTGCTCCCGGGTGAGCAGGTGGCGATCGTGGACATCACCAACGGTGCCCGGCTGGAGACGTACGTGATCCCCGGCGAGCGGGGCAGCGGCGTGATCGGCATCAACGGCGCGGCGGCGCACCTGGTGCACCCCGGTGACCTGGTCATTCTCATCTCGTACGGGCAGATGGACGACGCTGAGGCGCGGACCTACCGGCCGCGGGTGGTGCACGTGGACGCGGACAACCGGATCGTGGACCTGACGGCCGACCCGTCGACCGCCGTTCCCGGCACCGCCGGCGACCCGGTCCCGAACCCGTACGCCGTGGTCTGACCGTTCCGCGGATGGGCCGTCCCGACCGGTTCGGGCGGCCGACGCGGTCTGTCACCGAAAGGTCATTCCTGGTTACCCTTGTCGCACCTGCCGGGAGGCGGGCGGTGCCTGGGGGAGGCCGCGATGCGCCGTTCGATGACCGTCCTGTCCGCGGTCGCCACCATGGCGGTCCTGCTGGCGGCCTGCGGGACAGGTGACGGGGACGGCGACCTCACCGACGACTGGCCCGCACTGCCGGCCGCGGCGGCGTTCACCCCGGCGGTCGGGGTGTGCCAGGTGGCCGACTTCATCGACGTGGTGTCCCTGGCGGCGTACCAGCCGATCGACTGCGCCGAGCCGCATCGGGTGGAGACCGTGCACGTGGGCGCGTTTCCGGCGGCGTCACCCGCGCCGCCGTCGGGCAGCTCCGCCGAGCTGCGGGGCGCCTTCGCCGACTGCGACACCCGGGCCAGTGGGTACGTGGGCGACGACTGGCGGGCCGGCCGTCTGAGGCTCTCCGTGGCGGTGCCCTCCGGCTTGAGCTGGGCGGCCGGCTCCCGGTGGTACCGGTGCGACCTCTCCGAGCTGAGCACCGTCGAGGCCGCCGCGACCGTGGTGACCCGTACGGGCAGCCTCCGCGACGTGCTGAAGAGCCCGTACCCGCTGCGGCTGGGCTGCCAGCAGACCCGTGGCGGCAAGGGCGGGGGCGTGCAGGGGTTGGTACCGATCGACTGCGCGACCCGCCACGACGCGGAGTTCGTCGGGGTGTGGCGGGCGCCGGAGGGCGGGTACCCGACGCGACAGGCGGACTGGCTGCCCCTCTACGCCGGGTGCCGTTCGGTGCTCGGCCGGTTCGTCGGCGTGCCCGACGACGCCGAGCTGCGGCTGCGCAGCGGGGTGGTGGTGCGCCCGCCGGGCGAGGGGCGGTGGCGGGTCGGCGACCGGGGGGTGCGCTGCTACCTCTGGCTCAGCCACCGTACGGTGACCGGCTCGCTCAGGGGCGTCGGCCCGGCCGGTCTGCCCGTCCGCACCAGCTGACCGCGGGTACGGACGGGGTAGCCCAAACCACTCGTCCCGCCCCCGCCGCCTCTCGCGAGCCTCGTTCGGGGTTGACTGTGTCCATGGAGCTTCCGACCGTCGACCTGCCGGCTCTGCCGAGGCTGCTGGCCGCGCCCGCGCCGGGCTGGGTGGAGACCACCGACGTGGTCGTGGTGGGCTCGGGCGTGGCTGGACTCACCGCGGCGCTGCACCTGCGGGAGGCGGGCCTGCACGTCACCGTCGTCACCAAGGTCAACATCGACGACGGCTCGACCCGTTGGGCGCAGGGCGGCATCGCCGCGGTGCTCGACCCGGCGGACACCCCGGCCGCGCACGCCTCGGACACCAAGATCGCGGGGGTGGGCCTCTGCGACCCGGCCGCGGTCCGGGTTCTGGTGGAGGAGGGGCCGATCCGGCTACGTGAGCTGATGCGGATCGGCGCCGAGTTCGACCGAAACCCGGACGGCTCGCTGATGCTCACCCGGGAGGGCGGGCACCGGGCCGACCGGATCGTGCACGCCGGTGGTGACGCGACCGGCGCCGAAGTGCAACGGGCGCTGCACGCCGCCGTACGCCGCGATCCATGGATCCGGCTGGTCGAGCACGCGCTCGTGCTGGACCTGCTGCGGGCCCCGGGCGACGGTCCCGGCGGGCTCGGCCGGGCGTGCGGGGTGACCCTGCACGTGCTCGGCGAGGGCAGCGAGGACGGGGTCGGCGCGATCCTGGCGCGGGCGGTGGTGCTGGCCACCGGCGGCATGGGGCAGATCTTCGCGGCCACCACGAATCCGGCGGTCTCCACGGGAGACGGCGTGGCGTTGGCGATGCGCGCCGGCGCGGCGGTGACCGACGTCGAGTTCGTCCAGTTCCATCCAACGGCCCTGATCGTGCCGGAGCAGGCGAGGGTGCCCGGCGCCGGTCGCGCCCAGCAGCCGCTGGTGTCGGAGGCGCTGCGCGGCGAGGGCGCGTACCTGGTCGACGGCGACGGCAAGCGGTTCATGGTGGGCCAGCACGAGCTCGCCGAGCTGGCGCCGCGGGACGTGGTGGCGAAGGGTATCCACCGGGTGCTGCTCGCCACCGGCGCGGACCACGTCTTCCTCGACGCCCGGCACCTGGGCGGTGACTTCCTGGCCGGGCGCTTCCCGACCATCGTGGCGTCCTGCCTGGCCATCGGGGTCGACCCGGCCACCGATCTGATCCCGGTCGCGCCGGCCGCGCACTACGCCTCCGGCGGGGTACGCACCGATCTGCGCGGCCACACCTCCATCCCCGGCCTGTACGCCTGCGGTGAGGTCGCCTGCACGGGGGTGCACGGTGCGAACCGGCTGGCCAGCAACTCGCTGCTGGAGGGGCTGGTTTTCTCCCGCCGGATCGCCGAGGACATCGCCGCCGGGCTGCCCGAGCAGGCTCGGCCGGCGGAGACCGGGGCCTGGGTCGGCGGCCAGGGCTGGGTGGTTCCGGCGGAGGGAACGTCGGCGTTGCAGCGGGCCATGACCCGGGGTGCGGGGGTGCTCCGTTCGGCGCAGACGCTCGCCGCGACGGCGGGGGTGCTCTCCGACCTGGGTGCCGGGCGGGGACGATCGCGGATGGCCGACTGGGAGGCGACGAACCTGCTCACGGTGGCGTCGACGCTGGTCGCCGCCGCGTACGCCCGGCAGGAGACCCGCGGGTGTCACTGGCGGGAGGACTTCCCGGCGGCCGAAGACCGGTGGCTGGGTCACCTCGTCGAGGCGGTCGGTGCGCAGGGCCGGTTGACGCAGCAGTGGGAGGGGACGCGATGAGGGAGTCGACGGAGCAGGCGTTGCGGGTCGACGGTCTGGACCCGGACGGGGTGCGCCGGTTGATCGTCGGCGCGTTGACCGAGGACCTGGGACCGGACTTCCTCGACGTCACCAGCGTCGCGACCATTCCGGCGGAGCAGACCGACACCGCCGACCTGGTGGCGCGCGCGGACGGCGTCGTGGCGGGTCTGGTCGTGGCCGCCGCCGTCTTCGAGTTGGTCGGCGAGGTGACGGGCGCCGGTCGTACCGTCGAGGTGTCGCTGGTGGCCCGCGACGGTCAGCGCGTGGCCCGCGGCGACGTGCTGGCGACGGTGACGGGGCCCACCCGGCTGCTGCTCACCGCCGAGCGGACGGCGCTCAACCTGCTCTCCCGCATGTCCGGAGTGGCCACCCACACCCGCGCCTGGGCCGACGCGTTGGCCGGCACGAAGGCGACGGTGCTGGACACCCGGAAGACCACGCCGGGCCTGCGGTCCCTGGAGAAGTACGCGGTGCGCGCCGGTGGCGGCACCAACAAGCGGCTCGGCCTCTACGACGTCGCCATGATCAAGGACAATCACAAGTTCGCTGCGGGTGGGATCCCCGCCGCCTACCGGCGGGTCCGGGAGGCGTTCCCGGACGTGCCGGTGCAGGTGGAGGTGGACACCGTCGCCGAGGCGGTGGAGGCGGTCGAGGCGGGTGCCGACTTCCTGCTGCTGGACAACATGACCCCGGCTCAGCTGCGTGAGGTGGTCGCGCAGGTGGGAGACCGGGCGGAGCTGGAGGCGACGGGCGGGCTGACCCTGCCGGTGGCGGCCGAGTACGGGGCGACCGGAGTCGACTACCTCTCGGTCGGCGCGTTGACCCACTCGTCGCCGATCCTCGACATCGCCCTGGATCTGCGCACCGAATAGCGCTGGCGGAGCGCGTGGCCGCCCGCGGAGCGGTGAGCGCCTGCCCGGCCGCGGAACGGCGCTCGCGGGCTCGAGGAGCGCGTCGGACCCGGGGGACGGATGTTCTGTTCGGATCCTTTGGAGCTGAGTCGTTGACGTCATCGCGCGCCGCTCGGTCGGTCCGCCGGAGGCCGGCGCGCGGTGCGGTGGTGGCTGGAACGGCGGCCGGTGGGTAGGACTGCGTGGCAGGTCGGGCGGTGAGCGCAGGCTCCGTTCGACGAGGTCGGCCGGCGAGCGGCGCCTTCGCGGCGCTCGCCCAACGGCGGCGCGGCGTCCGCCGGCTCGTGCTGAATCGTCTACGTCATCAGCTCCAAAGCGTCGCCGTGGCCATAGCACGACCCGCTCCGCGCCCCGCATGGACGAGCGTTGTCTAGGCTTCGTCCGTGCTGCTCTGCATCGACATCGGAAACACCAACACCGTGCTGGCGACCTTCGACGGCGACAAGCTGGTGCATTCGTGGCGGATCAAGACGGACGCCCGGTCGACCGCCGACGAGCTGGGCCTGATGTTCCGGGGCCTGCTCGCGGGGGATGCCGTCGAGATCACCGGAGTGGCCGCCTGTTCCACCGTCCCGGCGGCGCTGCGTTCGCTGCGTTCGATGCTCGCCCGCTACTACGACAAGCTGCCCAGCGTGATCGTCGAGCCGGGGGTGCGGACCGGGGTCCAGTTGGCGATCGACAACCCCAAGGAGGTGGGCTCGGACCGGGTGGTGAACACCCTGGCCGCGTACACGCTCTACGGCGGTCCGTCGATCGTGGTCGACTTCGGCACCACCACCAACTTCGACGTCATAAGCGACCGCGGTGAGTTCCTCGGTGGCGCCTTCGCCCCGGGCATCGAGATCTCCTTCGACGCGCTCGCCGCACGGGCGGCCCAGTTGCGCAAGGTGGAGGCGACCCGGCCGCGGTCGGTGATCGGCAAGAACACCGTCGAGTGCCTCCAGTCCGGCCTCTACTTCGGGTTCGCCGGCCAGGTGGACCGGATCGTCGAGCGGATGGTCGAGGAGCTCGGCGACGTGAGAGCGGTGATCGCCACCGGCGGCCTCGCCTCACTGGTGATCGACGAGTGCCGGACCATCACCCACCACGAGCCGATGATCACGCTGATCGGGCTGCGGATGATCTACGAACGCAACACGTGATCGGCCGGCTCAGCGCCGCCGGGCCCGCAGCACGATCGTCCGGTACGGCAGCTCCACCGTCTCCCGGCCGGCCAGGTCGGGATGGGTGGCGAGGAGTTCCCGCAGTTCCCGCTCCACCTTCTGCCGCTCGTCGGCCGGCGCGGTCAGCCAGTACGAGCGGGTCCTGATCAGGGCGACCACGTCCTCCGGCGTGAGCGTGGTGCGCTGGCTGAACTCGCCCACCTCGATCGGCTCGAACTCCGGGCCGAAATCGGTGTACTTCTCGATCACGTTCCCGGCGGTTCCCCCCATGTGGGCGATCCGGCCCAGCTCGGCCACCCAGCCGACCCGGTCGTCGCGGGTGTTCCAGACCGGTGCGAAGGTGCCGCCGGGCCGGAGCAGCCGGGCGATCTCGGCGTGCGCGCGGTCCCGATCGAACCAGTGGTACGCCTGCCCGACCAGCACCGCATCCGCCGCACCGTCGGGTAGCGGCACGGCCTCGGCGCTGCCCGGGAGCGCCGTCGTGCCGGGGGTGCTCGCGTCGAGTTGGGCACGCATGCCCGGATCGGGTTCCACCGGCACCACCTCGTGACCGAGGGCCAGTACGCCCCGGGTCAGGATGCCCGTGCCGGCGCCGAGATCGACGACGCGGACGGGCCGGCGTGGCGGAGTCGGTCCACTGTGCGAATCGCTGCTCCCGGCCAGGCCCTCCAGTGCCCACCGCAGCGCCGGTTCCGGATAGTGCGGCCGAAAGCGGTCGTATTCGGCCGCGGCGGCCCCGAAGGAGAGGGCTTGAGTGTGATCAACCATGGCGCGGAGGTTATCCCGTAACGATCGACTGGGGGCTTGAGTACGCTCGGGCGTGACCCCCCGTATCTCCTGACGAGGAAGCATGCCGTGACCGAGCAGAACGCCCTACCTGTGGACCCCGCCGACGACCTTCCGGAGCAGATGAAGGTCCGCCGGGAGAAGCGGGAACGCATGCTCGCCGACGGTGTCGAGCCGTACCCGATCGGCTACCCCCGGACGGCCACCCTCGCCGAGGTGCGTGCGCGCTACGCCGAGCTGCCGACCGACACCGCGACCGGCGACCAGGTATCGGTCACCGGTCGAGTGATCTTCGTGCGGAACACCGGCAAGCTCTGCTTCGCGACGCTGCGCGACGGTGATGGCACCGAGCTGCAGGCGATGCTCTCCCTGGACCGGGTCGGCCCGGAGCGGCTGGAGGACTGGAAGCGCCTGGTGGACCTCGGTGACCACGTCGGCGTCACCGGCGAAGTGATCACCAGCCGCCGCGGTGAGCTCTCCGTGTTGGTCGAGGAGTGGGCGGTCACGGCCAAGTCGCTGCGTCCGCTGCCGGTGGCGCACAAGCCGCTCTCCGAGGAGGCCCGTGTCCGGCAGCGCTACGTCGACCTGATCGTGCGCCCGCAGGCGCGGCAGATGGTCCGTACCCGGGCCGCGGCCGTCCGGAGCCTGCGTGATTCCCTGCACGGACGGGGCTTCATCGAGGTCGAGACCCCGATGCTCCAGTTGCTGCACGGTGGGGCCGCGGCGCGCCCATTCGTGACGCACAGCAATGCGTTGAACACCGATCTGTATCTGCGAATCGCGCCGGAACTGTTTCTGAAGCGCGCCGTGGTCGGTGGTGTCGATCAGGTCTTCGAGATCAACCGCAACTTCCGGAATGAGGGTGTCGACTCCTCGCACTCCCCGGAGTTCGCGATGCTGGAGACCTACCAGGCGTACGGCGACTACGACACGATGGCCGAGCTGACTCGAAATCTCGTGCAGCAGGCGGCGATCGCGGTGAGCGGCTCGACCGTGGTCACCCACCCCGATGGGCGGGAGTTCGACCTGGGCGGCGAGTGGCGGTCGGTGACCCTGTTCGGGGTGCTTTCCGAGGCGCTCGGCGAGGAAGTGACGGTCCGCACCGAGCGCGCCCGCCTCGTCGAGTACGCCGACAAGGTGGGACTGGCCGTCGATCCGAAGTGGGGGCCGGGCAAGCTCGCCGAGGAACTGTTCGAGGAACTGGTCGTGCCGGGATTGCGGGAACCCACGTTCGTCCGGGACTACCCGGTGGAGACGAGCCCGCTCACCCGGGCGCACCGCAGCGAGCCGGGACTGGCCGAGAAGTGGGACCTCTACGTGTGCAGCTTCGAGCTGGCCACCGCGTACTCGGAGCTGGTCGACCCGGTGGTGCAGCGGGAGCGGCTGGTGGCCCAGGCGCAGCTGGCCGCGCGTGGCGACGACGAGGCGATGCGGCTCGACGAGGACTTTCTTCGGGCGATGGAGTACGGAATGCCGCCGGCCGGCGGTATGGGAATGGGAATCGATCGCCTCTTGATGTCGCTCACCGGGCTGGGAATTCGGGAAACGATCCTGTTCCCCTTGGTCCGGCCCGAGTAGTCGCCGGTCGCGGCCGGGTCGTCATACCGCATCCTATTGACGCGGCGCGCGTCGTACGGGTTATTGTGCTCTGAGTTAGCAGGAGCACCCTGCTCGAAAGGAATGTGGGACGTGGCCAAGCAGATCATTCACAAGCTGGTCGATGACCTGGACGGCGGGGACGCGGACGAGACGGTCAAGTTCGCGTTGGATGGCGTTCAGTACGAGATCGACCTGTCGAGTGCGAACGCCGAGAAATTGCGTGATGTATTCGCGCCGTACGTGGGAGCGGGCACGAAGGTCGGCCGTGGCGGCGTAGTGGTCGGTGGCCGGGCGGCACGCGGCCGGGGCGGCGCGACCGCCGATCGGGAGCAGAACCGGGCGATCCGGGAGTGGGCCAAGAAGGCGGGCAAGGACATCTCCGACCGAGGCCGGATCCCCCAGGAGATCGTCGACGAGTACCACGCCCGGCGCTGACCGGGTCGACCACAGCGGCGAACGACGCCGGGCCGGAGCACTCTCCGGGCCGGCGTCGCCACATTTTCCGGCCCCCGTGCGGGCGCCTCCTGGCAGCCCGGACAGCCACCTGGGGCGGATGTCCGGGCCGTCCCTGACTGCGGTGTCCGTCCGTTCCGTCCGCCGCGCCCCGACGGCCGGGTCTGGCACCGGTACCGCCTCCCGTGCCGGGGAAGAAACCCCCGCGGGGCGGGGTTGTCCACAGCCGGTGGAGTTTTTATCCACAGCCTGTGGATGACCGCCGGCGGTCCGTCGAGGAGCCGCCGCCGACGCGGATCTGGCCCGCCGGAAACCTCGGACAGCTCGTTCGAGTGACGGTGAGAATTTCGCTCTGCGCGTAGCGCTGGGGGTACCGGAACACCTCCTGAGCGCGCACGGTTGTGCAAAACGACGCGTACGCGGCTGCTGCCGGAGACACACGACCTCAGCTGAGTCGGTCCGCGGCGATAGAGTAATGAGGCACGGACGCCCGTCCCGGACGTTCGCGCACCGGCCCCGCCAAGATCTTTGACCATCAAGGCGCACGGCACGTGAGGAGCACGAGGGCATGTTCGAGCGGTTCACCGACCGAGCGCGACGGGTTGTCGTCCTGGCCCAGGAAGAGGCCCGGATGCTCAACCACAACTACATCGGTACGGAACACATCCTGTTGGGCCTGATCCACGAGGGCGAGGGCGTCGCGGCCAAGGCTCTGGAGAGCCTGGGCATCTCCCTGGAGGGCGTCCGGCAGCAGGTCGAGGAGATCATCGGCCAGGGTCAGCAGGCGCCGAGCGGGCACATTCCGTTCACGCCGCGGGCCAAGAAGGTGCTGGAGCTGTCGCTGCGTGAGGCGCTGCAGCTCGGCCACAACTACATCGGCACGGAGCACATCCTGCTCGGTCTGATCCGCGAGGGTGAGGGCGTCGCCGCCCAGGTGCTGGTCAAGCTCGGTGCGGACCTCAACCGGGTCCGCCAGCAGGTGATCCAGCTGCTCTCCGGCTACCAGGGCAAGGAGCCGGCTGCCGCCGGCGCCGCCTCCGGTGAGGCCGCGCCGTCCACCAGCCTCGTGCTGGACCAGTTCGGCCGTAACCTGACCCAGGCCGCCCGCGAGGGCAAGCTCGACCCGGTCATCGGGCGCGAGAAGGAAATCGAGCGGGTCATGCAGGTGCTCTCCCGCCGTACCAAGAACAACCCGGTCCTGATCGGTGAGCCCGGCGTCGGTAAGACCGCCGTGGTGGAGGGGCTGTCCCAGAAGATCATCAAGGGCGAGGTGCCCGAGACGCTGAAGGACAAGCAGCTCTACACGCTCGACCTCGGCGCGCTGGTCGCCGGTTCCCGCTACCGCGGTGACTTCGAGGAGCGCCTCAAGAAGGTGCTCAAGGAGATCCGTACGCGCGGCGACATCATCCTCTTCATCGACGAGATCCACACCCTGGTGGGTGCGGGTGCCGCCGAGGGTGCGATCGACGCGGCGAGCATCCTCAAGCCGATGCTGGCCCGCGGCGAGCTGCAGACCATCGGCGCCACCACCCTCGACGAGTACCGCAAGCACCTGGAGAAGGACGCCGCTCTCGAGCGCCGCTTCCAGCCGATCCAGGTGGGTGAGCCCTCGCTGGCCCACACCATCGAGATCCTCAAGGGGCTGCGGGACCGCTACGAGGCGCACCACCGCGTGTCGATCACCGATGCGGCTCTGGTCGCTGCCGCGACGCTGGCCGACCGCTACATCTCCGACCGGTTCCTGCCGGACAAGGCGATCGACCTGATCGACGAGGCCGGCGCCCGGATGCGGATCCGCCGGATGACCGCTCCGCCAGACCTGCGCGACTTCGACGAGCGGATCGCCCAGGTCCGCCGCGACAAGGAGTCCGCGATCGACGCGCAGGACTTCGAGCGGGCTGCCCAGCTGCGGGACAAGGAGAAGCAGCTCCTCGGCCAGAAGGCGCAGCGGGAGAAGGAGTGGAAGGCCGGTGACCTGGACGTCGTCAGCGAGGTGGACGACGAGCAGATCGCCGAGGTGCTCGGCAACTGGACCGGCATCCCGGTCTACAAGCTGACCGAGGAGGAGACCTCGCGCCTGCTGCGCATGGAGGACGAGCTGCACAAGCGCGTCATCGGCCAGGAGGACGCGGTCAAGGCGGTGTCCAAGGCGATCCGGCGTACCCGCGCCGGCCTGAAGGACCCGAAGCGTCCGTCGGGCTCGTTCATCTTCGCCGGTCCGTCCGGCGTCGGTAAGACCGAGCTCTCCAAGGCGCTGGCCGAGTTCCTGTTCGGCAGCGAGGACGCCCTCATCCAGCTGGACATGTCCGAGTTCCACGACCGCTACACGGTCTCCCGGCTGGTGGGTGCCCCTCCCGGCTACGTCGGCTACGACGAGGGCGGGCAGCTGACCGAGAAGGTGCGGCGTCGGCCGTTCTCGGTGGTCCTCTTCGACGAGATCGAGAAGGCCCACCCGGACGTGTTCAACACGCTGCTCCAGATCCTGGAGGACGGTCGGCTCACCGACGGTCAGGGCCGGATCGTGGACTTCAAGAACACGGTCATCATCCTGACCACCAACCTCGGTACGCGAGACGTGGCCAAGGCGGTGTCGCTGGGCTTCCAGGCGTCGGAGGACTCCGACTCCAACTACGACCGGATGAAGCAGAAGGTCAACGACGAGCTCAAGCAGCACTTCCGGCCTGAGTTCCTGAACCGGATCGACGACACCATCGTCTTCCACCAGCTGCGCGAGTCGGAGATCCTCTCGATCGTCGACATCATGATCCAGCGGATCGAGACGCAGCTGAAGAACAAGGACATGGGTCTGGAGCTGACCGACAACGCCAAGAAGTACCTGGCGAAGAAGGGCTTCGACCCGGTGCTCGGTGCACGTCCGCTGCGTCGCACGATCCAGCGCGACATCGAGGACAACCTCTCCGAGCGGATCCTGTTCAACGAGCTGACCCCGGGTCAGATCGTGGTGGTGGACTGCGAGGGCGACCCGAGCGACATCGACAAGTCGAAGCTCGTCTTCCGGGGCGCGGACAAGCCGGACACCGTTCCGGACGCCGTGCCGGCGGACCTCGGTGGCGCGGCCACCGCGGGCGCGGACGACGCGGCGGCGTAACGTCGGTTAGCGGTAGTAGGGGCGGGGCCCCGGTGGCGAGAGCCGCCGGGGCCCCGCCTTTTTCCATTCCCGGCCCAGCCGCGGCCTCGGGTCAAGGAAGTCGGGCCTTCCGGCGCGCCCGGACACCCCGACTTCAAGGAAGCCGAGTCGATCAAAGACCCCGCCGTCGACCCCCGACCAGCGCCTGGCCGCTGGCGGCCAGGCGGCCGTGCCGGCGGGGGCGGAGAGGTCAGTGGGTCAGATCGGGGAGTGGAGGGCGGGGCCGTCCCCGACGAGGCGGTAGGAGTCGTCCCCGACCGGCTCCACCAGGCCGTCCTGCACCAGACCGGCGAGCGCGCGGGTGCGCTGTGCGCCGTCGGTCCACATCTGGTCGAGTCTGGGCCGGGGCACCGGTCCGGTGGACTCCCGCAGCACACCGAGCAGCAGACCACGTACCTGCCGGTCGGTGCCCGCGTACCGCTGGGGGCGGCGGGTGGGACCGGTCGGCGCGGCCTTCCCGGAGGCGCGCCAGGCGCAGGTCGACTCGACCGGGCACTGGTCACAACGCGGTGACCGGGCGGTGCAGACAACCGCTCCCAGCTCCATGAAGGCCGCGCTGGCCAGTGCCGCGGCGGCCGGCTCCGCGGGCAGCACCGCCTCGGTGGCGAGCAGGTCGGCGGGGCGCGTGGCAGGTCCGGCGTCGGGTTCGCCGGCCACGGCCCGGCAGACCACTCGGCGTACGTTGGTGTCGACCACCGGATGCCGCTGCCCGTACGCGAACGCGGCGACGGCACGTGCCGTGTACGTTCCGACGCCCGGCAGGGCCAGCAGCTGGTCCAGCCGATCCGGGACCTCCCCGCCGTGCCGCTCCACGATCGCCGTGGCGCACTCCCTCAGCCGCAGCGCCCGGCGCGGGTAGCCGAGCCGGCCCCACATCCGGATCGCCTGGGCGGGAGTGTCCGCTGCCAGGGCGGCCGGCACCGGCCACCGAGCCAGCCACGCCTCGTACGCGGGCAGCACCCGGACCACCGGCGTCTGCTGGAGCATCACCTCGCTGACCAGGATCGCCCACGGGCTGACGCCCGGTTTGCGCCACGGCAGGTCCCGGGCGTTCTCCTCGTACCAGCGGCTGACCAGGGTGGCGAACGTCGGCTCACTCATCGTCCGTCGATCATGTCACGCGGCGGTGTTCCCGGAGCGTGGGCAGCCTGGGCGGGGCGGCTCCGCCGCGGGTGACGGATCGGGCAGAATGCGCGGATGAACGAGCTCGCGATCACCGTCATCGGCCGGGACCGGCCGGGCATCGTGGCCGACGTCGCCGAGGCCCTCGCCCGATTGGGCGCGAACCTCACCGACAGCACGATGACCCGCTTGCGGGGTCACTTCGCGATGACGCTGATCTGCGTGGGTCCCGCCGCCGCCGAGGTCGAGGCCGCGCTGGCGCCGCTCGCCGCCGACGGTCAGCTACTGGCGACCGTACGGGCGGTCAGCCCGGACGGTGGCGGGGCGACCGGTGGCGAGCCGTACGTGATGGCGGTGCACGGGGCCGATCGGATGGGGATCGTCGCGGCGATGACGCGGGTGGTCACCGGCGTCGGCGGCAACGTCACCGACTTGAGCACCCGGCTGGCCGGCTCGCTCTACGTGGTGGTCGCCGAGGTCGACCTGCCGCCCGGCACGGCCGACGATCTGGCCGGCCGGCTGGACCGGGCCGCCGTCGATTTGGGCGTCGAGGTCAGCCTTCGGCCTGCGGATCCGGACCTGCTGTGAGCGGCGAGATGCGCGGACCGGACGCGACCTCGGCCGGCGAGGAGTACGCCGGGCTGGGCGACTGGACGCCGGAGGCGTTGGGCTTCCCCGGTGCGGTTCGCCCGGTGGTGAGCGCCCCGCATCCGGCGCTCAGCCGGGCCGGCGTGGCCGTGGATCCGACCTCGACGGAGACCGTACGGCTGGCCGCCGACCTGATCGCCACCATGCGTGTCTCGCCGGGTTGCGTGGGCCTGGCGGCTCCGCAGGTCGGTGTGGGCGCCCAGGTCTTCGCGGTGGAGGTGACCGGGCACCCGAAGGCGGTCACCGTGCACGGCACGTTCGTGCTCTGCAACGCCCGGGTGGTCGAGGCGACGCGGTGGAAGGCGGGGCGCGAGGGGTGCATGTCGGTGCCGGATCTGACCGGGGACGTGAAACGGGCCAGCCGCCTGGTGGTGGAGGGCGAGCTGCCGGGCACCGGCGCGCCGGTACGTCTGGTCACCGACGGCTTCGAGGCCCGCGCGCTCCAACACGAGATCGACCACTGTTCGGGGCTGCTCTTCCTTGACCGGGTCGCCGGCGCGCACGCCGTCTACCAGCGCAAGGTCTACCTCTGATCCGAAGCGCCCGCTCGACTACCCTGTCGACAATGGATGCCGATCTTGACGGTACGGGGAACCTTCCGGCGAGTCGTGCCGCACCACGACTCTGCTACGCGGATACGGTGGGGGCATCATGCGTCTGACGGTCGGCCCCCTGCCACCCGCCGTGTATTGGCGGCGTCGCGCCGTTGTACTCGGAGCGGGGCTTCTCTTCCTGATTGTCCTGCTCTACTCGTGCACCGGATCGGGTAACACCGGCGACAAGAAGTCGCAGGCCGGGGCGACCCCGACCTCGTCGGTCAGTCCGAGCCCGACCCAGACGCTGCTCACCCCGAAGACCGGTACACCTCCGCCCGAGGCGTCCGGAGCCGCTGACGGCGGAGACGGGAGCGCCGACGCGCCGGCCTCCCCGGGCGAGGAGCCTCCGACGGCTCAGGCCAACGGTGGGTCGAACGACGGAAGCTGCGCCGACGCCGAGATCAAGGTGACCCCGGTGGCGCTGCCCGCGTCGGTGGGTGTCGGAGCCTCCGTCGACCTGCAACTGCGGATCAGGAACATCTCCGAACGGACGTGCAGCCGCGACGTCGGCGCGACGCTCCAGGAGATCTTCATCAAGTCCGGTGCGGAGACGGTCTGGTCCTCCGACACCTGTGGTCAGGTCAAGGGTACGGACGTGAAGTCCTTCCCGCCGAACATCGAGCACATGTTCCAGGTGACGTGGAACGGCCGGGACACCACCCGTTGTGCGGACGGGCTGGCTGCGGGGCCGAAGGTGCCGCCCGGGTCGTACCAGGTCTTCGCCCGGGTGGACACGAAGCTCAGCGAACCGGTCAAGCTGACCATCAACGACTGAGCCCGAGGCGGGTCGATCTCCGCGAAGGCGACGGGTCGCGGGGACCGGGCAGGGCCGACGTGCCTCGGAACGGTCAGACGTACCGTTCGAGGATGGACGCCTCGGCGAGCCGGGACAGGCCCTCGCGTACGCCGCGGGCCCGTGCGTCGCCCACTCCCTCGACCGCCTGGAGGTCCTCCACGGTCGCGCCCAGCAGCCGCTGGAGGCTGCCGAAGTGCAGGACCAGCCGGTCCACCACCGCGGCCGGCAGTCGCGGCACCTTGGCCAGCAGCCGGAAGCCGCGCGGGCTGACCGCCGCGTCGAGCGCGTCGGACGCGGCCGGGTAGCCGATCGCCTTGGCGACCGCGACCAGGTCGATCAGCTCGGTGGCGCCGAGCAGGTCCAGCTCGACCAGCGCCTCGTCGAGGGTGCGCGACTTGCGACCGGCCGGAAGGTAGTCGCGGATGACCAGTGTCCGGTCGGCGTCGACGCCCGCCATCAACTCGTCGAGCTGTAGCGCCAGGAGTCGGCCGTCGGTGCCCAACTCGACCACGTAGCCGGCGATCTCGTCGGCGATCCGACGGACCATCTCCAGCCGCTGCACCACAGCCACCGCGTCCCGTACGGTGACCAGGTCCTCGATCTCGAGCGCGGAGAGTGTGCCGGAGACCTCGTCGAGTCGGAGCTTGTAGCGCTCGAGGGTGGCCAGGGCCTGGTTGGCCCGGGACAGGATGGCGGCCGAGTCGTCCAGCACGTGGCGCTGGCCGTTCACGTAGAGGCTGATGATCCGCATCGACTGGCTGACCGAGATGACCGGGTAGCCGGTCTGCCGGGCCACCCGCTCGGCGGTGCGGTGCCGGGTGCCGGACTCCTCGGTGGGGATGGACGGGTCGGGCATCAGGTGCACCGCGGCCCGGACGATGCGGGTGCCGTCGCTGGAGAGCACCACCGCGCCGTCCATCTTGCACAGCTCTCGGATGCGGGTCGCGGAGAACTCGACGTCGAGGGGGAAGCCGCCGGTGCAGAGCCCCTCCACGACCTTGTCGTAGCCGAGGACGATCAGTGCGCCCGTGCGGCCGCGCAGGATCCGTTCGAGGCCGTCGCGCAGCGCGGTGCCGGGCGCCATCAACGCCAGGTTCGCGCGCAGCGGGTCACCCGCGGCGCCGCCGGTCACGTTCACGCTGATCGGACGGGCGGGCGAGCCCACGGCGCCGGTGCGGGCGTGGGGTGTCGCGCCGGCAGGCTTGGTGGTATCGCGGTCGATCGGCACGGGCACAGTCTACGGACTGACGTGCGGTGGGTGCTGTCGTGGTTACTGTGATGTGTCACGATGCCCTCTTGTCCGGCCCGTGGCGCGCTGCCCCGGTATCACCCGGGCGGTCCGACCCGGCGGTCACGGTCGGTCACTCCGCCGACGCCCGCGCGGCACACTGCAGCGCCGACCGGACATCGGTGACCTCCATCACCCGCATCTGATCCGGTGCGACGCCGGTCGACTCCGGCCCGCATCCGGGTGGGACGAGCGCGAACCGGAAGCCCAGCCGGGCGGCCTCGGCCAGCCGGCGTGGCACTGCGCCGACCCGCCGCACCTCGCCGGTGAGCCCGACCTCGCCGATGGCCACGAGATGCGGCGCGATGGCCAGGTTGAGCCCGCCGGAGGCGACCGCGAGGGCTACCGCCAGGTCGGCGGCCGGCTCGACCACACGGATGCCGCCGACCGTCGCGGCGAAGACCTCCCGGTCGTGCAGGGTGAGCCTTTCGGTACGCCGTTGCAGCACCGCCAGCACCATGGCCAGCCGGGCCGAGTCGAGTCCGGAGACCGTACGCCGGGGGGAGCCGGCGACGGTGGCGCCGATGAGCGCCTGCACCTCGGTGACGAGGGCGCGCCGACCCTCCATCGCCACGGTGACACAGGTGCCGGGCACCGGCTCGGAGTAGCGGGTCAGGAAGAGGCCGGACGGGTCGGCGAGGCTGGAGATGCCACCTTCGTGCATCTCGAAGCAGCCGACCTCGTCGGCCGCGCCGAAGCGGTTCTTGACGCCGCGCACCATCCGTAGCGAGGAGTGCTTGTCGCCCTCGAAGTGCAGCACCACGTCGACCAGGTGCTCCAGCACCCGGGGGCCGGCGACCTGGCCGTCCTTGGTCACGTGGCCGACCAGCACCGTGGCGATGCCCCGTTCCTTGGCGACCGAGACGAGCGCGGCGGTGACGGCTCGCACCTGCGTCACGCCGCCCGGCACGCCCTCGGTGCCGGGGGTGGAGATGGTCTGCACCGAGTCGAGCACCAGCAGCCCGGGCTTGACCGCGTCGAGGTGACCGAGCACCGCGGACAGGTCGCTCTCGGCGGCCAGGTAGAGCTGATCGTGCAGGGTGCCCATCCTTTCGGCGCGCAGCCGTACCTGGCTGACCGACTCTTCGCCGCTGACCACCAGCGAGGGGCTGCCCGCGCCGGCGGCCCACTGCTGGGCCACGTCGAGCAGCAGGGTGGACTTGCCCACGCCCGGCTCGCCGGCCAGCAGCACCACGGCGCCGGGCACCAGGCCGCCGCCGAGCACCCGGTCGAGCTCGCTCACTCCGGTCGGGCGGGCCCGGGCGGGTGCGGCGCTGATGGTGGCGATCGGTCGGGCGGGTTCGGCCGGCATCCGCGAGCTGACCACCCGGCCGGAGACGGTCGGCCCGGTGATCGTGCTCTCGACCACGGAGCCCCACTCGCCGCACTCCGGGCAGCGTCCCACCCACTTGGGTGGCTGGTGGCCGCACGCGTCGCACTCGTAGGCGGGCCGAGGCTCACGGCCGGACGCACGGCCGCGCGTGCCGGTCGACGCGCCGCCGCGTGCGGTGGTGGATCGGGAGGTCGTCACACCAGGACGCTAGCCCGGGGGTACGACCAGATGGCGTACACCCCACCGGATGACGAAACACCCCGGCGTGGTGCGTACCACGCCGGGGTGTTCTCGGAAGCTCGTGCGGCTGGTCAGCCGCCGTGGCCGGCGCCGCCCTCCGACTCCTCGCCACCCTCACGGTGCACGATCGGCGACGGCGGGGCGGGCGGGGTGAACGGCACCGCGATCGGGGCCGGCCCGGTGATGGTGTTGCCGTTGCCGAAGTCGAACGTGACGAACACGTTCTGGCCGGAGAGGAGCGACTCGTTGAGACCGACCAACTGGAGCATGCGGTCGGACTGCTGGTTCAGCTGGATGTAGCTCAGCGGCGCGATCTCGAAGCGCGCGGGCTCGCCGGCCGGCGCCGAGGGCGACGGGCTGGCGGACTCCGACGGGCTGGCCGAGCCGGACGGGCTGGCGGAGTCCGACGGGGTGGCCGAGCCGGACGGGCTGGCGGAGTCCGACGGGGTGGCCGACGCCGAGCCGCTCGGCGAAGCCGACTCCGAGGGCGACTCGGACGGGCTCGAGCCGGCCGACGCGCCGGTGCGGGTGAGAACCACCTCGCGGGCGTCCTGGCTGGTGACGGTGACCGTTACCGGCTCCTTCGAGTCGTTGTAGATCACCGCGTTCAGCGGGGCGTTCTCGCCGGCCTTGTAACCCTCGACGCCGGGGAACTCGACCAGCAGGCCACGCACCGCGAGCTGGCCGTTCTCCGTCTCGATGTTGACGCCCTGGACCGACGGCACCTTCTCGGCGGTCTCCGATATCTGGCCGGCGCCGCACCCGGACAGCAGCAGGCTCGTCGCCGCCGCCACCCCGGACAGCAGCAGAGCCGCCCGCCGGGAACCCCTGATCGAGCGCGTCACGTCGGTCCTCCTCGTCACGATCACACCCGGTGCGTACGCCGGGCACGGCTGGCCATGCCCGCGCAGACCGCGCTCCAGGGTAATTGGGGCTGATCGAGGGCCGCACCCCGACCCGGGGATGCCACCTCTCGGGGTGACGATCAGACCACCCGGCCGCTCGTGACCAGCAGCACCACGTCGATGAGCGCCACCAGCATCACTGCCCGGAAGGCGGCCACCGGGCGCCGCCCCGCCCGGGCCGCCCCGCGGCCGCCGTACCAACTGAGCGGCGGAACCACGACGGCGGCGAGAACCGCGGCGAGCCCGAGTCCGGACGGGGGCCCGGGCGGACCGAAGACCAGCGTCCCGGTCGCCGCGAGCAGCAGCACCGCGGCGGCCACCCGGCTGCCGGTCGCGCCGAGGCGGTGCGGCAGGCCGCGCACTCCCGTGCGGGCGTCGTCGGCCAGGTCGGGCAGGACGTTGGCGAAGTGCGCTCCGGCGCCGAGACACGCCCCCGCGGCGACCAGCCAGGCCGGCGGCGCCGGCGTCCCGGGCAGCGCCAGCACCACGAAGGCGGGCAGGGCGCCGAAGGAGACCGCGTAGGGCAGCACCGACGCCGGGCTGGACTTCAGCGGCCAGTCGTAGACCAGCGCCGAGACGAGTGCGAGCGTCACCCAGAAGGCCGCTGTGGCGTTTGTGAACAGTGCCAGCACCGGGGTGGCGGACGCGGCCAGCACCGCGCCCACGGCCACGGTGCGCCGGCTGATCGCGCCGGCGGGGATCGGTTTGTCGGTACGCCCCACCGCGGTGTCCCGGTCGGCGTCGAGCGCGTCGTTGGCCCAGCCCACGGCGAGCTGGCTGGCCAGCACGGCGAGGACGACGGCGGCGACTCCGGCGGGTCGATGTCCCACGCCGACGGCGAGCAGACCGGCCACCAGGGTCACCGCCGCGGCCGGTTCCGGATGGCTCGCCCTGACCAGCCCTAACACCGAAGTCGACATAAGGGAAGTCTGGATGTTACCCGTGAGTCGTGCCACGCTCGATTCCATGCGAGACGTGGCTCCGGTGCCCACCCGGCCCCGAGTGCTGCCGCGCAACGACCCGCGCCAGTACGACGACCTGGCCGACGAGTGGTGGCGGCCGGACGGCGTCTTCGCGATGCTGCACTGGCTGGCCGAGGCACGGGCGGCCCTGGTGCCGCCGGCCGAGCGTCCCGGCGCGTTGCTGGTGGACCTCGGCTGTGGGGCCGGGCTGCTCGCGCCCCACCTCGCCGGGAAGGGCTACCGGCACGTGGGTGTCGACCTGACCCGTTCGGCGTTGGCCCAGGCCGCCGGGCACGGCGTCACGCCGGTCAACGGCGACGCGACCGCCGTGCCGCTCGCGGACGGCTGCGCCGACGTGGTGGCGGCCGGCGAGATGCTCGAACACGTGCCGGACTGGCGTCGCGCGGCGGCCGAGGCGTGCCGGCTTCTCCGGCCGGGCGGTCTGCTCGTGCTCGACACGCTGAACGACACCGCGCTGAGCCGGTTGGTGGCGGTCCACATCGGCGAGCGGTTGCCGACCGTGCCGCGTGGCATCCACGACCCACGGTTGTTCGTGGATGCCCGCGCGTTGGTCGCCGAGTGCGCCCGGCACGGCGTCACACTGCAACTGCGCGGTGTACGGCCGCAGCTGGGTGGCCTGCTCGGCTGGCTGTTGCGCCGGGCGCGGGGCGCCGTGGGGACCGCGCCGGGTGGCCGGGCCCCACGGATGGTGCCGACGCGCTCGACCGCGGTGCTGTACCAGGGCTGGGGGGTCCGGAAAGGATAGTTCCGACCCCAGCGGGGGTAAGGACGCCGAAGAGGGGGCGTAGATGACGGTGCACGCGTTGGATGCGGCGCGCAGGTTGGCGCCGCGACTCGCCGCCCGCGCGGCCGAGTACGACCGGGAGGGCACCTTCCCGGTCGAGGACTTCGAGGATCTGCGCGAGGCGGGCCTCTTCGGGCTGATGGTGCCCCGCGAGCTGGGCGGGTTCGGTGCGACGTTCGCCGAGTACGCGGCCGTCGCCACCGAGCTGGCCAAGGGCAACGGCGCCACCGCGCTGGTGTTCAACATGCACGCTTCGGTGACCGGCGCGCTCGGCGCGGTCACCGAGGAACTGGCCGAGGCGCTCGGCGTCCCGGACGAGGCGCTCGCCGCCCGGGACCGGCTGCTGCGGGCGGCCGCCGAGGGCTCCTGGTACGCGGTGGCGATGAGCGAGCGTGGCGCGGGGGCGCGGCTCTCCCAGCTCAGCACGGTCTACGAGCCGATCGAGGGCGGCTGGCACGTCAAGGGCAGCAAGACCTTCTGCTCGGGGGCCGGGCACGCCGACGGCTACCTGGTCGCCGCGCGCAGCGCCGCCGACCCGTCGGTGGTCTCCCAGTTCCTGGTCCCGGCCGGGGCCGGGCTCACCGTCGAGCCGACCTGGGACTCGCTCGGCATGCGCGCCACCGCCTCGCACGACCTGCACCTGGAGGCGACGGTTCCGACCGACCGGCTGCTGGGTGGGGTGGAAGGGCTGGCGCTGGTCGTCGCCCAGCTCATGCCGCACTGGCTGGTGGCCAGCTACGCGGCCGTCTACGTCGGCGTCGCGCGGGCGGCGATCGAGGCGGCCGCCGAGCACCTGAACGCCCGCAACCTCGCCGGGCTGCCGGCGGTGCGGGCGCGCCTCGGCCGGGCCGACGCGGCGGTGGCGGCGGCCGAGCTGGTGGTGCGCGAGGCGGCCCGCCGGGTGGACGAGGCGGCCGGCGACGCCGAGACCAACCGCTGGGTGTGGCGGGCGAAGCTGCTGGCCGGTACGACCGCCGCCGACGTCGCCGCGTCGATGCTCGAGGCGGCCGGTACCTCGGCGACCCGGCGAGGCCATCCGCTGGAGCGGCTCTACCGGGACGCCCGCTGCGGATCGCTGCATCCGGCCACCTCGGACGTCTGCGCCGACTGGCTCGGCATCGCCGCGTTGGGAGGTGACCCGGACCGCGACGGCTCGGCGCCTCGTTGGTGAGCGTGGGGCCCGCCGTGGCCGTTCCGGTGGGGACGGTCCGGGCGAGGGCGGCGTCGGACGAGAGGTGGGGATCGTGTCGGTACCAGTGATCGCAGGCCTCGGGACGGCGCAGCCGCCGTCGGCCCGGCAGGACGAGTTGTGGGAGGGCTTCTTCTCCCGGCACTTCACCGGCACCACCCGGTCGTTGGCACAACGGATCTTCGCCAACTCCGGGGTCACCACGCGGCAGGCGGCGGTCAATCCGCTGCTGGAGGACGTCTCCGACTGGCCGACCGAACGGCGGATGCGTCGTTACCTCGTGGAGGCGTTGCCGCTGGGCAAGGAGGCGGTCGGCCGGGCCTTGACCGCCGCCGGTCTGGACGCCGGTGACATCGGGCTGTTCGTCGTCTGCTCGTGCACCGGGTACGCCACCCCGGGGCTGGACATCCTGCTCGCCCGGGACCTCGGCATGGCCCCCGGCACCCAGCGGATGTTCGTCGGCCACATGGGCTGCTACGCGGCGCTGCCCGGGCTGGGCGCGGCGAGCGACTTCGTCACCGCCCGGGGCCGCCCGGCGCTGCTGCTCTGCGCCGAGTTGACCAGCCTGCACATTCAGCCGTCGACGGCCCGGGTGGACACGCAGCAGATCGTCTCGCACGCGCTCTTCTCGGACGCGGCGGTCGCCGCCGTGGTGCTGCCCGGCGGCCCCGGGTACGCGGTGCGCGAGGTCACGTCGGTCACCGACACCTCCACCGCCGACCACATGACCTGGGACGTCACCGACTCCGGCTTCCGGATGGGGTTGTCGCCGAAGGTGCCACAGGTGCTCTCCACGCACGTGCGTGGCCTGGTCGACGACCTGCTGGCCCGGCACGGCGCCACGCTCGACGAGCTGGACGGCTGGGCGGTGCATCCGGGCGGCCCCCGCATCCTCAACGTGGTGGAGCGCGAGCTGGGGTTGCCACCGGAGGCGCTGGCGGCGTCCCGCGCGACGCTGGACGAACACGGCAACTGCTCGTCCCCGACGGTGCTGCTCATCCTCGACCGGCTGCGTCGTGCCCCGACCCCGCCGGAGCGGATCCTCATGCTCGCCTTCGGCCCCGGTCTCACGCTCTACGCCGTACTGCTCGATCGACAGGGCTGAGCGTCCGGCTTACCCTCGGTTGGTGGACGTGCGGGCGCGGGACCGGCTGCGCGGTGGGGTGTTGGTCGGCTTGACCGTGCTCGCCCTGGTCGCGGGCGGCTCGTGGTGGCGGGCCAACGCCCCGGTGGACGAGAGAAGTCTCGGCCTGGCCGTGTCGTTACCCGGGTTGGCCGCCCGGGCGCCCGGCGTGGCTCCTCCGGTGGCCGGTCTGGCCGCTCCGCTGGCGCTGGGTGTTCCGCTCGTTCCTCCGAGGTCCGGCGCCCGCCAGGTGGCCGTGGTGGATCCCGCCACCGGTGTCGCCGTCCGCGTCGATCCCGGCAGCAGGTACGTCTTCCGGGTGGAGGAGGACGGCTCTGCCTTCCGCATCGACCCGGAGACCGGCGCGGCGTACCCGCTCGACCAGGGCTGGGGCACTGGAGAGGTCCAGCCCCGTCCCGGCCCGAGCGGACAGTGGGGGAGTGGCGAGCTGTCGCGGTACCCGAACACGCTCTGGCGTGAGCGCACCCTCATCGCGCCGGAACGGAGCTTGATCCGACAGGTGAACGGCCGGCCGGACGACCCGTACCTGTTCGAGTACCTGTGCACCGGGTCGAGTGGGCTGATCGTCACGATCAAGGGCAGCCAGAGCGTCGATCTCCGGCCGATCTGCGACGGCCAGGTTCGAAGGAGCCTGCTGATCGCTGTCGGTGGACCGCTGCGCGTCGAGGTCGGGCCCCTGGGCGCCGAGCCGGTCCGGGTGCAGATGCAGCTCGCCGCGGTCGACTGACACCCGGTGGTGCCGCTGATCGCCGTGGCTCAGGCGGCGAGGCGATCGAGGTCGGCGCGGTACGCCTCGGCCGGGCCGAGCTCCGGCAGCACCCGGACCACCACGCCGGACCGGTCGACGAGCACGGCCACCGCAGCGTCCGGACGGGGCGACAGGTGCAGGAAGGAGCGCAGACCGCCGGCGGGGTCGGCGAGTGTACGTACGCCGGTCCCGCCGGCTGGTGGAGCGCTGGGGACCGACCGCCCTCCGCTGACGGCCACCAGGTTCACCTGGGGCGGCGCGGCGGCGGCCGCCTCGCTCACTCGTTCGGGGCACGCGCAACCGTCGACCAGGATGATCATCGCGGGCAGCAGGCCGCGCAGCGGCACCGGATCCTGCCCCGCGTCGACCAGGTCCAGAGCGGGCAGCGGCCGCCCGGTGAGCGCGGCGGGTGGCGCCGCCGGGCTGGTCGCGGGGGCGGGGGTCGGACCGGGCCGGGTGACGGCGGCCAGGCCGGCGAGTGTGATGAGCACCGCGACCACCAGCCACACGAGGGGCATCCGGAGCGCTGTTAGGCGCTTCCTGGTGGCCAGGCGGGCGCGTTCGCGCAGCTCGCGTCGGACCTGGGCGGCCTCCTGCGCCAGCGCCGAGGCGTCGTCGGGTACGACCACCCGACCCCACTCCGGCGGCAGGTCCGGCAGCCCGTTCCCCTCTGTGCCCGGCGTATTCATCGCCGTCCCCCTGGAACCGTCTCTTGGAGCCGACATTGGCTCGCCTTCCAGCCTCGCGTACCGAGGGCAGCTCCCGCTACACCTGGGCGCAGAAGCGGCCGGCGGGATATCATGAACGAAGCGCATAGCCCTTGATCTCGACGTTCCGTTCACTCGTCCCGGGGTGTCATCCGGAGACTACGGAGCGTGTTCAAACCATCGATTTGACTGCCTGTCAAGTCGAAGAAATACCTCTCACAGGGCCCCTGAGCTGCGCCAACGATCAGGACAGCGGTGAGACATCGGTGCCTGAGCGTGTTACCCTAGACACAGCGAAAGGGGTTTCGAACCTATGGTTTTCAGTGTCGGCGAGACCGTTGTTTACCCCCACCACGGGGCCGCACTCATCGAGGCAATCGAGACTCGGGTCATCAAGGGCGAGGAGAAGCAGTATCTCGTCCTGAGGGTCGCGCAGGGTGACCTCACGGTCCGGGTTCCCGCCGAGAACGCCGAGATCGTGGGTGTGCGCGAGGTGGTCGGCGAAGAGGGCCTGGGCAAGGTCTTCGACGTGCTCCGTGCCCCGCACACCGAGGAGCCGACCAACTGGTCGCGGCGTTACAAGGCCAACCTGGAGAAGCTCGCCTCCGGCAACCCGCTGAAGGTCGCCGAGGTTGTTCGTGACCTGTGGCGTCGGGAGCGGGAGCGGGGTCTTTCCGCGGGTGAGAAGCGCATGCTCGCCAAGGCCCGGGACATTCTCGTCGGCGAGGTCGCGCTGGCCGAGAAGAGCACCAAGGACGAGGCGGAGACGCTCCTCGACAAGGTGCTGGCCGAGGCCTAGTCCGCACAGCATCGTCGTACCCAGTTCGTAGCGAAGAAACCACCGAGGACCGCGACGTGACCGCGCAGCTCAATCCGCGCGGTGACGTCGCGGTCCTCGTCCCTGCGGCGGGTGCCGGCGTGCGGCTCGGCCCCGGTCGGCCCAAGGCGCTGCGCCTGCTCGCGGGGGAACCACTTCTGGTGCACGCGGTGCGCCGGCTCGCCGCGGCCCGCAGCGTGCACACCATCGTCGTCGCGGCGCCCGTGGCCGAGGTCGAGGCGGTCCGTGAGCTGCTCGCTCCGGTGGCCCCGGTGAGCGTCGTGCCCGGCGGCGCGGAGCGGCAGGAATCCGTGGCCGCCGCCCTCGCGGCGGTGCCCCCTGGTCCGGAGATCGTCCTCGTGCACGACGCGGCCAGGGCGCTCACCCCACCGGACCTGGTCGAGGCGGTCGCCGCGGCGGTTCGCGCGGGGCGGCCGGCGGTCATCCCGGTGTTGCCGGTCGTCGACACGATCAAGGAGGTCGGCGCCGGGGAGGTCGTGCTCGGCACCGTCGACCGTTCCGCCCTGCGCGCGGTGCAGACCCCGCAGGGCTTCCGCCGGTCGGTGCTCACCGCAGCGCACGCCGCGGCCGGTGACGCGCTCACCGACGACGCCGGCCTGGTGGAGAAACAGGGCGTACCGGTCTCCTGCGTGCCCGGTTCGGAGTACGCCCTCAAGATCACTCGCCCGTTCGACCTGGCGCTGGCCGAGCATCTGCTGACCAGCGGTGCTTGACGCGTACCCTCTGATCATGATCGTTCCCCGGGTGGCCATCGGCACCGACGTGCACGCCTTCTCCGCCGGCCGGCCGTGCTGGGTGGCCGGCCTGCACTGGCCCGGCCAGGACGGGTTGGCCGGTCACTCCGACGCGGACGTCGCGGCCCACGCGGCCTGCAACGCCCTGCTCTCCGCGGCCGGCCTCGGTGACCTGGGCGCGAACTTCGGCGTGGACCAGCCGGAGTGGGCCGGGGCGTCGGGCGTGGCGCTGCTCACCGAGTCGGCCCGTCGGGTCCGCGCCGAGGGGCTGACGATCGGCAACGTCTCGGTCCAGGTGGTCGGGAACCGACCGAAGATCGGGCCGCGCCGGGCGGAGGCCGAACGGGTGCTCTCCGCCGCCGTCGGCGCGCCGGTCACCGTCTCCGCCGCGACGACCGACGGGCTCGGCTTCACCGGACGCGGCGAGGGGCTCGCCGGAATCGCGGTGGCTCTGGTGTACGAGGCCCCGGCCGCCTAGGCTCGCCGCGATGTCCAGCGACGCCGCGTCCGATCAGTCCGCCACCGACGGCTATCTCCAGCGGGCGAAGCTCCTCGCCGAGCTGGGCCGCTACGACGAGGCCGTCGCCGAGGTCTCGTACGCGGTGGCGATCGAGCCGGCGAACCCGGTGGGACTCACCCTGCTCGCCCGGCTGCATCTGGCCGCCGGCCGGCCCGCCGAGGCGCTCACGGCCGCCGACACGGCGATCGCCGCCGCCCCGGGCACCGTGGCGCCGCTGCTGGCCCGGGGGATGGCGCTCGCCGACCTGCAGCGGTACGCGGAGGCGGCCCGGTCCGCCGACGAGATCCTGGCGAGCGGCCCGGACGACGCGTACGCCCAGCGCGGCGGCGCCGCGATCCTGGCCGGTTCCCGCAATGGGCAGACGGCGCTGAACGCGGCCTGGCGGGCGGTGGAGCTGACGCCCGAGGAGCCCGAGTCGCACCTGGTGCTCGGTCTGGTGGCCGCGAACATGCGGCTCTACGACCTCGCTGAGCGGGCCTACCGGGAGGCGCTGCGCCTGGACCCGCAGCTTGCCGAGGCGCGGCACGACATCGGCGTGATCCGGCTGGAGCAGCGGCGCTGGAGTGAGGCGCTGGAGCATCTGGCCGAGGCCGCCGCGATGAACCCGGGGCAGATCGACTCGGGTCGTACGATCTCCGCCGGCCTGCGGCAGCTGGTGCTCTACGGCGCGGGCTGGTCGATGATCACGGCGGTGCTGGTCGCCTGCCTCGCGCCCGGCAGCGGAGGGCTGTCCCGTGTCGCGGCGGCGTTCGCCGCGCTCGGTGGGGCGTTGGTCATCTGGCGCTTCGCCGCCCGGATGCCAGGCCTGGCGCGGACCGTCCTGCCGGGGCTGCTCCGCTCCGACCGTGCCCTCGCCCTCGCCGTCTACGCGGCGTTCGCCTCGCCGGTGCTGATCCTGCTCTACGCCGTCGTCGGCACCCCGTGGCCGCTGGTGCTCGCCATCGCCGTGGCCGCGATCGCCGAGGTCGTACCAGCCACCCGAACCCCAGCCTGACCACCCGCGACGTTTGGAAGATCTGCTAGCGCGGCCTGGCTCGACCCGGTCGGGGTTCGCCGGAGCCCGACCCGCGGAGGGATCAAGCCTGACCGCCCGGAGCGGGGCGGGCTCCGGCGAAACCCAGGGACGATCAGGCCCGACGCGCCCAGGTCCAGGCGTAGCCCGGGTCCTCGCAGGCGGTGGCGGCGTCGCAGAGGTCGAGGGGGCGGAACGTGTCGACCATGACTGCCAGCTCGTCGAAGAAGTCGACGCCGATCGCCCGCTCGGCGGCGCCGGGCTGCGGGCCGTGGGTGAAGCCGGACGGGTGCAGCGAGATCGAGCCCTGCTCGATGCCGGAGCCGCGCCGGGCCTCGTAGTTGCCGCCGGTGTAGAAGAGCATCTCGTCGGAGTCGACGTTGTGGTGGTTGTACGGCACCGGGATCGCGTCCGGGTGGTAGTCGACCTTGCGTGGCACGAACGAGCAGACGACGAAGTTCGGGCCCTGGAAGGTCTGGTGCACGGGTGGCGGCTGGTGGATCCGCCCGGTGATCGGTTCGAAGTCGTGGATGGAGAACGCCCACGGGTACATGTGCCCGTCCCAGCCGACCACGTCGAACGGGTGGTGGGCGTAGGTGTGGCGGGTCCAACCACGACGGTGGCGAATCAGGACCTCGACGTCCTCGCCGTCGACCAGCAGTGGCGCGTCCGGCCCGCGGACGTCGCGCTCGCAGTACGGCGAGTGCTCCAGGAACTGCCCGCGGACGGTGAGGTAGCGCTTGGGTGGGCCGATGTGACCGGACGCCTCGATGGTGAGCAGCCGTACCGGCTGGTCGCCGGTGGGCACGAGCCGGTGGATCGTGGAGGTGGGGATGATGACGTAGTCGCCGGCGGTCACGTCGAGCGTCCCGAACGTCGACTCGACCCGCATGTCGCCCGCCTCGACGTAGAGGCAGTGGTCGCCGATGGCGTCCCGGAACAGCGGGGAGGGACGGTCGGCCAGCACGTACGCGATGCGTACGTCGTCGTTGGCGAGCAGGTACTGCCGTCCGAGCACCGGGTCGGCGCCGGTGCCGTCGAGCTTGTGCGTGCGCAGGTGCCGTGGCTTGAGCGGCAGGTTCGGCGACCGGGTGAAGGCCGGCGGGGTGAACTCCTCGGCGGCCACGATCGCGGTCGGGGCGTGCCGGTGGTAGAGCAGGGACGAGTCGGAGGAGAAGCCTTCCTGCCCCATCAGCTCCTCGGCGTAGAGGCTGCCGTCGGGCTGGCGGAACTGGGTGTGGCGCTTGCGCGGCACCTCGCCGACGCTGCGGTAGTAGGGCATCTCGCCTCCCGGTGTGTCCCGTTGACCGGCTAGGGACGTCCGATAATCGGACGCTGTTGTCCGTTCCTCGTAGCGTCCCGTAGATTCTTGTTCCGTGTCAACGCAGGTGCCCGCGCTCCTCGACGGCCTGGTGGACGACGCGGCCGTCTTCCCGCCCGGCAGCGCCGCGCTCCCGGACGCCGTCGTCGCACATCGACGCCATCGCGCCGCCTGGTACGCCGACCTGGTCGGCCCACTGCTGGTGCCCGCCTCGACCGTCACCGCGGGCGAACTGACCGGTCTCGTCGACCCGGCCGAGGGCTTCGTCGTCGGGGTCATCGGTGACACCGGGGTCGAGGGCCTGCCGTTCGCGCTGTCCTTCCTGCCACCCGATGGCGTGACAGCCCGCCAGGTGGAGGTGGCGGTGGCGAAACGGGGCGAGGACCCCCTGCCCGGAATCGCCGCCCTGCTGCGCGTGGTCGACAAGCTCGCGGGGGTCGAAGCCGTCTACGCCGAGATTCCGTTGACGTTCGGGCTCATGGGGGCGCTGGACCGGCTCGCCGCGATCCGGGCCGAGGGGCTGCCGATCGCGGCGAAGTTCCGCACCGGCGGGCTGGCCGCCGAACTCTTCCCGACTCCGATAGAGCTGGCCGCGGTGATCTGCGGCTGCCGGGACCGGGCCCTGCCGTTCAAGTTGACCGCCGGGCTGCACAACGCGGTCCGCCACCTGGAGCCGGAGACCGGCCTCGTCCACCACGGCTTCGTGAACGTGCTGGCCGCCACGCTGGCCGCCGCGCAGGGCGCGGGTCTGGCGGAGGTCGCCGAGCTGCTCACGGTCACCGATCCGCGTCCGCTCCTGGAGGCGGTCGAGGGCCGGCTGGGCGGGCCGCGTCCGCTCTGGGTGGGCTACGGCTCGTGCAGCATCGGCGAGCCGTTGGCGGACCTGGACCGCCTGGGCCTGCTGGACGGGCCGAGGACGTGACGGGCCGGTGGCGATGAACGGGACCGACGGGAACGGGGGCGAGGACGTATGACCTGGGTGACGGGTGCGCAAGGCTCGGCGTACGGGGTGACGAACCTGCCGTACGGGGTGTTCGTGCACGACGGGCGGGAGCCGCGGATCGGCGTACGCATCGGGGACTTCGTGCTCGACCTGGCCGGTGCCGAGGTGGCCGGCCTGGTGCTGGCGGCCGGCGCGCTGGGCCGAAGCACCCTCAACGACTTCATGGCGCTCGGGCGTCCGCAGTGGACGGCGGTGCGACAGCGGGTCACCGAGCTGCTCAGCGAGGCGGCGCACCGGCCCGTGGTCGAGCCGCTGCTGGTGCCGCTGGCCGAGGTGCGCCTGCTGCTGCCGTTCGAGGTGGCCGACTACGTCGACTTCTACTCCTCGGAGCACCACGCGGGCAATGTGGGGCAGATCTTCCGGCCGGGCCAGCCGCCGCTGCTGCCGAACTGGAAGCACCTGCCGATCGGCTACCACGGCCGGGCCGGCACGGTGGTCGTCTCGGGGACCCCGGTGATCCGTCCGTCGGGTCAGCGGCCGGGCGCGGACGGACCCACGTACGGTCCCTCCGCCCGGCTGGACATCGAGGCCGAGGTCGGCTTCGTGGTCGGCGTACCCAGTCCGCTCGGCGCCCGGGTCTCCGTCGACGACTTCACCGACCACGTCTTCGGCGTGGTGCTCGTCAACGACTGGTCCGCCCGGGACATCCAGGCCTGGGAGTACCAGCCGCTCGGTCCGTTCCTGGGCAAGTCCTTCGCCACGTCCGTCTCGGCGTGGGTGACACCGCTGGACGCCCTCACCGACGCGTTCGTGCCCGCGCCCGAGCAGGAACCACCGGTCGTCGACTACCTGCGCGACGTGCCGCACCGCGGGCTGGACCTGCGGATCGTCGTCGAGTGGAACGGCGAGCGGGTCAGCGAACCGCCCTTCGCCACCATGTACTGGACGCCCGCCCAGCAGTTGGCGCACCTGACCGTCAACGGAGCGTCGCTGCGTACCGGTGATCTCTACGCGTCCGGCACCGTCTCGGGTCCGGAACGCGGCCAGGTCGGCTCGTTCCTGGAGCTGACCTGGGGCGGTGCCGAGCCGGTGCAGCTCGGCGGGGACGAACTGCGGACCTTCCTGCAGGACGGGGACACGGTCACGATCACCGCGACCGCGCCCGGCCCGGACGGCACCACCATCGCCCTGGGCGAGGTCACCGGCACCATCCTGCCGCCCCGCTGACCAGGCCGGACATGCCGGTCAGCGGCGCACGACAGGTCGTCCCAACCGTGATCAGCCGATCGCACAGTCGGTGCGACCGGGCCGACAACCTTCCGCGTTGATCGCTCCGGATTCCGACGCCCCGTCGCGCCGGACGGGCCCGCGACTGGTCCCGCCGGTCGCGGACGGGGCGTCCCGACGCAGCGGGAGGTAGTTCACGATGCACGATCTGACGGGTGCCGTCTGGCGTACCAGCAGCCGCTCCAACGACCAGGGGCTCTGTGTGGAGGTGGCGGACAACCTGGTCGACGTCCTCGGGGTGGTCGCGGTACGCGACTCGAAGGACCAGACCGGTCCCACGCTCGCGGTCAGCCCGCCCGGCTGGGCGGCCTTCGTCGGCGCGATCCGCGCAGGGCAGTTCGACAGCTGACCGCCGGCCTCGCGGACCAGGTCGCCCAGGTTCCGGTCCGTGCGGGCGGACCCGGTACCGGCGGCAGACGTACCTTTTCGGGGTCTCCGGCGGGAATTGCGCCCGGAGACCCCCGTACCGCGCTCACGCCGCGTACCGTCGACGCCACGGGAGGTGGCATGTCGACAGTGACGGTTACCGGGCGTATCGAGGCGCATGCCGTCGATGTCTGGCGCCTCCTGACCGACCTGCCCGGCCGGGTCCGGCGACACCTCGCCGGCCCGGTCGAGCTGCTCACCCCCGGGCCGTTCGGGCCGGGTACCTCATGGCGCGAGCCCCGCTCCCAGCCGGACGGCGGTCTCCTCGTCGAGGAGTTCTGCGTCGTGGAGGCGGTCCCCCCTCGGCGCCTCGTCCTCGTCTCGTCCGGAGTCGGCGTCGACTACCGGATCACCTGGGAGCTGCGCAGGGCGGGACGCCGGCACCACGGCCGCACGCTGGTTAGCGTCACGCTGGAGGCGATGCCGGTCGACCCGTACGGTCGGGTGGCCGCACTGTTCCTCGGCGCGCTGGCGGCGCGCGCGATGGAACACGCGCTGCGGACGGACCTCGCCGACCTGGCCACCGCCGCGGTCGCGGGGCGTTCCGGCGCGGTCCGGGCCGCCTGAATCTCAACGCTCCGGATCCGGCGTGTGCCGCCGAGGCACGTCCGGGGACACCGTGTCCGGCTGCGCCGGACCGCCGCCGGGGCCTCGGCTCCGCTCCGGCGAGCCGCACGGAACCCGCCCTAGTACTGTGCCGGGCGGAGGTGCGCATGGGGTTCCGGAACGGCCGGCGGGGTGTCGTGCGGGCGGTCGCAACGCTGCTCGTCGCCGCCGCGGTAACGGTGACGGTCTACCGGGTGCTCGCCCCTGCCGAGGTCAGCACGGTCGCCCATTCGGACTACCCGGCACCGGCGCAACCTCCGGTGGGAGTGATCGGGCGGCTGCCCGTTGCTCCCTTGATCGTGGACGGCCGCCTTCGCGTGTACGCGGGCCACCGCCAGGTGTACGCGGACACCCCGGTCGACGGCGAGCACCGCACCACCCCGTTCTGGTCGTACCGCCGCTGGCCGGCCGAACTGGTCGGCGTGGTGGCGAGCGGGACCACCGTGGTCAGCCGGTGGTCGGACGGGCGACTGGTGGCGTTGGACGCGCGGGACGGGCGGGTGGCCTGGCGGGCCGACGGGCCCGTGCCGCAGCACAGGTCGGGCGTGCGGCGCACCGGGTCGGCGATCGTGTGGGATCCCGCCGGGCTCTACCTCACCCGCACGGCCGACGGTCGGGACGTGCTGGTGGCGACCGGTGACGGCGAGGCGCGCGGCGTCGACCTGGCCGGTGGGCGCGAGCTATGGCGGTCGGAGCTCGGGACGCAGTGCCGGAGCGACGTCGGTACCACGCCGACCGGGCAGTTGGTCAGCGTGGACGGGTGCGCGGGGGAGGCCGCCGTCGAGTTCCGGGACGCGGCCACCGGCGAGGTGACGAGTCGCTGGCGGCCGCCCGGCGTGGCCGGCGAACTGGTCGTGACCCCGGTCGGCTGCCGCATCGCGACGTCCGGCTGCTCCGCTCTGCGCATGGCCGGCCCGGGTGACGCGGCGGGGCGGGCGTGGCTGGTCGGGGCCGGGGCACCGGTCGCCGCACCGGCGCTGGACGGGCTCGACAGCCAGCTCGCGGGTGAGCAGGTGGTCGGGACGGTCGACGGTGTGCTGGTCGGCCGCTCCGCCCGGAACGGGACCGAGTTGTGGCGCCGCCCCGACCTGGGACCGGGACGGGTGATCGCCGTGCAGCCGGGCCGGGTGCACGTGCTGACCGATGCCCGGGAGCTGATCACGCTCGATCCCGCGACCGGCGCCGAGCGGTCCCGGTTTACGCTCACCGTCGGGCAGGACGGGACCGGCTACGTGCCGGGTGCGGTGTACGCGGCGCACGGCTACGTGGTCGTGGAGCGCCTGCGGCAGCCGGTCGATCCGGATGCGGACGACCAGGCGTACTTCCTCACCTCCGAGCCGCTGGTGCTTGCCGCGACCTGAGCCGAAACGCCGCCTCGCATGCTCGACAAATCGGACATACGTTACTTATAGTCACTCTTGTGCGACTCGTGGCAGCCCTGGTGGGCGTGATCATCATCCTGATAAGCCCCGCGCCGGCGGACGCCGCTCCGGCTCTCCGTACGCCTCCGGTGGCCCCAGCGGCGTCCGGCGCCGACAGCGCCCTGCCAGCGGCGTCGGGTGCCGGCAGCGTCGCCCGGGAGTGAGCCGGGCCCGACGCGTCCCCGCTCGGGCGCGTCGGGATGAGTGAAACCGAATAAACCGCCATCTAGTTCAGAAAAAGTTACATTACGGACGGTTCATGTTCCTGCGGGAAGGGATCGTGCGGATGTGTAGGACGGCAGCCGAGCGACTCGTCGGCGTGGCGCTCGCCGGTGCGGCGGGCCTCATGCTGGTGGTGACGCCGGCGTTCGACCCGGCTGCCGCGTCGGCGGTCGCTCGAGTGCAGCCACCGGTGGCCGGAGGTGCCGCCCCGACGGAGCCCCCGAGGAACGGTCGGGTCACCTTCGAGGTGCGACCCGCCTCCCCGCAGCCGACCCCATCCACGCCGCAGCCGGCTCCGCCGACCCCGCAGCCGACCCACGGCGGCCAGCTGCCGGTCACCGGCGGAGGTGGGTCCGTCCCGCTGCTCGCCGGCCTCGGAGCCGTCCTGCTCCTCCTCGGCTGGCTGGCGGTTCGCCACCGGCGACCGAGCTGACCCCGGCCGACACCGTCCGGCTCCGAGCCGGCGTCGGCCCTCCGGCGGGACGGGCGAACCGCGCGCCCCCGGTCGGCGGAAGCGGGTGACGACGTCGAGCCGGCCGGGCTTGTGCCGGCAGTCGATCTCAGCGGTTCGCGGAGATCCGCTCGCAGGGCACGCGCGTCGGTGTCCGCCGGAAGCGGCGTGCCAGCACGGCGAGTCCGGCCAGGAACAGTAGGCCCGCCACGGCGGCGACGGCCCCCCACCCGGTGAGCATCCGGGAGTAGAGCGTCGCCCGTACACCCTCGCCGCCGGGGTCGGGGAACTGGATCCGGCCGGTCGCGCTCCGTTCCACCCGGCCGCTCTTCAGGTTGACCTCGATCTTCCAGGGGCCGTTCGGCAGTTCGGCCGGAAACCGCGCGCTGACCTGGCCGGTGGCACCCGCCGCCAGGGTGGTGCCCTCCGACACCGGGAACGGGCCGACACGGCTGCCGGCCGGTCCGTCGCTCAGCATGACCGTCCCGGTCAGATCCACCGCGCGTCCGCCGGTGTTGGCGACCCGGACCGTGACCGACGGCTCGCCCTGCGAACTGCGGGCCGGGCGCATCTCCCCGATGGTGAAGTCGGAGACCGGCTCGCCGCCCTCGCCGACATCGAGGTAGACCCGCACGCCGACCCGGTGAACCTGGGTCACCTGGCCGCCGGAGGGGGACGGCGAGGAGGCGGCGGACGCCCAGAGCACCCCGTACCGCTCGCCGGCGGGCGCGTCGGCCGGCACGGCGATCGTCGCCCGGACCCGGGTCTCCTCCCACGGTTCCAACTCGATGGCGTCCCGATCGATGGTGATCCAGGAGGTCAGCTCGTTGGCCGCCCGCCCTCCGGCGAAGACGAACTTCGTGTCGTCCACGCTCGCCGCCGCCGGGTAGAGCTCGACCGCGTGACGCTGGGCGCTGCGGTTGACGATCAGTAGCTGCCGCTTGATGGTGGTGCCCGGCCGAAGGTGATCAACGATGTAGCGCAGGGCGCGCGGGTCGTCGCGCCGGTTCGTCGGTGCCTCCAGCAGCCGGATCCCGATGCTGCCCTCGTCCGGCTCGGCCGCGCCGGCCCGAGTCGGCAGACCCGGGCCGGCGAGACCGAACAGGACGACCGTGGTCGCCACGGCCGACCGCAGCCGGCGGCTACGCCACCGAATGAGTCACCGTCCCGGTGTACTCGCCCGCGACGCTGTCCAGCGGAACGTTGACCACCAGGGTGGGGTTCCACCCGGCGGTGTTCCCGCCGGTGCCGCCCGCGTGGCTGAACGCCGTCACCGGTGTGACGCTGTCCAGGGGCTGCGCGTCGCCGGCGGCGGCCTGGCCAGGTGTGAAGGTGCCGGTGCCGGTCGTCGCCGTCGCCGGTCCCGACCAGTAGTCGATCTCCGACGGCAGCACCGTCTCCTCCGGGCTGCCGCCGCCGGTCTGGAAGACGGTGGCCGTGACCGAGGCGGTCCACGAGGCGTCGGCGGCGCCCCGGGAGTCGTCGACGGTCACGGTGCCGAGGGCGCCGGTGATGGTGCCGCCCGTGTTGCCGGTACCCAGGTCGGCGGTGGCCGGCGTGACGACGTCGAGGGTGCCGACGAGCACCTCGAACGTGCTGTCCGTGGTGTCGGTGGGCGCGGCGGCGGCCGGCGTGGCGAGGAGGCCCACCGCCGCGGCGGTGGCCGCGGCGGTGGTCCAGATCTTGGCAGTACGCACTGGTTCTTACCCCGTTCTCGAAGTGGGCCGGCGCGGTTCGGACGCCACTCGGGGCGCGGCAGGCCGGCTACTTGGAACATAGGGCAGAAATAGGACTAAAACGGACTAAAGGCGCAAATGGTAGTGATTCGCGCTTTGTGTCAGGCTAGGCAGGCTAGGGCCGCCTCGGCGGCGGCCAGGAAGGCATCGTTCTCGGCCGGGGTGCCGATGGTGACGCGCACCCCGTCGCCGGGGAACGGCCGGACGATCACGCCGCGCGACTCGCACTCCTCGCCGAACGCCACCGCCCGGTCGCCCAGCGGCAGCCACACGAAGTTCGCCTGGCTGGTGGGGACGTCGGGCACGAACTTGCGCAGCGCCTCGGTCACCCGGTCCCGCTCGGCGACGACCAGGGCGCAGCGGCGCTCGACCTCGTCGGCCTGCGCGAGCGCGGCGAGCGCGGCTGCCTGGGCCACCGCGCTGGTGGAGAACGGGGTGACCACCTTGCGGACCGCCGCCGCCACCTCCGGCTGGGCGACCAGGAAACCGACCCGGAGCCCGGCCAGCCCCCACGCCTTGGAGAGGGTGCGCAGCACCGCCACGTTCGGCCGGTCCAGGTAGGTCAGCCCGT
Organism: Micromonospora sp. NPDC005367; assembly: GCF_040606825.1. NCBI lineage: Bacteria > Bacillati > Actinomycetota > Actinomycetes > Micromonosporales > Micromonosporaceae > Micromonospora > Micromonospora sp. NPDC005367. Next base: position 7,236 of record NZ_JBEXFP010000008.1, on the reverse strand, counting down.
CCGGCACCTCCGGGTCGGTGACGAACTCGCGGTACGCCTCGTCGATCACCACGAGCACGTCGTCCGGCACGGCGTCGAGGAAGCGGTCCAGCTCCGGCTTGCGGATCGCGGTGCCGGTCGGGTTGTTCGGGGTGCAGACCAGGATCAGCCGCGTCCGGTCGGTCACCGCCGCCGCCATGGCGGTCAGGTCGTGCGCGTGGTGGGCGTCGTTGGGTACCCGGATGCTGGTCGCGCCGCTGGTCGCCGCGATGATCGGGTACGCCTCGAACGAACGCCACGAGTAGAGCACCTCGTCGCCGGGCAGGCTGGTGGCACGGGCCAGGTGCTCCGCGAGCGCGACCGACCCGCAGCCGGTCGCGATCCGGTCGGCGTCCACGCCGTACCGCTCGGCGAGCGCGTCGCGGAGCGCGATCACGCCCATGTCCGGGTACCGGTGCGCCCCGGCGGCGGCCTCGGTGACCGCCTCGACCACACCGGGCAGCGGGCCGTACGGAACCTCGTTGCTGGCCAGCTTGATCGCCTCGGGCAGCCCGAGGTCCCGAGCCAGGTCGGCCGGGTTGCGACCCGGTACGTAGCTGGGCAGCGAGTCCAGGTCGGCGCGGGTCAGTCGTACCGCCGGCTCAGCTCTTCCGGTTTGGGTCATGGGGTGTCTCCTGGGGGTCGGAACGGTCGTGCAGGGGGCGGTTCGGGTCCGACTGCGGCAGCTGGACGACGACGGTCTGGGCCCGCTTGTCGTGCAGCGCCTGTCGCAGGGGGTGATCGAAGAGGGGGGAGAGCGCGTCGACGAGCTGGATCAGCACGCCCAGGCCGAAGCAGCACCAGAGCAGGGTGGGCACGCCGCCGTAGGTGTTCCACCTGGCCAACGCCCGGCCGAAGCCGAGGGGCTCGTAGGCGGTGAGTGGGACCGCCCTGATCCGCATCGCTCGCTTGCCGATCGTCTGGCCGGACGAGGCCGTCGCGGGCACCTCGTACGCGAGCCAGAGCGCGGCGGCGATCGCCACGATGGCCAACTGGAGGCCCCCGGCCTGCTCACCGATCTGGGGCAGCCCCTCGCGGGACGTGTTGCCCTCCATCGCCCGCCGGAGGACCTCACGCCAGTACGGTTCCATCTCCTCCAGGAACCGCCAGACGAACCAGCCGTTCACCACGACGTTGAGCGCCAGGACGATGGCGAAGTCGATGAGCCGGGCGGCCAGCCGGCGGCCGAAGCCGGCCAGCGGCAGCCCGTGCGGTCGAGGCTCGGGCATCCGCCCGGCCCAGCCCGGGGGAACCCAGCCGGGCGGGGTGCCCGGAGGCAGGTGACCGGGCGTGCCCTGGGCCGGCCCGTAACCGGGCGTGCCCTCGGGTCCGTAGCCGGGTGGGCCGCCCTGCGGGCCGTAGCCGGGTGGCGTCCCGGGCGGGCCGTAGCCGGGGCCCTGGGGGCCGTGACCGGGTGGCGTGCCCGCAGGGCCGTACCCCGGTGGAGGGCCGGGGTGGCCGGGCCAGCCCGCGGCCGGTGGCGCGGAGGCCGGGGTCACTGGCGCCGGGCCGGGCGCGACCGGCTCCGGCGGCTCCGGCGGGGCCTCTACCGGGGGCGGACCCTCCGGCGGCGTGGCGTCGACGGGGATGGGCGCACCGATCCAGCCCTCGCCGTCCCAGTACCGTCGGGTCTCGGGATCGGCGGGGTCGATGTACCAGCCGGGTTGCACGCTCACGCAGCCACCTTAACGACGACCGTCCCGCCGAACCCGTCGTGGCGGCACAGGGCCGGACTCGGCGGTGGGGGCGGGACGGCGCCCGGGTGGTCGCGATGCGGCTGGCGGGCGGGACCGGCGGGCGGCGTGAAGCCGCCGCCGGTGGGCGTGGGCCCACCGGCCGGCGGCGTCGGGTACGACGGGGGTTGCGTCACGTTGGCAAGTGTTACAGGTTGCCGCGTGCTTCCTGCTCACGCTCGATGGCCTCGAACAGGGCCTTGAAGTTGCCCTTGCCGAAGCCGAGCGAGCCGTGCCGCTCGATCAGCTCGAAGAAGACGGTCGGGCGGTCCTGGACCGGCTTGGTGAAGATCTGGAGCAGGTAGCCGTCCTCGTCCCGGTCGACCAGGATCTTGCGGGCCTTCAGCTCCTCGATCGGCGCGCGCACCTCACCGATGCGGGCGCGCAGCTCCGGGTCGTCGTAGTACGAGTCCGGGGTTTCCAGGAACTCGACGCCGGCGGCCCGCATCGCGTCGACGCTGGCCAGGATGTCGTTCGTGGCGACGGCGATGTGCTGGGCGCCGGGGCCCTGGTAGAACTCCAGGTACTCGTCGATCTGCGACTTCTTGCGGGCGATCGCCGGCTCGTTGAGCGGGAACTTCACCTTGCGGGTGCCGCTGGCGACCACTTTGCTCATCAGCGCCGAGTAGTCGGTGGCGATGTCGTCGCCGATGAACTCCGCCATGTTGGTGAAGCCCATGACGCGCTTGTAGAACTCCACCCACTCGTCCATCCGGCCGAGCTCGACGTTGCCGACCACGTGGTCGACCGCCTGGAAGAAGCGCTTCGGCTGAATGCCGGCGGCGATCATCGGCTGCCGGTCCACGATCGGGCCGCGGGCCACGAAGCCCGGCAGGAACGGCCCGGTGTACCGGGACCGGTCGACCAGGGTGTGCCGGGTGTCGCCGTACGTGGCGATGGCCGCCATCCGGACGGTGCCGTGCTCGTCGCTCACGTCGTGCGGCTCGACGAGGCCGGTCGCACCCTGGGCGGTGGCGTGCGCGTACGCGGTGTCGACGTCCGGCACCTCGAGGGCGATGTCGCTGATGCCGTCGCTGTGCTTGGCGACGTGCTCGGCGCCCTCGGCGTCCGGGCGGACGACGCCGGTCAGCACGAAGCGAGCCGAGCCGCTGGTCAGGACGTACTGGGCGTGGTCCCGGTAGCCCTGCTCCGGGCCGCGGTACGCCACACAGGTCATGCCGAACGCGGTGGAGTAGTAGTGCGCCGCCTGCTTGGCGTTGCCGACCAGGAAGTGCACGTGGTCGAGGCCCTTGACCGGGAAGGGGTCGCGGGTGATGTCGTGGTCGACGGCGCCGATGAGCCGGTCGACGTCGACCGTGTCGTCGCCGGACTGGGGTCGGTCGATCGCCTGGGTCATGGTGGCCTCCCTTGCGTACCGGCCGGCCTCGTGGGCCGCCGTGAGTGGTTTGAGCTGAGGATTGCGGTGCCGCCCGCGATTGGGCAATAGTTCGCCGAATCGCTGATCAGGTTGTGCATCGAGTAAGGTGAAACTCTATGAACACTGGTCAAGATGTCCAGCTCGACGACCTGGACGCCCGGTTGATCGAACTGCTTGCCCAGGAGCCTCGGATCGGTGTGCTGGAGTGCTCGCGGCGGCTCGGTGTGGCCCGGGGGACCGTCCAGGCGCGCCTCGACAAGCTCATCGGCCGGGGTGTCATCGCCGGCCTCGGCCCCGAGATCTCGCCGGCCGCCATCGGGTTCGGTGTGACCAGCTTCGTGACCTTGGAGATCAGCCAGCGGCACGGGCACGACCCGGTCACCGCCCACCTCGCCGGCATCCCCGAGGTGCTGGAGGCGCACACCATCACCGGCTCCAGTGACCTGCTCTGCCGGATCGTGGCCAGATCGAACACCGACCTCCAGCGGGTGATCGACCAGATCGTGTCCTCCGAGGGGATCACCCGCGCCTCGACGATCATCGCGCTGGCCGAGCAGATTCCGTACCGCACGCTGCCACTGGTCCGCTCCGCCGCCCGCAGCTGAGCAGGGCCACTGCCCGACACCTCGGTGGCCCGGCCGCCGCCGGGCCGCTCCCCGGCGGGGGTCGACAGTGGGCGGACGGGCGACCCCGTTAACACCTTCGGCGGTAGAAAGCGCGGCGACACGGCGGTGCGGGCGTATGGGAGCTACGTGATCGTGGCTAACGTGTGCGTGTGGCGAAGGGGAGGGGTCGGAGCGTACGAGCGGTTCTGCTGCTCGCGCTGATCGCCGTCGTCGCCCTCTCCGCGACCGGAGTCTGGAACCCGTTCCCCAGGGTCTGGGACTGGGTCGACCGGAGCGAGCCGATCGCCGAGCCGGACGTGGTCTGGCAGCAGCGGATCGGTGGCACACCGAAGAGCGTGACCATCGCCGGCGACACGGTGGTCGTCGAGCAGCGCACCCGCGTCGAGGCGCGTGCTCTCGCCACCGGCGGCCAGCTCTGGGAGCGCAAGGCCGACTGGGCGGCGGTCGCCGGCGCCGACCGCGACACGGTCGTCGTCGTGGGCAAGCTGCTGGTCAAGGGGTACGAGGTGCTCGACCCGACCACCGGGGTGACCCGCCGGCGGGACGACGACGCGGTGGCCGTCTGGACGTACCGCAACCTGCTGCTCGACGCGCGCTGCGCCCAGCCGACCGACTGCACGCTGAGCGCCTGGGACCCGCGCGGCACCAAACCACTGTGGACCGCGTTCCTGCCCGGCGTGGGCAGCGGGCTCTTCGCGGACAACCCCGGACTGCGTGGCACCCGGCGGCTGACCGCGCAGCGGCTCGACGAGGAGATAGCGGGACCGGAGCCGGTGCCGCCGCTGCTCGGCTTCCCCGTCGACGGCCGGGTGCACGTCGTGGACACCGCGACCGGCTCCGTGCTGCAGAACGTCGAGCCGGGCCGGGAGGAGCGCCTCTCCGTGGTCGGCGGGCGGCTGCTGCGCATCTCCGCGCGCTCCCAGGACGACAACTGTTACTTCGCCATCTCCGGCGTCGACCCCGCCACCGGCCGGGAGACCTGGCGTCGGGCCGGGATCAACCTGCGTACCGCCGACAAGGCCGGCTGCGTGCAGCGGGAGGATCCGCAGGGCGCACGCAACGTGCTCATCGGAGTCAGCCCGGATGCCCGGGAGGCGGTGCTCGACGGGTACGACGGCCGGCTGCTCTGGGTCGGCGCGGACCGCGAGAAGCTGCTCGCCGTCGACGACCGGTACGCGCTGGTCCGCGCGGCCGACCAGCGGTCGATCCTCGCCCGTGGGCTGGGCGCCGAGCGCACGCTCTGGACCCGCCCGGCGGGCGGCAAGGCCGGCGCGACACTCACCCCGCACGCCGCGGTGATCGTCGACGAGAAGCCGTCCCGGCTGATCGCCCTGGATCCGCGTACCGGACGGGAGTTGGCCGTGCTGCGGACCTCGGCGAACGCGCTCGCGGTAGGCCCGGCCGGCATGGTGATCGGTGAGGGGCGGGAGATCGGGTACGTCCGGTTCGGATCGACGGCGGGCGGCGAGCCCGATCCGTCGGACGGCGACGGTGCGCCCGGCCCGGCCGGCAGCGCTCCGCCCCCCGGCGATCGCGGCGACGACGCCGACTGCGGGCCGAAACGTGAGCTTTGCCCCGACGGGACCAGCGGCTGACCTCGGCGTCGGCTCCCAACGACACCGCCGGGACCGGCCGCTCGATTTGCCCGGCTCACAGGTTCGGTGAGAGCGGCGTCCCAGGGGGGCCCGGCGGGTGGGAATGATCGACCGGTCTGCCCTAGGCTTTCCGCTCATGAGCAGTGCCGCCGCCTTCTCGTACGCCCCCCTGCTGCCGACCGGCCCCGACCAGACGGAATACCGCCTGGTCACCGACGAGGGCGTCGACGTCGTGCACGGCCCGGGCGGTCGCCGGTTCCTCACCGTGGAGCCGGCCGCGCTCACCGCGCTGACCGCCGAGGCCATGCACGACATCGCGCACTTCCTACGTCCCGCGCACCTGGCCCAGCTGCGGTCGATCATCGACGACCCGGCCGCGTCGCCGAACGACCGGTTCGTCGCCCTCGACCTGCTGCGCAACGCCAACATCGCCGCCGGCGGTGTGCTGCCGATGTGCCAGGACACCGGCACCGCGATCGTGATGGGCAAGCGCGGCCGGCACGTGCTGACCGACGGCGGCGACGCCGAGGCGATCTCCCGGGGCGTCTGGCAGGCGTACACCCGGCTGAACCTGCGCTACTCGCAGCTCGCCCCGCTGACCATGTGGGAGGAGCGAAACACCGGCAGCAACCTGCCGGCGCAGGTGGAGATCTACGCCGAGGACCCGGACGGGCATCCGGACGCGTACAAGTTCCTCTTCATGGCCAAGGGTGGCGGGTCGGCCAACAAGTCGTACCTCTACCAGGAGACCAAGGCGCTGCTGAACCCGACGCGGATGATGCAGTTCCTGGAGGAGAAGCTGCGCCTCATCGGCACCTCCGCCTGCCCGCCGTACCACCTGGCCATCGTCATCGGCGGCACCTCCGCCGAGTACGCGCTGAAGACGGCCAAGTACGCCAGCGCCAAGTACCTGGACGCCCTGCCCACCTCCGGCTCGATGACCGCGCACGGCTTCCGGGACCTGGAGCTGGAAGCCGAGGTGCTGGAGCTGACCCGCAACTTCGGCATCGGCGCGCAGTTCGGCGGTCGCTACTTCTGCCACGACGTACGGGTCGTCCGGCTGCCCCGGCACGGTGCGTCCTGCCCGGTGGCCATCGCCGTCTCCTGCTCGGCGGACCGGCAGGCCGTCGCGAAGATCACCCCGTCGGGTGTGTGGCTGGAACGACTCGAGACCGACCCCGCCCGCTACCTGCCGGAGGTCACCGACGCGCAGCTGGACACCTCCGAGGTGGTCCGCGTCGACCTGAACCGGCCGATGGACGAGATCCGGGCGGAGCTGTCCAAGTACCCGGTGAAGACCCGGCTCTCACTGACCGGTCCGCTGGTGGTGGCCCGCGACATCGCCCACGCCAAGATCGCCGAGCGGCTGGACGCGGGCGAGCCGATGCCGCAGTACCTGCGCGACCACGCCGTCTACTACGCCGGCCCGGCCAAGACCCCCGAGGGCTACGCCTCCGGATCGTTCGGTCCGACCACCGCGGGCCGGATGGACGCGTACGTGGAGAAGTTCCAGGCGGCCGGCGGCTCGCAGGTCATGCTGGCCAAGGGCAACAGGTCGGCCCAGGTCACCAACGCGTGCCAGCAGTACGGCGGCTTCTACCTCGGCTCGATCGGTGGCCCGGCCGCCCGGCTCGCTCAGGACTGCATCAAGCACGTCGAGGTGCTCGAGTACCCGGAGCTGGGCATGGAGGCGGTCTGGAAGATCGAGGTGGAGGACTTCCCGGCCTTCATCGTGGTCGACGACAAGGGCAACGACTTCTTCGCCGAGGTCACCAAGCCGGTGCTGACCATCGGCCGCCGCTGACCGTACCCACGCTGGTTGGCGTTGAGACCGCCGTTGGTGAAGTCCTTGCCGTCACCGCCGATGATGATGTCCAGGCCGGGCC